>NZ_JAGXJM010000002.1:92169-582419 GCF_019091445.1 Streptomyces sp. GbtcB7
GCCCGGGTGAGGGGCCGGGCGCAGGCCCGGGTGAGGGGCCGGGCGCAGGCCCGGGTGAGGGGCCGGGCGCAGGCCCGGGTGAGGGGCCGGGCGCAGGCCCGAACAGGGGCCCAGGGGCACAGCCCCGAGAGCAGCTCCGGGGCGCAGCCCCAAGTGCGAGTCCCAGGGGTACAGCCCCCAGGACGAGCCCGGGACACAGCCCCAATTGGGGATCCCAGGGGCACGGCCCCGGAAAGGGGCCCAGGGGCACAGCCCCGAGAGCGGCTCCGGAGCGCAGCCCCAAGTGGGGACACCCGGGACGCAGCCCCGGAAAGAGGATCAGGGGCACAGCCCCGAGTGGGGTTCCCAAGGGCGCAGCCCCGGAAAGGGGACCGGGGGCGCAGCCCCGGGCAGGGGGCCGGGGGCGCAGCCCCCGGGGATGGGATGGGTAGGGGCGGCGGGGGCGAGGAAAGTCTGGGGCCGCGTCACGCCCCCCGTTCCAACACCCCCACATCCACCCCGAACTCCACCCCCTCCCCCGCGACGACCCGCTCCGCCTCCGAGAGAACCGTCAGACCCAGGCGGGTGAGTTCGTTGCCCTGGGAGCCGGCGAGGTGGGGGGTGATGAAGGCGTTGGGGAAGTCGTAGAGGGGGGAGTCGGCCGGCAGCGGCTCGGGGTCGGTGACGTCGAGGATCGCGCTCAACCGCTCGGCCCGCAGTGCGTCGATCAGCGCATCGTGGTCGACGAGCGACCCCCGCGCGGTGTTGATGAGGACCGACCCGGCCGGCATCAGACCGAGTTCACGGCGACCGATCAGGTGCCGGGTCTCGGGGGTCTGGGGGGCGTGGACGGTGACGATGTCGCTGGTGGCGAGCAGGTCGTCGAGCGGGAGGAGAGGAACCCCCAGTTCGGCCGCCCCGCCCTCGTCGACGTACGGGTCGGTGAGGCTCACCCTCAGATCGAAGGGGCGCAGCAGTTCGATCACACGGCGGCCGATACGGGACGCTCCGACGACACCCACACGGCGCCCGTAGTTGCCGATGCCGGGAACGAGGGCCCACCCGGGCACGGAGCGCCGCGCGCGCAACCGGTCGCGGTGGGCGAAGAGGTCCTTGCCGGCGAGAAGGATCATGGCAAGGGTGTATTCGGCGACGGGCAGCGCGTTGGCGACGGCGGCCGAGGACACCACGAGGCCGCGGTCCCAGACCGCCGGGGTGGTGAAGCCCTTCACCGAGCCCGCGGAGTGCAGCACGGCACGCAGCTTCGGCGCCGCGTCCAGCGTGGCCGCGTCCAGCCGCGGGCAGCCCCACCCGCTGATCAGGATCTCGGTCCCGGCGAGCGCCTCGCGCACACGAGGCTCCGAGAAGTCCTCGGCCACCAGCGCGGGATCGATGTCCACGACCTCACGCAGTCGGGCCATGACCTCGGACGGAAAGATCTGCGGCACGTTCTCGGCGGACATGGCGAACATCGCCACGGGACGCTCGGGCAAGGAGTCAACCCTCCGGCTCGGTGACTACGGGACGGGGCGACTACGGGACAGGGCGACACAGCAAGCGCTCTCTACCGCCTTTACCGTAACCGCAGCCCGCCACGCGCGACAGGGGACGGGGCCGGGACACCGGACCGACCGGCCCCGGGGTAGTTTCCAGCAGTGGCCACCGCACGGCCGCGCACGGCGACTTCCCGGGGAGGCACGACAGGGATGACAGAAACCCTGACCAACTGGGCCGGCAACATCACGTACACCGCCAAGGAACTGCACCGCCCGCACACGCACGACGCCCTCGCGGCGCTCGTCGCGGAGAGCGCAGGCGTCCGCGTCCTCGGCAGCGGGCACTCGTTCAACCAGATCGCCGAGCCCGGCGACGACGGCGTACTGGTCTCGCTCACCGCGCTGCCCCCGACCGTGGACGTCGACTCGACCGCCCGTACGGTACGGGTCGCCGGCGGCGTCCGGTACGCCGAACTGGCACGCCGAGTGCACGAGCACGGGTTCGCCCTGCACAACATGGCCTCCCTCCCGCACATCTCCGTGGCGGGCTCGGTGGCGACCGGCACCCACGGCTCGGGCGTCACCAACGGCTCCCTCGCCTCCGCCGTGCGCGAGGTCGAGATCGTCACGGCGGACGGCTCGACCGTCACGATCGGCCGCGACGACGCACGCTTCGACGGCGCCGTGACCTCCCTCGGCGCACTCGGTGTCGTCACCGCCCTCACCCTCGACCTGGAACCGGACTTCGAGGTGAGCCAGCACGTCTTCACCGAACTTCCCCTCGCCGGGCTCGACTTCGAGACGGTGGCGGCAACGGCGTACAGCGTGAGTCTCTTCACCGACTGGGGGCGTCCGGGCTTCCGGCAGGTGTGGCTCAAGCGCCGTACCGACCAGCCGCTGCCCGACTTCCCCTGGGCCGCGCCCGCAACCGAGGCGATGCATCCCGTGCCGGGCATGCCCGCCGAGAACTGCACCCAGCAGTTCGGAGTGCCCGGACCGTGGCACGAGCGGCTGCCGCACTTCCGGGCGGAGTTCACCCCGAGCAGCGGGGCCGAGCTGCAGTCCGAGTACCTGCTGCCGCGCCCGCAAGCGCTCGCGGCGCTGGGCGCCCTCGACGCGATCCGCGAGCACATCGCGCCGCTGCTCCAGATCTGCGAGGTGCGCACCGTGGCCGCCGACCGGCAGTGGCTGAGCCCCGCCTACGGCCGGGACACCGTGGCCCTGCACTTCACCTGGGTCGAGGACACGGCGGCCGTCCTGCCAGTGGTGCGTCGGGTCGAGGAGGCGCTGGAGCCGTTCGACCCCCGGCCGCACTGGGGCAAGGTGTTCACCACGCCCGGGGAGGTGCTGCGCGGGCGCTACCCGCGACTGGACGACTTCAGGACCCTGGCCGAAACCATGGACCCGGCGGGCAAGTTCACCAACCCCTTCGTGCGGGACTTTGTTCAGCCCCTTTCCTAACCCCTTGTCGAACCTCCTTGCCAGGCCATAGCCTTGCGCCGCGCCGGGACCGCCTAGGGCCTGTCCGGCGGATCAGGTCGCAGGAAACGGGCGGTGCCTCATCGACGCTGGCGAGTGGGGCTTGGTGCGTGCAGCTGCAAGGCGGAGGAGGGCGTCGACGCGGAGCGTCGGCAACCGACGACAACGCCGCAGATGTGCGTGCCAAGCCCCGCGTCTGCGGCATGATCCGCCGGACAGGCCCTAGCCCCGCTGTGCGGTACGGAGGACCGAGGTGGCAAAGCAGGTGAAGCGGACATCGCGCGACATCCGCACCGCGAACCGCTACGAGGTGCTGCGTGAGATCATCGCCGCGTCCCCCACCTCACGACAGGAGTTGGCGGCGGCCACCGGGCTGAGCCTGGCCACGGTCGCCACGCTCGTCGGTGAACTGCTCGACCTCGGGATGCTGACCGAGGTCGGGTTCGAGGACTCCGCGGGGGGCCGCCCTCGGGGACTCGTGGCCGTCAACGCGTCGGGGGGCGCGTTGATCGGCGTCGACATCGCGGAGACGTACGTCCGCGTGGAGCTGTTCGACCTCGCGCTGAACGTGCTCGCCCGCGCCGCCGAGGACATGCGCCCCGGCGAGAGCCGCCCGGAGCAGGTCGTCGGGCATGTCGCCGCGGCCGTCGGCTCGGTGGTCGCGCAGGCCGGGGTCGAGGGCGCGCGCGTCCTGGGCGTCGGGGTCAGCGTGCCGGGCCAGGTGGACCGCGACACCGGCATCTCCGAGTACGCGCCGAACTGGGACTGGCACGACGTGCCGCTGCTCGACCTGCTGGCCGAGCACATCGCCTACCCCCTCCACCTCGACAACCCGCTGCGCGCCTGCGCGGTCGCCGAGCTGTGGTTCGGCGCGGCCCGCGGTCGCGGGGACGCCGTCGTCGTCAACCTGGGCACGGGGGTCGGTGCCGGGCTCGCGCTCGGCGGCGGCCTGCACCGCGGGGTGAGCAACAGCGCGGGCGAGTGGGGCCATACGACGCTGGTCCTCGACGGGCGGCCGTGCCACTGCGGCAACCACGGCTGCGTGGAGACGTACGTCGGGGCGCCCGGAATCATGCGGAACCTGCGGGAGTCGAGCCCGGAGAGCCCGCTGTTGCATCCCGACGACCAGACCGCCACCATCGACGCCCTGTCCCGCGGGGTCGCCGCCGGCGACCCGGTGGCGCTCCAGGTCGTCCGGGACACCGCCCGCTATCTCGGCGCGAGCATCGCGGACCTGATCAACCTCCTCAACCCCGAAGTCGTCGTGCTCAGCAGCTGGGTGGCCGCCACGCTCGGCGAGCCGCTGCTGCGTGAGGTGCGCCAGGCCGTCGCCCGGCACGCGCTGCGGCGACCGCTGGCCGCCACCGAGATCGTCCTCTCCCCCATCCCCACCGACCCGGTCTGCCTGGGCGCCGCGACCTTCGCCCTGGAGGGCGCCCTGAACCCGGTGGGCCAGAAGCCCGCCGGCGGCAGGGCCGTCCCGCGCCGCACCGCTCTCTAGGGGGCCGTGGGCCGCCGGGCCGGCGGCCCGCCAACTCGCCCTGCCGACACCCCTGTTCGATCCACCGAACCGCAGACAACGCTTCGAACAGACTTCGTCCAACCCCTTGCCGAAGCCTTAACAGAAGGTTAGCGTCCCGCACCGCACAGCGATTTCGAGCCGCAGCCGTACAAGAGACAAGGACGTCACCATGTCGGCAATGAGCAGCAACTGGGACCGTCGATCCGTCCTGCGGGCCGCAGCGGGGCTGGCCGCGCTGGGGCCGCTGGCCGCGTGCGGAAGCAACAACGGGCGTTCCGGGGGCGGGAGTTCGGGCAAGTCCATCAAGCAGTACTTCCACGCGTACGGGGAGGCCGGCGTCGAGGACGCCCTCAAGCGGTACGCGAAGGGCTACGACAAGGCCGCGGTGAACACGCAGTGGATCACCAGCGCGGACTACGAGAGCAAGCTCTTCTCCGCACTGCTCACCGACAACGCCCCCGACGTGTTCGAGTTCCACCCGCAGATCCAGCTCATCAAGAGCGGTCAGGTGACGGACCTGAGCGACATCATCGATCCGGTCAAGTCCGACTTCAACCCGGCCGACATCGCCTCGCACACGGTGGACGGGAAGATATACGGCGTCCGGATGATCGACGACCCGCAGTTCTTCTTCTACCGCAAGTCCGTGCTGGAGAAGGCGAAGATCCAACCGCCGACCACCCTCGACGAGCTGATCGAGGCCGCGGCGAAGCTCACCACCGGCAAGGTCAAGGGCCTGTTCATCGGCAACGACCTGCACGCCGTCATCAACCCGCTGATCTGGTCGTCCGGCGCCGACACCCTCGACGCGAAGAACCAGATCGCGTACCACACGGAGGGCGTCAAGGAGGGCATCAAGAAGATGCGCCAGCTGTTCACCAGCGGCCACCTTCTCCTCGACGCCCCGACCGACTACTGGGACCCCTCCGCCATCGTGCAGGGTCTGACCCCCATCCAGTTCTGCGGTATGTGGGCCATGCCGGTCATGCAGAAGGCGCTCGGCGACGACCTCGGGATCTTCCCCTTCCCGAAGGTCACCGACTCCGGCAAGCAGTCGGTCGTCAACGGCGGCTGGTCGATGTTCGTCAACGCCAAGGGCAAGAACGTCGACCTGGCCAAGGAGTACGTGAAGTGGCTGTGGATCGACCAGAAGAAGTACCAGGAGGACTTCGCGCTGTCGTACGGCTTCCACATCCCGCCGCGCGCCTCGATCGCCGCGTCCGCCACCAAGCTCAAGACGGGCCTGCCCGCCGAGGGCGTCAAGCTCTTCAACGACTTCGGGCACTTCGACAACATCGGCTGGACCCAGGCCATGATCACCGCGCTGGAGGACGTCTTCGCCAACTGCGTCCGCAAGAACGGTGACCCGGAGGCCGAGCTCTCCAAGGCCGACACCACCGTCAACCGCGAGCTCAAGAAGCTCTTCGGATAGGCCGGGACGGAGACAGACGGACGGGTAGCGACATGTCGACCACCACCACACGCGGTGTCGCGCGCCCCGCCTCGGCCAAGGCCTCGCCGGCCAGGCCGCGGCGGGGGCTGCGGGGCAGCAGCACCTTCAACTTCTGGCTCTTCACGAGCCCTTTCCTCATCGGCCTGACGGTCTTCGTCTATGTGCCGATCGGCTGGAGCCTCTGGCTGAGCTTCTTCGAGGCGCGCTTCACGGTGACGCCGAGCAAGTTCGTCGGTTTCGACAACTACTGGCAGATGCTGCAGGACAGCAAATTCACCGGTTCGCTCGTCACCTTCACCGTGTTCGCCGCCTTCATCGTGCCCGCCACCTGGGCGCTGTCGCTGGGTCTCGCCCTGCTGGTGAACCGGCTGCGTTTCATGAAGGCGTTCTTCCGGTCCGTCTTCTTCCTGCCGACCGCGTGCAGTTATGTCGCCGCCGCGCTGATCTGGAAGATGTCGATGTTCAGCGGGGTCCGCTTCGGCCTGATGAACACGATCCTCGGCTGGTTCGGCGTCGAGAACATCGCCTGGCTGGCCAACCCCGATCCGCCCTGGTACTGGCTGGTCATCGTGACGCTGCGGCTGTGGCTGCAGGCCGGTTTCTACATGATCCTGTTCCTCGCGGCGCTGCAGAACATCCCGCCCGAGCTGTACGAGGCCGCCGCCATCGACGGCGCCAAGCCCGGCTGGCAGACCTTCCGTTACATCACCCTGCCGCAACTGCGGGCCACCTCGACCGCGGTGATCCTGCTGCTGGTCATCGCCGCCTACCAGGCCTTCGACGAGTTCTACAACCTGCTGGCGAAGACGACCTGGGGCCGTCCGCCGCTCGTCGAGCTGTACTACACCGCGCTCGGCGAGAGCCAGGACTACGGCGAGGGCAGCGCGGGCGCGGTGATCCTCACCCTGCTGATCCTCATCGTGACACTGGCACAGGGCAAGTTCCTGGGCTTCGGAAGGGGTGACGACAAGTGACCACCACCGTGCCTCCGGTCGCTCCGGTCGACAAGCCACGCCGTATCAAGCGCGGCAGCGTCATCGGCAACACCGGCCTGTACGTCTCCATCGGCGTCGCCGCCCTGCTCTTCCTGGTCCCCTTCTATCTGATCGTCCGCAACGCGCTGTCGACGGACCCCGAAATCACCGGCGAGAACTGGAAGTTCTTCCCCTCGAACCCCCAGTGGAGCAACTTCACCGAGCTGTTCCACGACACGACGGTCGACTTCGGCCGGTCCCTGTTCAACTCCGCGGTCGTCGCCGTCCTGATCACCGCCGGCACCCTGCTGGTCTGCTCGCTCGCCGGTTACGGCCTGGCCCGTATCCCGTACAAGCACGCCAACAAGATCTTCTACATGGTCCTGGGGACCCTGATGGTGCCGCCCGCCGTCACCTTCGTGCCGAGCTTCG
Organism: Streptomyces sp. GbtcB7; assembly: GCF_019091445.1. Classification (NCBI taxonomy): domain Bacteria; kingdom Bacillati; phylum Actinomycetota; class Actinomycetes; order Kitasatosporales; family Streptomycetaceae; genus Streptomyces; species Streptomyces sp. GbtcB7. The sequence goes on from NZ_JAGXJM010000002.1 coordinate 99,505, forward strand.
TGCTGGTCTCCTCGCTGGGCTGGGTGGACAGTTACCGGGGTCTCGTCATTCCGGTGCTCTTCAGTGGTTTCGCCTGCTTCCTCTTCCGGCAGTACTTCCTGGGGTTCCCCAAGGAGTTGGAGGAGGCGGCGCGCGTGGACGGGCTCGGCTACTGGGGCGCGTACTGGCGCATCGTCGTACCGAACTCGCTGAACTTCTTCGCCGCGATCGCGACCATCACCTTCATCAGCGGCTGGAACGCCTTCCTGTGGCCGCTGGTCATCGGCCAGGACCCGAGCGCCTGGACGGTGCAGATCGCGCTCTCCTCGTACATGACCAACCAGACCGTCAACTACCACCTGATCTTCATGGCCACCGCCATCTCCATCCTGCCCCTGGTGTTCGTGTTCCTCTTCCTCCAGCGCTGGCTGGTGCAGGGGGTCGCGCAGACGGGCATCAAGGGCTGATCGACAAGCTCGACGGGCACCAAGGGACGATCTAGGAGACCGATGTCTTTCCGCACGACTTCCGCCATTGACTACGTCGAGGACGTCTCACCGGGCAGTGGGGCGCTCCCGCCACGCGCCCGGTACGCGTCCTCGGACGCGCGGTCCTTGTCATTGAACGGCAGTTGGCGCTTCCGTCTGTCCCCCACCGCCGACGCCGAGGACGACTCCTTCGCGGCGGAGGGGTTCGATGCCGGGGACTGGGCCGAGGTGTCCGTCCCCGGCCACTGGGTCCTCCAGGGGCACGGCTCACCGATCTACACCAACCACCTCTACCCGTTCCCGGTCGACCCGCCGCGCGTGCCGACCGGGAACCCGACCGGCGATCATCTGCACACCTTCGACCTGCCGTCCGACTGGCCCTCGGACGGCGGGGCGGTGCTGCGCTTCGACGGGGTCGAGTCCTGTGCCCGGGTCTGGCTGAACGGCACCGACATCGGGGAGTTCAAGGGGTCGCGGCTGCCGCACGAGTTCGCGGTCGGCCATCTGCTCGAGCCGGGCGGCAATGTGCTGGCGGTCCGTGTCCACCAGTGGTCGGCGGGCTCGTACCTGGAGGACCAGGACCAGTGGTGGCTGCCGGGCATCTTCCGGGACGTCACGCTCCTGCACCGCCCGGCGGGCGGCGTCCTCGACTTCTTCGTGCACGCCTCCTACGACCATGTCGAAGGCCTCGGGACCCTGCGCGTCGACTCCGATGTCGACGGCCGGGTCACCGTGCCCGGCCTCGACATCGATGTCGCGACCGGCGAGTCGGTCACCGTCCCGGTGCGGCCGTGGACGGCCGAGACACCCCAGCTGTACGACGGTGTGCTCGCGACCGAGGGCGAGCGCGTCCCGCTGCGCGTCGGCTTCCGCACGGTCGCCCTGGAGGACGGCCTGATCAAGGTCAACGGCACACCGCTCCTCTTCAAGGGCGTCAACCGGCACGAGTGGCACCCGGAGCGGGGCCGCGCCCTGGACCTGGAGACCATGCGCGAGGACGTGCTGCTCATGAAGCGGCACAACATCAACGCGGTGCGCACCTCGCACTACCCGCCGCACCCCGCCTTCCTCGACCTGTGCGACGAGTACGGCCTGTGGGTCGTCGACGAGTGTGACCTCGAGACGCACGGATTCACCGAGCAGGCCTGGCGCGACAACCCCGTCGACGACGACCGCTGGACCCCGGCCCTGCTCGACCGCGCGGCCCGCATGGTCGAGCGCGACAAGAACCACCCCTCCGTCGTCATCTGGTCCCTCGGCAACGAGGCCGGCACCGGACGCGGGCTGACCGCCATGGCCGAGTGGATCCGCGGCCGGGACGGCTCACGCCTCATCCACTACGAGGGTGACATCGACTGCCGTGACACGGACGTCTACTCGCGGATGTACGCCGACCACGCCGAGGTCGAGAGGATAGGCCGCGGCCTTGACGGCGGCACCCACAAGCGTCGCGGACTCCCCTTCATCCTCTGCGAGTACGGGCACGCCATGGGCAACGGTCCCGGCGGGATCGCGGACTACCAGCACCTGTTCGAGTCGTACGACCGCATCCAGGGCGGCTTCATCTGGGAGTGGATCGACCACGGCATCAAGGACGAGCGGTACGGGTTCGCGTACGGCGGCGACTTCGGCGAGGAACTGCACGACGGGAACTTCGTCTGCGACGGGCTGCTCTTCCCCGACCGGACCCCGTCCCCGGGCCTCGTCGAGTACAAGAAGGTGATCGAGCCGGTCCGGATCGTCGGCGACGGGGCGGACGGGACCGTGCGGGTCACCAACGGCTACGACTTCGCCGATCTGTCCGCGCTGGCCTTCGAGTGGTCCTACCAGGTCGACGGGGAGAGCGTCGAGGCGGGCGTCCTGCCGGTGCCGGAGCTCGCCCCGGGCGAATCGGCGGACGTGAAGCTGCCGGATCCGCCGGCCGACTCACGGGGCGGGGAGACCCGGTGGACGGTACGGGCGACGCTCGCGGCCGACACCGTGTGGGGGCAAAAGGGCCACCTGGTGGCCTGGGCGCAGTTCCCGCTCTCGCCGCGGCCGTTGACCGTCGTGGCGCAGAGCGACGGTCCGGTCCTCGGCAAGGGGCAGATCACCCTGGGCCCGGCGGCCTTCGACGCCCGTACGGGCGCGCTGCGGTCCATCGGCGGGGTCGATGTCAGGGGGCTGCGTCTGGACGTGTGGCGTGCGCCGACCGACAACGACAACGGGGCGGCCTGGCAGCCGGATCTGCGTTACGGCCCGCTGTGGCGGGAGCTGGGCCTGCACCGGATGCAACACCGGCTGGACTCGGTGGAGTTGGGTGACGACGCGCTGACCGTACGGACCCGGGTGGCGCCCGCCGCCCGCGAGGTGGCCCTGCGCACGGTCTACCGGTGGACGTCCGACGGAACGCGGCTGCGGCTGACCGTGTCCGTGGCGCCCGAGGGCGACTGGAGGCTGCCGCTGCCCCGGCTCGGGATCCGGCTGGGGCTCGCTGGCTCGGTGCACGGGGCGAGGTGGTTCGGCGGCGGTCCCGGCGAGGCCTATCCGGACACCAAGTCGGCCTCCATGGTGGGGCGTTGGGAGTCGACCATCGACGGACTCCAGACGCCGTACGTCCGTCCGCAGGAGAACGGCGCTCGGTCCGACGTCCGCTGGGTGGAGATCGGCGGGCTTCGGGTCGAGGGCGAGCCGGAGTTCTGGTTCACCGCGCGTCGCTGGACGTCGGAGCAGCTCGACGCGGCCGAGCATCCGACCGATCTGAAGGCCGGTGACACGGTCTGGGTCAATCTCGACCACGGGCAGCAGGGCATCGGCTCGCAGTCGTGCGGTCCGGGCGCGCTTCCGCAGTACCAACTGCGGCCCGCCCCCGCCGAATTCACGTTTCTCTTCTCGGAGATCCATGGCTGACACCCTCACGAGGACCGCGGCCGGTCGGCTCTTCAGCCGACCGGCCGCGGTCGCGTCGTGTATCGGATTCGTCCTCATCGGCATGCTGCAGGCGCTCTACGGCCCGGCGGTCCCGGGCCTGCGCGCGCAGTACGGCCTCTCCCCCTCGGCGGCGGGCCTCGGTCTGAGCCTGCACTTCACCGGCGGTGTCGCGGGCGTCCTCGCCTTCAACGCCATCCACTCCCGGATCTCCAACAGGGCGCTCCTGTCCGCAAGTTACGCGCTGATGGCGGCGGGCGGCGCCGGCTTCGCACTCGCCCCGAACTGGCCGCTCGCGCTCGCCGCCGCCTTCCTCGGCGGCCTCGGTTTCGGCGGTATCGACTACGGCCTCAACCAGCTGTTCGCGGTCGGCTTCGGCGACCGTTCGACGGCCATGCTGAACGTCCTCAACGCACACTTCGGCATCGGCGCGGTCCTCGGCCCGGCGCTGGTCGCGTGGCTGGGGCCCGGCGACTACCCGTACGCCTTCGGTGCGTGCGCGGTGCTCGCGGGGGCGCTGATCCTGTGCACGGGAGGGGTCCGCAGCGAGGCGCCGCCCGTGTCCCCGGCCGAGCGGCCCGCCGCTTCCGGCGGCCTGCTCTCCCGCGTCCTGGTGGGCTTCCTGCTCCTCTACATCCTGAACGTCGGCGTCGAGGCGGGCGTCGGCGGCTGGGAACCCACCCACCTGGAGACCGTCGGCTACAGCGCGACGGTCGCCGCCTCCGCCACCTCCGTCTACTGGCTGATGATGACCGCGGGCCGCTTCCTCGTCGTCCCGCTCACCCTGCGGTACGCGCCCGAGCGCATCCTCGCGGTCTGCGCGGCCGGGATGACCGCGTGCCTGCTGCTGGCGCTGATCCCCGGGGCGGCGCCGGTGGCGTACGCCGGTGTGGGTCTGTTCATCGCGCCTGTCTTCCCGACCGGCCTGCCGTGGCTCAACAGGGCCCTCCCCCAGGCGAAGAGGGCCGGGGCCTGGGTGATCGCGGCGTCGATGATCGGCGGGGTGGCGGCTCCTCCGCTGCTCGGCGTGGGCATCGAGGCGTCGGGGATCCACGCCGTCCCCTGGCTGCTGACCGCCCTGTCCGCGGCCTCGCTCGTGGCCACCCTGTGGCTGATCGCACTGACCCGGAAGGCGTCCGTATGAGCGGCAGCATCCAGGTCCGGGGGCTGTCCCGGACCTTTCACACCACCGTGCGCCGCCCGGGTTTCTCGGGCGCGCTCAAGTCTCTCGTCAAGCCCGAGCGGGTCGCGAAGGAGGCCGTCTGCGACGTCACCTTCGAGGTGGCGCCCGGCGAACTGCTCGCGCTGCTCGGCCCGAACGGCGCCGGCAAGTCCACCACCATCAAGATGCTCACCGGCATCCTCACCCCGACCTCCGGCGAGGCGCGCGTCGCGGGCGTCGTCCCGTACCGGGAGCGCGAGCGCAACGCGCGCAACATCGGGGCGGTGTTCGGGCAGCGCACCCAGCTGTGGTGGGACCTGCCGGTGCGTGAGTCCTTCGCGATCCTGCGGGACATCTACGGGGTGCCGGAGCGTGAACACCGCGTCCGCCTCGGCGAGTTCGACGAGCTGCTCGCCCTCTCCTCCTTCTGGGACACCCGCGTACGCCATCTCTCCCTCGGCCAGCGGGTGCGCTGCGACCTCGCCGCCGCGCTGCTGCACGACCCGCCCGTGGTGTTCCTCGACGAACCCACCATCGGCATGGACGTGGTGGTCAAGGAACAGGTGCGCGGCTTCCTCAAGCACCAGGTGGAGGAGCGCGGCCGGACCGTGCTGCTGACCACGCACGACATGACGGAGGTCGAGCGGCTCGCCGAGCGGGTCGTGCTCATCAACCACGGGCGGCTCGTCCTCGACGGCACCCTGGACGAGATCAGGCGCAGGTTCGGCTCGACCTGGCAGGTGCGGGCCACGCTCGCCGATCCACAGACGCCGATCGCCCCGCCGCCGGGCATCGCACTGCTGCGACGCGAGGGCCCCCATGTGGTGTTCGGACCGGACGGGCCCGGCGCCCCGACGGTCCACCAGGCGCTCAAGCAGGTCGTCGAGCGGTACGAGGTGACCGACCTCGCGATCGACGAGGCGGACCTGGAGGACGTGATGCGGGCGGCGTACGTCCAGGCGAAGGCCGCGTGAGCGCGACCGTCCCCGGCGGCTGGCGGGCCGCCCGGGTCACCCCGCTCGGCGAGCTGCACACCCCGCCCCGGATGACCGCCGCGCTGCTGCGCCTCGTCGTGCAGGTGGTGCTGGTGGCCTCGCTGTGGCGCGGCCTGTACGCGACGACCGGCACCACCGCGGGCCTCACCCGCGACCAGGCCGTCACCTACGCCGTGCTCGCCGTACTGGCCACCCGGATCAGGGCGTTGGACCAGTACTCGGGCCGGGACACCGTCCAGCAGCACATGCACTTCGGCACCATCGTGTACTGGTATCTGCGCCCGCTGCCCCCGCAGCGCTACTACGCGTTGCGGGCGCTCGGCGAGCAAGTCTACGGATTCGTCTGGGCGTTGACCGGGTACGTGGTGTGTCTGGCCGTCGGGTTCGTCCAGCCGCCCGGGTCGGCCGCCGTGGCGGCGGTGTTCGGGCTGAGTGTGCTGCTCGGCCAGTGGGTCCTGTACTACGTGATGCTGGTCATCGACCAGCTGTGCTTCTGGACGCTCCGCAACGGCGCCGCGATCCTGATCCTGGTCTTCGCGCAGAACCTGCTGTCCGGGGTGTACGCGCCGCTGTGGTTCTTCCCCGACTGGTTCATCACGCTCAGCCGCTTCCTCCCTTTCCAGGCGACGCTGAGTGTGCCGCTGTCGCTGTACGTCGGCCGGATCCCGGTCTCGCAGGCGGGCCCCCAACTCGCCCTGCAGGCCGCGTGGGTGGTGACCCTCGCCCTGTTCACCCGGCTGCTGTGGCACCGGGCCGCCCGGCGCGTGATCTCGCAGGGAGGCTGAGCGTTGACGGACAGACTGAGCATGACGGACAGGCCGAACACGACGGACAAGCCGAACACAACGAACAGGCTCCGCACATCACTGCAATCCCTGCGGATCGTGTGGCGCATCACGCGTCTCAACTTCCGCGCACAGCTGGAGTACCGCTCCGAGTTCTTGCTGATGATCGCGATCGGCGCGATCTGGCAGGTGTCGGTGATCGTGTTCGCGACGGTGCTGCTCACCCGGTTCACCGGGATGGGCGGCTGGGCGAGCCAGGACGTGCTGCTGATCGCGGCGACGCGGATGCTGGCGCACGGTCTGTTCGTGCTCTTCCTGGGCCGGGTGCACGGACTGGCCCGGCACATCCAGGAGGGCGTGATCGACACATATCTCGTCCGCCCGATGCCGGTCCACCGGCAACTCCAGCTCTCCGTCTTCCCCACGAACGCGATCGGCGACCTGACGGTGGCGACCGGGCTGATGGTGGGGGCGCTGACCCGCAGCCAGCTGGACTGGAACGCGGCCCGGATCTCGTATCTCGTCGTCTGTGTGCTGGGCGGGATGCTCCTGGAGGCGGCCCTGTTCACGGCGGTGGCCTGCGCCTCGCTGCGCTTCCCGGCCGCCGACTACTGGGGGCGCTGGCTGGAGGAACTGCTCGGCACGTTCGGCAGCTATCCGCTCAACGTGCTGCCGCGCGCGGTCGGCGGTTTCCTCACCTTCGGGCTGCCGCTGGCCTTCGTCGCCTACTTCCCGGCCGCCGTACTGACCGGACACGGCGGTGACTCGGGGGTGCCGTACTGGCTGGCGGCGGCCTCACCGCTGGTGGGGCTGCTCGCCTATCTGGGCGCGCGGCTGCTGTGGCGCTGGAGCCTCGGCCACTACTCCGGGGTCAACGGCTGACGACCGGTGCGCCGGCCCCGTCCTTACGGGGCCGGCGCACCGGGGTGAGCAGGGCCAGTACGGCGACGAGCACGCAGCAGGCGCCCGCGACCACGCCCACCGCCGCCGTGCCGTGGCGCCCCGCGGCCCAGGTGAGGACGGCCGCGCCGGCCGGGGCCGCCGAGTAGTGCAAAGTCCAGAACGCCGAGGTGACCCGACCGAGCAGATGCTCCGGAGTCACCTCCTGCCGCAGCGACATGGAGCACGTGCCCGCCACACTCCCGAAGCCCAGAAAGACCGCGGTCAGGGCGGCGACGGCCGGCACGCCACGGGCCCAGCCCAGACCCGCCAGCGCGCATCCGCACACCGCCACCGAACCGATCCAGGTCGGGCCGAAGCCCAGGCGTCGGCGCACCCGGGCCACCAGGAGCGCCCCGGCGATCGTGCCGAGCGCGCCGACCGCGAACACGGTGCCGACCGCGGCGTCGGCGCGGCCGAGATCGTGCTTGAGGTGGTAGATCAGCAGGTCGTTCAGTCCGAGTGTCAGGAAACTGAAGAAGGACAGCAGGACGGTCAGCACGCGCAGCACCGGATGCCGGACCAGGAAGGACACCCCGGCGAGCAGATCCGTCCACAGCCGCCGGACCGCTCCCGTTCCGGCCACGGGTCCCGGTGCGGGGCGTGTGGTGCCCTTGAACCGTACGAAGCCGACGCAGGCGGCCGACACGCCGAAGCTCGCCGCGTCCACGCCGACGGCGGCGGCCGGCCCGAGCCACGCCGCCACCAGCCCCGCGCACACCGGACCGGCCACCCCGGCCGCCGCCGCGGTCGCGTTCAGCCTGCCGTTCGCCTCCGTGATCCGCTCGACGCCGACGAGGTTGCGGACGACGGTGACGTAGGCGACGGAGAACAGCATGCCGACGGCCTCGCACAGCGGCAGGACCACGTAGAGCAGCCAGATCCGTGGTCCGAAGACCCAGACCAGCGGAATCACCGCGTACAGCGCCATACGGACCAGATCGCAGGTCACCAGCAGTTTCCTGCGGTCCACCCGGTCGACGACGACCCCGGCGAAGACCCCGGCCACGACCGAGGCCGCCCCGCCGACGGCCGTCAACAGGCCCATCTGCGCGACGGATCCGGTCGCGTGCAGCACGAGCAGCGGCAACGCGATCAGGGCGAAGGAGTCCCCGAGGACCGAAAGAGTCTGCGCGACCCAGAAGACACCGAAGTCACGGTCCCGCCGCAGCGGTTGTGGGGGTCCTTCGTCCACAGTGCCTTCTGCGGCCCGCTCCGAAGGCCTGGGCTCTCTCCCGCGCCGCGCCCTGTACGTCACCGTGTCGGCCCCCGTCACCCGATCCACTCGTCGACCAGCCTAGGGCCTGTCCAGCGGATCACGTGATTACTAGGAACAACCTCGTGAACGCGTCGGCCTGACATCGCGGAGAAGTAGACGGTCGGCCGAGGCGAAGGCTCTGCACCGACTTGAACACGGCAGCCGCGCCAACGGCAGTACTGACGGCAATACGAACGGACGGCGCGCCGCCACGGCCCTGAGCAGAGCCGCACGGTCCGGGAAGCACCACCGCGTCCCCGCCCCGGATCCGACCGACGCCGCCCGGTGCCCACCTGCTGACCCGCCCGGGTGCACGGGTTCAGCGGCAGGGGCTTCCTCGGGATCAGGGCGTGGGTCAGGGCAGGCGATGGTCGCCCCGTCTCAGGCCGAGTTCGGCCTTCTCCAGTTGGGTCAGGGCCAAGTGCAGGCCGGCAGAGTTGCCCACCTCACGGCAGAAGTCGGCGGCCCGCTGGTTGGCAACGAACGCCTCCGGGTAGTGCCGTGCGTCCACCAGGACACCGGCCAGCAGGACCAGGCCCCAGCTTTCCCCGATCCTGTCTCCGGTCTCTGCGTAGACCTCTTGAAGCCGCCGGAGCAAGGGGAGGGACTCTTCGGACCGCCCCGACTCCGCGATGTCGCCGCCGAGTTCGAACAGTGTCCGCTGCTCGAGGTCGTGTCTGCGCACCCCTTGGTAGAGGGCGGCGGCCCGCAGAGCGACGGCGGCGGCCTGCTCGTACCGGCCCGCCACCACCAGCGCCTTGCCGAGGTGGAACAGAGCCGTCCCCTGGTCGCTGTCGGCGTCGGTGTCGCCGTATGCGGTGACGGACCGCGTGTAGGCCGTGACGGCATCCTGGGTCCGGCCCGCCTTCAGGAGCACGTGACCCAGGCGGAGGTTGGCCTTACCTTCACCTTCGCGGTCGCCGGCTTCGTCGTAGATCGTGGCGGCTCGGGTGAGGGTGGCGACGGCTTCCTTGAGCCGGTTCAATGCCAGGTGAGCGCGGGAGAGGTCGAGGAGCGCGGAGGCTTCGGGCGAGGGGAAACCCATCCGCCGCAGGATGTCGGCCGCTCGCTCTAAGGCGGTGGCGGCCTCGTCGTAGCGCGCCTCGTCCAGGAGGGCCTGGCCGAGGCCGTACTGGCCCACGGCTTCGTTGCGCTCGTCACCCGGCTCCTGGCAGCAGGCCACGGACCGCCGCCAGGTGGCAATGGACTCGTCCGCCCGCCCCGCCGACTTCAGGGCGTCGGCCGCATGACGCAGGGCGTAGGCTTCGGCTTGGTGGCCGCCGTTCTCACGGAAGATCGCCGCGGCTCGCGAAAACCAGGTGACCGCCTCCTCGTACTGCCCTTCGCTCTCCAAACCGAGGCCCACGTTGCACAGGGCCTGGCCCTCTTTGAACCGGTCACCGAGGCGCTGGTGGAGTTCGGCTTCACGCATGTGGACGGTGACGGACTCGGCGTGCCGGCCCGCCCGGACCAGGACGGAGCCGAGTTCGGCCGAGAACGCGGCTTCGCTACTGAGGTTGCCCGCGTCGCGGAACGCCGCGACGGCCTGTTGGCGGGCGGCGATGGCTTCGTCGGTGCGTTCCAGCTCCGCCAACACGGCTCCGAGGCCCGCCCACGCAGCTCCCTCACCGTTGCGGTCACCGGTTGCGCGGTAGACGCCGACGGCCCGCTCCCAGACGGGGACCGCCTGCTCGAACCGCTTCAGGCGCTGGAGGGTGAGGCCGATGCCGAGGAGCGCCTTGCCCGCGGACGAGCGATCGCCGGTCTCCTGGCAGATCGTGCTCTCCCGTTCGTATGCCATGAGGGCCTCCTCGTACCGGCGCATTGAGGAGAAGCTGTCGCCGAGTCTGCGCAACATGACGCGTTCACGCGGACGGTTGCCCACCGCGCGGTAGAGAGCGGCGGTCTGCTCACAGACGGGTATGGCCTCCTCATACCGTTCCGCATTCATCAGAGCCTCGCTCCGGTTGGACAGCGCATCGGCTTCGCGGCTGTGGTCGCCCGCCTCGCGGAAGAAGACGGCGGCCTTCCCGGACGCGGCCGCGGCTTCCGCGAACCGGCCCGCGTTGGCACAGGCGCCGGCGAGATTGACCAGGGCCCCGGCCTCGCCGACGCGGTCACCGGTCTCGCGCAGGAGGACGACGGCCTGCCCGCAGACGTGGGCGGCTTCCTCGAACCGCTCCAGGTTCACGAGAGCGCCGGCGAGATTGCCCAGCAGCCGCCCCTGCCGCTCACGGTGGCCTGTCTCACCCAGGAGGGCGGCGGACCGTTCGAAGGCGGTGGCCGACTCCTCGTATCGCTTCAATCGGTACAAGGCGTAGCCGAGCCTGGTCAGGGATTCGGCCTCACGACCGAGGTTGCCCCTCTCCCTATAGACGGTGGCGGCCTGCTGAAGGGGGGCGAGGGACTCCTCGAACCGTCCCACCGTCACGAGGGCGTTGCCGAGGTTGTGCAGGGGAGGTCCCTTCGAGGCGTTACGAGTGGCACTGTTCTCCTCGAAGAGGTCAAGGGCTCGCCGGCTGACGGTGACGGCCTCCTCGTGCCGCTCCGCCGCCGCCAGCGCGTAGCTCTGGTTGGTCAATGCGGCGGATTCGAGGTGCCGCTCACCTGTTTCCCGGTAGACGGCCGCGGCCCGCCCGCAGGCGTCGGCGGCCTCGCCGGCTCTGCCCAGCCGGGACAAGGTTCTGCTGAGATTGACCAGTGCCATGGCTTTGCTGCGGTGCTCGCCGATCTCCCCGAAGAGGGCGGCGGCCCGCTCGCCCGTCGCGGCCGCCGCCGTGAGCCGCCCCATCGCCTCCAGGGCGATGGCGAAGTCATTGAGCAGGTTCGCCGCGCCGTAGCGGTCGCCGGTGTCGAGACGGACGCCGGTGGCTCGTTCGAAGGCGGTGACAGCCTCCTCGTACTGCCGCAGCTCGGCAAGTGTCTTGGCGACGTCGGCCAGCGACGTGGCGAGGCCGGAGAGGTCGACGCCGGGGCCGGCCTCGGCCAGTCGGCGGTTCAGGTCGGCGGCCTCCCTCCGCACCGCCAGGATTTCCTCCTTCCTGTGCCCCTGCGGGGCGAAGGACACGCGGGTCAGGTCCATTGCGCTCTCGGACAGGCCGATGGCGGGGTGGGCCCCGATCAACTGCCGGTACAGATCGGCGGCTTCCTGGTAGGGAGCCCTGGCCTGCTCCCGGCGACCCAGGTCCAGCAATCGGTCGCCGAGGGTCTGCAACGACTGGGCGAGACCCAGGTGATGGGCGGCGAAGTCGGTCTCGTTCAACTGCCGCTGGATGGCCACGGCTTCCTCGACCGGTGCCAGGGCCTCTCTCCTGCGGCCCATCCGTGCGAGGATCAGGCCGAGGTTGAGCAGCGCGCGCGTCAGGTGCGGCTGGTGGGCGGCCGGGTTCGCGGCGACCAGTTCCCGGTAGAGGCCGACGGCCTCCTGAGTGATGGCCAAGGCCTCCTCAGTGCGGTCCACATGGAGCAACGCGCCCCCGAGGTTGATCAGTCCCGTGGCCAGGTGAGGGATCTCGGCGGCGGGGTTGTCCGCGGCCAGTTCGCGGTAGAGGCCGACGACTTCCTGTAGAGCGGCCAGGGCCTCCTCACCTCGGCCCATGGCGGACAGCAGCGCGCTGAGGTTGCCCAGCTGGATTGCGAAGTCGCTCCGACGGCTGGCGGGGTGGTCTGCGACCAGCTTCCGATACAGGTCCGTGGCCTCCTGCAGAGCGGCCAGGGCCTCCTCACCACGGCCGTGATCGGCAAGCCGGAGACTGATGCTCGTCAGCCCCCCGAGCAAGGCGGGCCGGAAGGCGGCGGGGTCGGTCTCGGTCAGGCGGCGGCAGATCGCCACGGACTCCTCGGAGAGGAACAGCGCCTCCTCCGCGCGGCCCACGTCGGACAGCTTCTCCGAGAGACGGCCCAGCGAGTCCGCCAAGCGGCTGAGTTGGTCAAGGCGATCGGTGTCGTCGGAGGCGGCCTCGACGAGCTGCCGGTGCAGGCGGACGGCCTCTTCGGCAGGGGCGATCGCCTCCTCCCGGCGGCCGGCGTTGGCGCGGCGCCGCGCCAGGGTGCCGCACAGCCAGGCGCGTTCGCCGAGGTCTTCCGTGGCGGCCAGCCGGTGGGCGATCAGGACTTCCATGACCGCGAGGATGCCGATGTCCAAGTCGACGTCGCGGCCTTTGGGTAGGCGGGACTCGACTGCCTCCAGTACGGCCAGCAGCTCGGGGTCGATGGATCCGTCGTCCGGGCCGCTCGTGTCGCCGAGGGCGGCGAGCGCGGTCAGCGCGGGGCTGCCTGCGGCGACCGCAAGGCCGGGATCGCGGCGCAACAGGGGGTACAGGACATCCTTGCCGATATGCGCCCAGCGGTCGGCGGCGGACGCCAGGAAGGTCACCGCGCGCGGGGCGATGGCCGCCCGGAGGTCCTCCTCCTCGAACTCCTCGGCGGACTCGGCCGTCAGAGTCTCGGGGGCATCGCTCGCCCAGGGGTCGGGTTCGTAGGAGCTGATGTCATGCCCGGGGGTGAGCAGACCGAGGAAGTCCTCCGCGAGCCGGTCGGGACAGAGGGGTTCGAGCACCGTTCCGCGGTCGGCGGGCGGATAGCAGAACCGGTGATCATCCAAGAGGTGGTCGTGCGGCTGGGGCAGGTCCAGCTTCCGCAAGGCACGCTTCGCGGTTCTCTGGCCGATCGGTCCGGTGAGTACGGCGGTGAAGACGGTCTTGGCCATGATGGACGGGCCGGTCCGGTAGTCCTGCCCCTCCTGTCCGGCCTCGACGAGCTTCTGCCATGCCAGGCGTTCGCGGTCGAGGAGGTACGCCGACAGCTGGTGCGGCTCGGTGGAGGCCATCTGCGCACCCCGCTTTCGGGCGTCGACAGCGACCAGGGCGGCCATGTGCAGGTTCAGCGGCAGGCCGAAGTCACGGTGGTCGAGGGAGGCGGGCGGCCGGATGCCGGCGGTGTCCGACAGGCCGTACAGGTCGGACTCGGCATAGCGGTCACGGGCGGCGGTGAACATCCGCAGCCGGTCCTCGGCCAGCGAGGGAAGCAGCAGGTCGTCGGCGGCGGCGCGGCGGTCGGCCAGTTCGGCCCGGAGAGCCGCGAACCAGCGGACGGTGCGCCCGATCAGCAGCACACGGATGGGCCGCTGATCGTGGAGAACGGCGTAGGACAGCAGGCGTTCCAGCTCGCTGTGCGCCCATCGGTCCGCGTAGTCGACGACGAGGAGCACGCGGGCCGCGTCACCGGGCGGGGTGATGCCGTCGCGCGGGAGGGAGGGGCCGGGGAAGACACCCTGGAGTCCCGCGTGCAGGACGTGCCATCGCTCCGCTTCCCGCAGGCTCCGGGTCTGTTCGGCGAACTCCGTGGCGAGCCGGGTCTTGCCCTGCCCGCCGGGAGCGTGCAGCAACAGGACCGACAAGCGGGCGTCCCGGGCATCCCGCCATTGCCGCAACAGCTCCAGCTCGGCCTCCCGGCCGACGAAGGGCACGACCTGGCTGCGTGCGTCCAGCAGGCGGCTGGGCTGCGCCATCAGCCAGGTGAGGTCCGGGGACACCGGAGCGGGAAACGCCTCGATCGTGGGGAGGCGCGAACCGTAGACGTTGTTGACCGTGGCTGTCGCGCCCGGGCCTTGGGCGATCGCACCGCCGTACGACGCGCGCCCCTCGTAGTAGTGTCGGGGATTCTCGGTCACGATCGGCCGCCGTTGTAGTTGTTGACGGTCGCGTTGGCCCCCGGGCCCTGAGCGGCCGCGCCGCCGGACGACACATGCAGGCTGTAGACGTCCCCCCGCGCCGCTTCCCCGCCGGCGCAGCCCTTCTCATTGTCCCCGGGACGACTGGAGATCGGCGCATCGCAGGGCGCCGTCCTGTCCGTACCTGTATCCGGCTCCGGCCCCAGGTCGAGTAGCCGTACGTCGGTACCCGGCACCAAGATCCAAGCGCTCCCCCGGTACTCCTTCTCCTCGACCCGCACGTGCCGGAACTCGTCCGCCCGAACACTGGTGTACGCCGCCGCCTTCACGACGTCGTGGAAGACACGCTCCGACACTCCGACGGCCAGGCAGGCGTCCGACGCCTTCCCGAGGGCGGCACGCAGGGCCGCGCAGTCGCGGATGCGGCCGAGCTCGACCGGGGCCGGGCCGACGAAACCGTTGGCGCCCAGCGAGGCCGGGCCGAAGTGGACGGCTGCCCTGAGCCGGAGCCATGCCTCGCGCTTCCGGTTGTGGTTGAAGGTTCTCAGACCGGCGTCCAGGCCGCTCATGAACGCGTCTACGAGGGCAGGCTCGGAGGCGTCCGGGGGCAGCACCGCGAACAGCGAGTCCCCGCCCTCCTGCGTCAGCCATCGCCCGCGGTCCAGTCGGGCGATGTCGGCCGCTACGCCCAGCAGCCGCGGGATCGCCTCCTGGAATTCTCGTTGCGTCACCTCGTCGGCGCGGCCGTACCCCTCTGCGTCGACGGACAGCAGCAGTCTGCGTTCGAATTCTTCCATGCCGCCTCGTTCATCCGAACTGTTCCTCGCCACGACATCCGACGGACTACACGAACCGCGCAAGGGAAGTTGTCGTTTCACTCAAATCCCCCTGACAATCAACGGAGTTACCACACGACGGCGCAGATGCTCGGTGTCGCCGCGGAGCCTCCCGAAAGGGTGCTGGCGCCCGCTCCCCCCTGTGGGCGCCAGCACTCAAGTCGTACCTCCGTCCGCTGTTGTGAACCCCGTGGAAGTACGGAATGCCGAGATCCGGGCGCTCTCAAGTCGCGAGAACCCACGGAAGTGACTGGTTCGCTCCGGGCGACCGCGCGCTTACTGGACGGAGCACACCCGTGCCGACCGGAGGAGACGTCCATGGCACCGACCGACCACGCGGCCGGCGACCGCCCCGCGCAGTACATGTTCACCGCCCTGCACACGACCCACCAGCACGCGGACGCGAAGGCCGGCATCCTGGCGGCGGTGCAGGCGGCGCTGGCCGGCACCGCAGGGACGTGGAGTGGCCGGGCCGTGCTCGCCTGCGAACGGGGGGGCGTGGCCGGATGGTTCGCCGGGACACTGCTGGTCCTGTTCGTCTGCGGCCTGGTCGGTGGCACGGTGAGCCTGGCGATGACGTTGATCCCCCGGATACTGAAGGACCCGTCCGTCAACCGATACAGCTTCGTCCAGATCGCGTCGGGCGCCGACATCCTGCCCTCCGAGGGCGCGTCCGTGGACGAGGCCTCGGATCACAGGGAGTTGTCGCAGGCCGTACGCTTCCTCGCCCGCGTCGCTGTACACAAATATCGCTGGCTTGCGAGGGCCGTGGTGTGTACGGCGGTCATGGGCGTGAGCGCGGGGCTGGGCGTGACCTTGCAGCATGTGCTGGTCTGAACCCGGTGGAGACCGGCCGAAACCTGTCCTGTGCTTGCGCGCTACGGCCCTTCGTCCGGCAGGTCCGCGAGGCGCCTGAGCCTGGGCAGGTCCCGGATGGCGGTGGAGCGGTAGCCGGTCTCCAGCAGGCCCTCGGAGCGCAGTTCGTGCAGGACCTTCTGGATCGTCGTCACGGCTGCGCCGATCAGCGTGGCCAGTTCCGGCTGCGTCAGCCGGCAGCCGATCACCACTCCATCGGCCCGGGGGGATCCGTAGGTGGCGGCGAGCTCCACCAGCAGCCGGGCCAGCCGCACCTTCGCCGGGTACCCGCGGAAGTCCAGCCGCCGCTGGTTCGCCCAGCGCAAGCGGTTGGCGACCATGCCGGTCAGGGCCATGGAGACCTCGGGCCGACGCAGCAGCAGCTCCCGCAGCGCGCCGGCCTGCACCGACCGGGCGGTCACCGGACCGGAGGCGGTGACCGTCGCCGAGCGCGGGGCTCCGTCCATGGCCGCCATCTCACCCACTGTGTCTCCGGCGGCCCTGACCGCGAGGAGTGAAGTCTCGCCGTTCTCCACGGTCGCGGTGACCTTGGCGAAACCGGACAACAGAAGGAGGAGGTGCCGGTCGTTCATCCCTTCTCTCAGCAGCACGGCGCCCACGTCGAACCGGACCTCGGTTCCCAGGCCGAGCAGGTCCCGCCGCGCCGGGGGTGACAGCACCCCCAGCAGACTGCGCGCAGGCCACTCGTCGCGCCCGATGAGCACAACCACGGGTATCCCCCCTTGTCTCCGTCTTGTCTCCGTCTGCGGTCGGGCGTGGTCACCTGAACGTCATCGTGCCGGTTGGAGCAGCCCCGCGGAACAGGACTGCGGTGAACGGCCGAGGAGATGACGAGGAGAGCGTGGGCAGGTTCCGTGCCGACGCTTCTTGTGGTCGCCATGGGCCGCTGAGGCACGGGGCAACGGCAGTGCCGGTCAACCGGCCGTGAGAAATGGTGTGTCCTTCTGCAATGACGCCCCGGCGCGACCTGGTGCCCGGACCGGTGAATCGAGTGACGTACGACATGAGTTTGCCGGTTCCTGGGCGCGAACAGGTGAGGGTTCGGGCGCGATGTGGAGACTCGTGGCGCCGTGACCTCCGTAGCGTGGTGGCAGGGGAAGCAACGTCGGCTGGAACCGTCACCACGGTTCCAGCCGACTGCCCTCGATCGTCCTCGTCGGGTCAGTGGTCCGCGCAGCACGGTGTCGGGTCCGGGACCTCGAACGGGACCAGTGTCCCGCCCGCGGCCGGCATCGCGGCCAGGACCAGTCGTCCATCGCGCCACTCCGGTCGTACGTGATCGCGGGTGACGATCCGCTGGTCCGGGTCGGGGTCGTCGGGCGCCCCGAGGACGACGATCCGCTCGACCGCGGAGACGGCCAGCAGCCGGGCGACGGTCACCGTGCCGGTGAGGGCGTCGGCCCCGGCGTACCGGACGGCACGGCCCCCGGTGCGCGCGAGGTGCTCCGCGGCGGCGTGCGCGGCACCGGCGGCCAGCTCGTCCGGACCGTGCCGCTCGGCGCCCAGAGCGGCGCCGAACTCCCGTTCCGTGAGCGCCCGCCAGGCCGCGCGGGCCACCCGCTCCGACGGCGTGGAGAAGGACAGCGCGGTGTGCCGCCGCCCCTCCCGCACATGGTGCGTGCAGCCCACCACCCCGTCGTCCAGGCCGAGTTCGGCGGCGAGGTCGAGGAGGAGGTGGTCGGCCGCCCGCAGGGTTCCGGACAGGCCGGTGTCGACCCCGACGACGTACCGTTCGGTCACGACGGCAGGACCCACACCGGGTTGGAGTAGAACCACAGGTCCTTCCACGGGTCCGCGTCGCCGACGACGTCCACGGCCGGGCCCGCCGGGTCGACCGCCGCGCCCATCAGACCGGTGGCGGAACGGTTGCCGTCGGTGCCGCGCAGCCGGACGTACACCGGGCGGTCGACCGCGCCGAGGGAGTACGACAGACGCACCACGCCCGTGGACTTGTTCACCTCGTACGACTGGACGACCTTCGCGGTCGGCGCGGTGAAGGTGTCCTTGTCCGCGACGGCACCCGTGACATCGCCCTGGATGACGTCCACGCGGGCCAACTTCGGTACGAACCCGGCCCAGTTGGGCCCGTCGGCAAGCGCGATGTCGACCGTCAGCGTGACCTTCTGCCCCTTCTTGACGTGCAGCGCGCCGCCGAGGGTCGCCCAGCGGCTGCCGCCCGCCACGCGCGCGTCGAGGCCGCTGATGAGCTGCCCGTGGTCGACCCACACGCGCCCGGCGCGGATGCCGTCCATGACGGCGGCGTACGAGAAGCCGTCGGCACCGACGTGGGTACGGCTGTACTGGCCGGGCCAGTAGTCGCCCTGGGTGACGTCGATCTTGCCGCCGTAGACCGGGTCGGTGTGCTTGCCGTTGGCGGTGAAGTCACTGTCCGGGCCGCCGCGGACGGCGGTGTCCGTGTACACCTGGTGGGAGTCGGAGTTGGCGGTGATCCACCAGGGCTTGCCCTCGGCGAGGAGGCTGTCCCACAGGCCGCCGACCGTGGCGGTCATCCAGTCGAAGCCGCCCCAGGTGCGGTAGCTCTCCAACGGGTAGCCGGCGAAGGAGTCGGCGCTCGGGTTGTTGTCGTAGATGCCCCGGGCGCGCCCCATGCCCAGCGGCGTGGCGATGCCCGCCGCCTGGTGGCCCGGGGCGCCCTCGAAGCCGACGGCGATCTGGCGGCCCGAGCCGGTCGCGTCGCGCCAGCCGCGGATCTCGTGCGGCGAGTCGACACCGCGCCGCGCCGGGTGGTTGGCGAGCATCAGCGCGTCCTTGACCTTGCGCCGCTGCACCTGCTCCGCGAGGAAGTTGAGGCCCGCGACGGCGAGCGCCTCGTTGGCGGGCGAGGACCCGCTGGTACCCGTCACGCTGCCGTCGTAGGACGTCTCGAACGCCTTCAGGACGCTGACCTCGTTGTTGCCGGGGTGAACGAACACGGTGCCGTGCTCGGCGCCGGGTATGTTCCACTCCAGCCCCTGGAAGACGAGCGTGTCCTCGTACTTCTCCCGGGCCTCCTTGATGTCCGGGTTGACCTTGTCGACACCGATCTTGGCGTGCGTCTCGCTGCCGTGGTCGGTGATGACCATCCAGTCCAGACCGTGCCGGGCGCCCTGCCGGACCTGGTCGCCGACGCGGTACTTGCCGTCGCTGCTGTACTGGGTGTGGATGTGGTGGTCACCGGACAGCCAGAGGAACCCGTTCCGTCTCCGACCGCTCGTGGCGCTGGAGGCGTACGCCGGTGCCGCCGCCCCCTGCGCGAGGACGCCACCGGCGGCGAGTCCCGCGCCGAGCAGCCCCGCGCGGCGCAGCAGCGAGCGGCGCGACTGCTGCTCGGGGGTCAGGGCCTCGTCGGGCACGGAGGGGTCGAACGCGGCGGGAAGCGACTCACTCTCGTGGTCGTGACCATGACCGTGGCTGTGGTCGTGCTGGTGACCGTGGTGGTGATGCCCGTGCCCCATGCTTGCCTCCTGAGTCGTGCGCCGCGAGTGCGAGAGCGCGCCACGAGGAGATTCGGTGCGGAACGTGAACGCGGGACGGCGGGCGCGTGATCGGCGGGCGATGGGGGTAAGTCGACTCACCACCTGCGCCCCAACTACCCATCCAGGCCCACCCATAGCTCCGCCCACACCACCTTGTAGGCCATCCCGATCCGGGGCTCCACACCCCACCGCTCGGCCAGCGCCGCGACGAGCACCAGCCCGCGCCCGCCTTCGCCGTCCGGCTCCCGCAGCACCGGCATCTGCTCGGTCCGCCCGTCGGCGACCTCCACACGTACGACGCCGTCGCGCAGCACCAGCCGTACGCGGAAGCTGCGCCCGCGCACGCTCCCGTGCCGTACGGCGTTCGCGGCCAGCTCGGCCACGACCAGGCTCACGTCTTCGCTGGCCTCGCTGTCGTAGGCGAATCCCCACACGTCCATCCGGTTCGCGACCAGCCGCCGCGCGAGCCGGGCGCCTCGCGGCGTGGAGCTGAAGAGTTGCGTGAACGTACGTACGGTGACCGGTTCTTGGGCCCGGATGTCTCCTTGCATGGCCCAACGGTCCCGGGGATCACGGGCGTCGACCAGCGACGCCACTCGTACGCCGGGTTCTGTAGGAGTTCACGCTATGGACAGTACGAGTCACTTTCCGTGACCATACCCGGCATGACCAACAGCACCACGAACGAGCCCGAACCGTCGGACAGCCTGAAGACGTTCGGCCTGGTCCACAAGGCCTGCCGCAAGCGGGCGGGGCTGACGCAGGAGGAGTTCGCTCCCCTGGTGGGGTACCAGCCGTCCACGGTCGCGTCGATCGAACAGGGGAGACGACTGCCGCCGCGGGCGTATGTGGAGCGGGCGGAGGAGGTGTTGGATGCGTTCGGTGTACTGCGGGCAGCGGCGAAGTATGCGACGCGGCAGCCGGGTTTGGCGTCCTGGTTCCGTAAGTGGGCAGACCTGGAGGAGCAAGCGGTCACTCTGCACACGTACGAATGCCGCGTTGTTCCGGGCCTGTTGCAGACCGATGCGTACGCCCGGGCGGTGATCTGGAGCGTGCCGCCGCTGCCCACCGAGGAACAGGTCGAGCAACGTGTGGCCGCGCGGCTGGCCCGTCAGGAGTTACTCAGCGCGCGCAGCGAGCCCCCGACTGCGTTCAGCTTCATCATCGAGCAGGCTGTGCTGGATCGCCGCACTGGCGGGGGCGACGTCACGCGGGAGCTGATTGACCACCTGCTGGAGGTCAACAACCGCCACTGGAACGTCGAGTTGCAGCTGATGCCCCTCCAGCAGACAACGCACGCGGGGCTCGACGGCCCTGTACAGCTGCTGGAGACCCCGGAGAACGAGTGGTTCGCTTACTCGGAGGGCCAGCAAACCGGGGTTCTCATCTCCGACCGGAAAGACATCAGCTTGATCCAGCAGCGGTATGCCAAGATGCGCTCACAGGCTCTCACGCCCGAAGATTCAGCGAGCCTGCTCCGGGAGATGCGAGGAGCGCTATGAGTACCACCACAACCGAACTCGCCTGGTTCAAGAGCACATACAGCGGCTCCCAAGGCGACGACTGCGTCGAAGTGGCCCTCTCCTGGCGCAAGTCGACCTACAGCAGCGGCAGCCAGGGCGACTGCGTCGAGGTCGCCACCTGCCCCACCACCATCCACATCCGCGACTCCAAGCACACCCCCGGCCCTCAACTCGCCCTCTCCCCCACCACCTGGACCGAGTTCGTGGAGTTCGCCGCACGCGAGGGCGTGGACGGGTCCCGCTGAATCCACAGCACCGCGCCCGCCGCCAGCGAAGTGCCCCCAAGTAGCCACGGCAGCGGCCCCGCCGGAAGCACCCCGACGACCAGACCACTGAGCGCCCCCACGAGTTGCAGGGACAGGGACTGGACGGACAACGCCGTGGCGCGCCCGGCGCTGGGGACACGGCGGTGCAGGAGCTCGTTCTCGCTGGGCGCCGCCGCGCCGATGCCGAGGTAGACGAGGGCGTAACCCCCGGCGGCAAGGACCATGGCGAACGGCGCCGTGGACACCGCCGTGGCGCCGAGCAGAAGCAGCCCGCTCGCCCCGGCGCCGAGGCTCACCAGGACCGCGCGCTCGCCGCTGCCCGCGAGCCGGGCCGTGAGCGGAGCGAGGTGGCTGCCGACACCGGAACTGACGAAGCCGAGGCAGGCGATGACGGCGTAGAGGACGGCACCGGACTCCGAGGCGCCGGTGAGGGCGGCGGCGCGGCCGGGGGTGAGGAGTTCGAGCGCGGCCAGGGCGCAGCCCACGGCCCCGGCGCTGAGGAACACGCGCCGGACGAGCGCGTCCCGTGCGCCCAGCCGCAGTCCGCCCACGACGGTGGCCGGGATGCCCTGAAGGATGTCGCGGAGGGTGGTCTTCGCACGGGGCGGCTCACGCAGGGCGGCCAGGACGTACAGCACGAAGACGACCTCCACCACCGCGCCGAGGAGCAGCGGAACGGAGAGGGGCAGTACGAGCCCGGAGGTCGCGCCCGAGAGACCCGCCCCGAGGTCGGGGCCGAGTCCGAGGAGCCAGGGCAGGGCGCCGCCGAGGAGCGTGCCCATGGCGAGCGCGGCGGAGGTCGCGGAGCCGCCGCGGGCGAGTCCCGTACGGAGTTCGGCGTCGGGGCCGGCGTGGGCGTGGACGGTGTCGACGTACCAGGCTTCGGCTGGGCCGCTGGACAGGGCGCGGGCCGTGCCCATCAGGACCATGCCGAGGGTGAGGACCCAGGCGGTGGTGCCCAGGGCCTGGAGGGTCAGGGCGGTCAGGTTCAGCAGCCCGGCGGCGGCCAGGACGGCACGGCGGCCGAGTACGTCGGAGAGTCCTCCGGTGGGCAGTTCGAGCGCGGCGGCGGTGAGGGAGTGGGCGGCGAAGAAGCCCGCGATGGCGGCCATGGTCATGCCCCGCTCGGTGAAGAGCAGGATGAGGGGAGCGATGGTCAGCCCCGCGGGCAGCCAGAAGAGGGCGCAGGCCGTGACGTAGCGGCGGCGGGCGGTGTGTAAGTCCAGCGACGTGGTCATGACCCGGAACCACCCTCGGTCCCCGCCCCCGCCGTACCCGGCTCCTCTCTTCCCGGCTCCTCTCTTCCCGGCTCCTCTCTTCCCGGCTCCTCTCTTCCCGGCTCCGCGTCCGGCTCGCGCGGCGCCAGCGGCAGCCCCGCGGCGACGAACACGACCCGCTCGGCCCGCGGATCCTCCGCGTCGCGCGCGGTCAGTTCCTCCAGCTTCCGGTCGATCATCTCCCAGAGTTCGGAGAGCGACTCGGGAGTCAGACGGGGCATCAGGTCGGTGATCCCGGACGGCTCGACCCACTCCTGGCCCAACCGCCCTTCGGCGACGTCCGCCTCGTACCGTACGAGCGACGCCTCCAGGTGCTCGATCTGGCGCCTGCGCGACAGGCTCACGAAGTCGCGGCTGGCCGGGGAGTCCTCCATGGCCTTGTTGCTCCAGGAGGTCACGGAGTGCACCGCCTGCCAGCGGCGCTCCCGCCCGTCCCGGTGAGCGGCTTCGGCGACGAACGCGTACTTCGCCAGAACGCGCAGGTGATAGCTGGTGGAGGCGGACGACTCCCCGGTCCTGACCGCGAGTTCACTCGCGGTGGCCGGACCGTCCTGCCGCAACATCCCGAGCAGCCGGATACGCAGAGGGTGGGTGAGGGCCTTCAGGGCCCCGGCGTCCCGCTCGGGATCGAGTACGCGTTTATGCTCGTCGCTGACCATGCCGGGAGCCTAGAGCGCACCGGACACTTTCCAAAAGTATTTTTGCAGAATTTATTTGGCGATCTGGTGATCAGGTGTTGGCGCCGCGTGCCGCCACCCGCCAGCGGTCCACTTCCACGCCCTGGCGGGCGATCACCAGCTCGTCCGCGAGGTTCACTGGCTGGCAGACGTGGTTGGGGACGACGGCGAGTACCGCGCCGAGGCGGGGGGCGGGTACGCCTTCCGGGAGGTGGACCACCGCGTGGTGCTCCCAGAGGGCGGTGATCGTGGCCTCGGGGTACCGCGGGAGGTAGCCGTGGCCGGTCACCCACGCGGAGCGGTCCGCGCCGAGGACCTTGCTGCCCGCGTCGAGGACGAAGCGGTCCGGGGCGGGGACACTGATGACCGTCGAGGCGGCCGCGAGGGCCAGGTCGTCGACACCGCAGCAGCCCATGGCCAGTTGCTGGGCGTCGTTGAAGACGTAGACGCCGGGGCGGAGTTCGTCGACCGGGCCGGGGCGCCAGCGACCCGCCGTCGGAGTCGAGCCGCCGCTCAACACCCGTGGTTCCAGGCCGAGTTCGCGCAGGGCCTCCGCCGCCTCGGACAGGGCCCGTTCCTCGTCGCGGGCCGCCCGCTCCCGGGCCTCGGGGTCATGGCCGTACCCGTGTCCGGGGAAGGTGAACGCGCCGAGCACGCCCAGCCCGGCGTCCGACGCGGCGCGGGCCACCCGACCCGCGTCCGCGGCCGGCACCCCGGTCCGTGCCGTCCCGCAGTCCACCTCGACCAGGACCTCCACCGCGCGGTCGCTCCCCCGCACCGCGTCCCCCAGCCGTCGCGCCGCCTCCACCGAGTCGACGCCGACCCGCAGCGCGACCACGTCGGCCAGTCGGCGCAGGCGCCGCGCCCTGCTCTCGTCCGGCCAGAGCGGATACGCGATGAACAGGTCGTCCACGCCCGCCGCCGCGAACGCCTCCGCCTCGCTCAGGGTCGCCACCGACAGTCCGCGCGCACCCGCCCGGAGCTGCCGCCCCGCGATCTCCGCGCACTTGTGGCTCTTGGCGTGCGGCCGGAGAGCGAAGCCGCCGGTTCTGGCGGCCTCGGCCATGCGGGCGATGTTCCGGTCCAGTACGTCGGCGTCCACGACCAGCGCGGGCGTGACAAGCCCTTCGGGCAGTTGCTCAGCATCACTACGTCCTCCCCGCACCACTACGTCCTCCCCGCATCGCTACAGCCTCATCACTCCGGTACAGCCTCCCACCCCCCACATGCCTGTGTATATTAGGCCCCAACCTAGGAACCCTAGGCAACCAGCAAGGCAATCCAGACAAACCAGTGCCGAGAGGTGGTCCCCCATGGCCCGTGCCGGGCTCACGGCCGACCGTGTCGTCGAGGCCGCGGCCGATCTCGCCGACGAGGTCGGGTTCGAGAACGTCACCCTGTCCGCGTTGGCGCGCCGGTTCGGGGTGAAGGACGCGAGCCTGTACTCGCACGTCAAGAACCTGCAGGACCTGCGGACGCGGGTCGCGCTGCTGGCAGCGGGCGAGATGATCGACGGGATCGCGATCGCGGTCGCCGGGCGGGCCGGCAGGGACGCGCTCGTCGCCTTCGCGGGCGCCTACCGGACGTACGCGCTCGCGCACCCCGGCCGCTACGCCGCCACGCACGCCCCGGTCGCCCCCGCCGTCGGCGCCGCGTCCGACGCGTTCCGGCGTACCGCCGAGATCACCTACGGCATGCTCCACGCGTACGGCCTGTCCGAGCCCGACCTCACCGACGCCGTACGGCTGTTGCGCAGCGCCTTCCACGGTTTCTGCGCCCTGGAGGCGATCGGCGGCTTTCACGCAGCCAGGGACGTACAGACCTCGTGGGAGCGGGCCCTCGACGGCCTGCACACGGCCCTGGAGCACTGGCCACGGAGCGAGCGGAAGGAAGCGGATCATGCGTGACGGGCACTACGACGGGCACTACGACGTGCGGGGCAGCGGGCCCCTGCTGCTGATCATTCCCGGCGGGGCCGGTCATCCCATGGGCCTTGAGGGTGCCGTCGCGCGCCTTTCCGCGCGGTTCACCGTGGTGACGTACGACCCGCTCGGGCTGTCCCGCGGCCCGCTCGACGGGCCGGTCGGGGACCAGCGGGTGGAAACGTGGAGCGACCGCGCCCACCAGCTGCTCGACTCCCTCCTCCCGGACGGCGAGTCCGCCCGCGTCTTCGGGAGCAGCTCCGGTGGGATCGTCGCCCTCGACCTGCTGGCCCGGTACCCGGAACGGCTGCGGCGCGTGGTCGCGCACGAGCCGCCGAGCATCGGAGTGCTGCCGGACGCGGTCCGGCAGCACGCGATGATCACAGAGGTGTACGAGATCCACCGTACGGAGGGGGTGGCGGCGGCGACGGTCCGGCTCAGTGCCGGTCTGGAGGGCCGGAGTTGGGAGCCCGGTCCACGCCCCGCGCCGGCTGCCGCCGACGGCGGCGAGAACACGCAGAGCGGGCAGAACACGCCGGACTCCCGAGAGGCGCAGAACACGCCCATGGACATCTTCCTCGGCCACGTCCTGCGCCCCTTCACCTCCCACGCCCTGGACCTGGACGCCCTGAAGGGTCTGTCCTCCCGGCTCACGCTCGGTGCCGGAAGCGACTCGCGGGGTCAACTCCCCTTCCGCACGGCCTCGTTGCTCGCTGAACTCAGCGGCAGCGACTTCGTCGAGTTCCCTGGGGGTCACCTCGGCGTCCTCCAGCACCCGGTCGCCTTCGCGGACCGGCTGACCGAGTCGCTCTGAGTCGCCCGGCAGAGGGAGGGATCAACCTGGCGCCGCGAAGAGCTGCACTGTGTACTTTCCGCTGACGGCAACGCCGGTGTCCGTGAACGAGCAGTTGAGGATGTTGCCCTTGTGGCCCTTTGTGCTGTTCATCCAGCCGTCGACGACCTGCTTGGCGCTGGTGTCTCCCCAGGACATGTTCTCCGCTGACGGCCCCGCGTTGTAGCCGGCGTCCTTGATGCGCTGTTGGGGCGAGGAGCCGTCGGAGCCTGTGTGCGTGGTGATGTTGTTCTTGTCGGCGTCGTCCGCGAAGACCTTGGCGGCGTGGGTCAGCTGCGCGTTCTCATGGAGGGCGGGGCAGTTGGCCTTTTCGCGTTCGGCGTTGACCAGTTGCAGGACCTCGCCGGGCGAGGTCTGCAGGGCGCGCGGCACGGCGGCGGGGACGGTGACCGTCGCCGCGGCGCCTGCGGCGGCCGCTCCGGAGAGCACCAGCAGAGGGGCCGCACACGCGGCAACGCAGACACGACGTATTCGATTGCTCTTGGTTCGCACGGGATTCCCTTTCGTCAGGGGCGGTCGGCAGCTCCCCGACATCGCGTGCGACGCGACGCGAGGAACGTGACGGCACCCTCCCCGCCCTTGGCCGTCACCAGCCCGCGGCCTCTTTCGCCGCTCGGGTGAGGGGCATGACAACGCCTCCTCGTACAAATCCACCGTAAGCCCGACCACGCGCGCTCACGACTCGGGCGGTCCCCCGGCGACACCAGGGGACCAACACGCCTTCTCCGCCCGCGTGTTGAGAAGCCGGACAATCGCGTATGTGTGACGAATACCGGGACGGCGGCAGCGGTGGCGACCCCGATGCGAAGGCCTCCCTGTCGACCGCCCTGTGCGTGCCGGTCACCGTGGTACTTCGATCGGGGCACTGGGATCAGGGGCCCATGTCTGTATCTGTGGGTTAGACGTCATGATCGCCATGGCGAGGCAGACACCGCCGGTGCCAACCTGGAGAGGGCATCGCCGACTGAACGGCGACATACACCCAGGATAGGCGGACACCATGGGAATCGATCATGCTGCGGCGGCGAACGTGGACGTGCCTGCGACAAAGCCGGCTCGAGAGGCGACGGAGCTGATCCGTGACACCACGAGTGAGCTCATCTACCACCACTCGCGCCGGGTGTACTTCTTCGGCAGTCTGCAGGGACGCGACCGCGACCTGAGTTTCGACCCGGAGCTCCTCTACATCGCCGCCATGTTCCACGACGTGGGCCTGGGTGACGCCTTCCGTGACAGCGGCCGCCGCTTCGAAGTGGACAGCGCCGACGAAGCGAGGCGGTTCCTGCAGGCGCACGGGATTCCGGAGGACAGTGTCCGCCGCGTGTGGACGGCGATCGCCCTGCACACGACTCCCGGGATACCGGAGTTCATGGAGCCGGAGGTGGCCCTGGTCACCGCCGGGGTGGAGTACGACGTACTGGGCATCGGATACGACGCGATCCAGGAGGCGGACCGGGCCGAGGTCGTGGCCCTGCACCCCCGCCCCGACTTCAAGCAAGGGATTCTGCAGGCGTTCCACGACGGTGTCTGCCGCAAGCCGGAGACGACGTTCGGCAACGTGAAGGCCGACGTTCTCGTGCACTTCGACCCGGACTTCCAGCGCGGTGACTTCGTCCGTACGATCCTCGATTCACCGTGGAAGGAGTAGTCCCGCCGGTGTCCCGCCACCGTCACACGGTCGCGGTAGTCGCCTTCGACGCGGTCCAGCTCCTCGATGTCACCGGCCCGGTCGAGGTCTTCACGACCGCCAATCGCTACGGTGCGGACTACGACGTCCGAGTCGTCTCGCCCACCGGTGCCGGCGTCGTCACCTCATCGGGACTGGTGCTCGGCGTCAACGGCTCGGTTTCCTCGCTTCCCCGCCGGATCGGCACCCTGCTGGTACCGGGGAGGAGGGACTGGCGGGCGGCCGTCAGCGACACGGACCTGGTGGAGTCGGTCAGGCACCTGACCGATCGGGCCGAGCGGGTGACCTCCGTGTGCGCGGGGGCGTTCGTTCTCGCCGCGACCGGTGTCCTGGACGGTCGGCGTGCCGCCACGCACTGGGAGCTCGCCCCGGACCTGGCGCTCGCCTTCCCAGGGATTCGGGTGGAAAGCGATCCTCTCTTCGTCCGGGACGGCCACGTCGTCACGTCGGCCGGCGTCACGGCAGGCATCGACCTCGCGCTGTCCCTGGTCGAAGAGGACTGGGGAGCCGAGGTGGCGCGCAGCGTGGCCAGGCAACTGGTCGTCTTCATGGCCAGGCCCGGCGGTCAGGCGCAGTTCAGCACTCGACTGGTTCCATGTGAGCCTCAGCACCCGGCGGTGAGACGCGTACTGGATCACGTCAGTGCGGACCCTTCGGCCGAGCACACCCTCGACTCCCTGGCCGCTGTGAGCGGGGTGAGCGCCCGGCACCTGGGGCGGCTCTTCCGTACCGAGATCGGCATGTCTCCTGGCCAATATGTCGAATCCAGCAGGGTCGAAGCCGCTCAGGCTCTTCTCGAAAGGGGCAGCGGCACAGTGGAGGAAGTGGCGCAGCAGGCCGGATTCGGTTCCTCGGAGTCCCTGCGTCGGATCTTTCAGCACACCTTCGGCGTCTCTCCCACCGTGTACCGCGCCCGCTTCCGAAGCACCGCGGGCAGTCGTCGCATCGTGGCGGCCTGAGGACTCGG
Source organism: Streptomyces sp. GbtcB7 (assembly GCF_019091445.1). Lineage (NCBI taxonomy): Bacteria > Bacillati > Actinomycetota > Actinomycetes > Kitasatosporales > Streptomycetaceae > Streptomyces > Streptomyces sp. GbtcB7. Next base: position 128,049 of record NZ_JAGXJM010000002.1, read on the forward strand.
ACCCGCCTCACTCGGTAGCAGCCGAAGAGCCCCCGGCGCGGCCGGCACAGCCGCGCCTACCGGTCCTGCGCGCTGAGGGCCTGTACCTCGTCGTACGTCGGCGCGGTGCCCCGCGGCGGGCGGCCGGAGCGGATGTCCGCCATCGCGTCCAGCGCCGCGCCCAGGGCCCGCCGGTAGAGGTACGAGCCCAGGCTGATCCTGTGTACGCCTAGGTCGGCGAGGTGGGAGACGGGCGGGCCCGCGGGTGAGTAGAGGATGTTCAACGGTACGTCGAGGGTCTTGAGCAGGGCGGTGACGCGGGTCGGGTCGGTCAGTCCGGGGACGAACACGCCGTCGGCGCCAGCCTGTTGGTAGGCGTCGAGGCGGCGGACGGTCTCCCGTTCGTCGGCGCCGTCGCCGAGCCAGTGGGTGTCGGTGCGGGCGTTGACGAAGAGGTCTGGTACGGCCGCCTTGACCGCCGCGATCTTCGCCGCGTGCAGGTCGGCGGGGCCGAGGCCGTCTTCCAGGTTGATGCCCACCGCCCCGGCGGCAGCCAGTTCGCTCGCCAACTCCGCCACCTCGGACGGGTCCTGGGTGAAACCGTCCTCGGCGTCGACGGACAGCAGGTACGGGCCGGCGCCGAGCTGCCGCGCGAGCCGCACGGTCAGGTCCCGGGTCGCCGCTGCCCCGTCCGGCAGTCCGGCCGCCGCGGCGACACCCAGGCTCGTCGTACCGATCGCCGCGAAGCCCTGAGCGGCAAGGAGCGCGGCCGAGGCGTGGTCCCAGGCGTTGGGCAGCAGGAGGGGCGCGTCGGCGTGGTGGAGCGCGGCGAAGGGAGTCATGTCGACCTTCCGGTGCGGGGGCGGCGGGCGATCACGTCAGCTTGCCGACAGCATCGGCGTAGTAGGTCGATCCCTTGAGGTGTTCGGCCAGTTGACGGAAGCTCCACCCCTCTCCGGGGGAGTCGTCGAGCTGGTCCTCGGTCAGCGTGTCGAGCCGGTTCGCCCAGATACGGGCGAGGCGGGTGAGGCGACTACGCGCCTCGTCCAGGTCCTCGCGGGTGAAGGGCGCGAGGTCCGCCTGCGTCGTGCTCGCCGACGCGTGCCAGTGGTCGGGCAGTGGCTCCTCGCCCACGAGCCGGGCCTCCAACTCGGCCAAGTGGTCGAGGAGATGGTCGGCGACACGGCGGATCGCCTTGTGCGGGGTGTAGACACGGTCGTCGACGTGGGTGGGCCTGCCGTCCCAGGCGGTCCAGGTCGCCGCCAGGTCGAGGACGTGGTCCACCATGGCGACGACGCCTTCGGCCGGTTTCCGGGGTGAGGAGTTGTCCATACCGCGAACGCTAGACGCGCGATCCTTCGGCGCCCGCCGAACCGTATCCGCCGTCGCGCCCTGAGAAGCGCGGCAACCTTTCGCCCCGCGGTGGCGACCACCCGGCATGACCAACGCAAGACCCACCACATCGCACCGCCGCCGTCACGTGGCCCGTAAGCCCCTGGCGGCCGGACTCGGGGCCGTCGGTGTCCTGGCCGGTGCCTGGTACGCGACCGCCACTCCGACGACGACCACGACGGCCGCCGCCCCGCGGCTCGCGGCCGTCACGAACACCGCGGTGAACCTGGCCGCCAGGTTCCCGTACCTGTCCGCGGGCTACAACAACACCCGCGAGTGGACGCGCACCACGACCGCCGTCGCCCCGAACGGCACCCTCCGCGTGGCCTGGCCCGCGTCCGACGGCGTCCACGTCACCCCGCTGACGGCGGCCGGGAAGCGCTCCGGCGCGGACACGGTCGTCAAGGGCGCCAAGGAGGTCGGCGGCCTGGTCGCGCACAACGACGGCTTCGCGCTGCTGACCCGCGTCTCCGACACCAACAAGTGGAAGGAGACGGCGGCGGCCCTCATCCGCTACAAGAACGGCACGCAGGCCTTCCGTACGAAGCTCACGGGGACCGCCTCGCACGACACGGCTCCGCTGCTGGACGGCCAGCTCACCTGGAACGGCACCAAGTACGGCACGTACTTCGTCGTGCACGGCGCGGGCGGCTTCGCGGACGGCCACTTCGGCGACAAGCTGAGCTACGTGAGCGCCAAGGGCGCGAAGCTGACGGGCGGCTGGAGCTGGGGGTGCAGCCACAACGAGGGCATCGCGCTGCACGCGGAGACGACGGGCGCGTTCACCTCCCTGTGCTTCGACGACTGGCGCTCGGGCCTGTTCGTCTCGACGGGGATCGGCGCCCCCGACAACGCGCCCGCCGTGCGGCGCGAGCAGTGCTGGGCGGGCTACTGCGGAGGCACGTTCGCGGGCCGCACCGGCGACCTGGTGAAGTCCTCGACGGGCCGGTACGCCACCGCCTTCGCCTCCCGGGGCGCCGCCTCCGCGGCCAAGAACCCGGACGACGCGAGCGGGCGCGGCTGGACGGTGAAGCCGAAGACGTCGACCCACCAGGTGGCCGTCGCCTTCCTCAAGAACCGCAACACCCCGGCGGGCAAGCCGGTATACCTCACCAGCGCCGCCGGCACCGAGAACGTCAACGTCCACATAGCCCCCTACGGCAAGGACCGGCTCCTCGTCTCCTGGGAGTCCCTGAAGAACGCCAAGTGCTCGTCCGGCACCTGCACGGGCACCTTCACCGGCACCCACCTGCGCCTGATCGACTGGAACGGCGCCCTCAAGACGCCGGACAAGGTCGTCCAGGCGCGTATCTCCGGTGATATCGCGACCCTCAAGGACGGCTCCCTGACCTGGGTGTACGCCCCCGTCACCCCGTCCTACGCGAGCGCCCTCACCGGGGCTTCACCGACCACGACGACGCTGAAGGTCGCCCGTCTGAAGCCCTGAACCGGAAGCACGTCGAGGGGCCCGAGGGCCAGCTCACGCGGACGTCGTACTCCCCCTGCCCCTCCTCCGCCTCCCCCTCCACCTTCACGGACACCGACTCCGTGAGGGGCAGGGGGTCCGGCTCGCCGGTGAGCCGGGCGAGGGCGACGAAGAGGGTGGCGCCGGGTCCCGTGACACCCGCCGAGTCCGACAGCCCGTACACGGAGAGGAGTTCGGCGTGCACGCCGTCGTCGTCCGGCCACCCCGTGACGCGCACCGGCGTCCCCGGGTCCGCTCCCGCCACCAGGTGGGCCCGCACCTCCACCGCTCCCCGCGCGACGACCAGGCTCACGACCCGCGCTCCCCCACCCGCCGTGTGCCGGGACGCCACCCAGCCGTCCCCGGCGCCCAGCGGCTCGATGTCCGTCCGGCTCGGATCGTCACCGACGATCACGCTGTTGTCGTACGACGCCGAGGGCGCGGTCGCGGTCGAGTACCCGAGCCGCGTGTAGTAGGGGTCGTAGCGGACGTCCTCGCTGCCGTGGTTGTGGAGGCGGACCAGGCCGTCCGAAGTCGTGGTCTGGAGCAGCCAGTTGGGCGGTCCGACGGGGGTGACGGCGTCGGCGCGGTCCGTCGGGCCCGGCTCCTCCCGCGCTGTCCACACCTCGTGGTCCGGTGGGAGGAGGAGGCCGACGAAGGCCTTGCTCGCCCAGTACGGGGAGGCCGGGCCCGAATAGCCCTGCAGGACCGTCTCGTCGGGGCCGTGCCAGCCGAGGGTGAGCAGGCCACGGTCGTCGACCGCGCCCCGGTCGAGGAAGTGGCGCAGGGCGCCGGACGCCAGGCGTCGGGTCTCGCCCGGCGACAGCGGCGTACGGCCGGTGAGGGCGCCGAGCCACAGCGGGGCGGTCGTCGCGAAGCGGTAGGTGAGGGAGCGGCCCTGCCGCATCGGGGCGCCGTCGCCGCCAAACAGCCGGGCGTAGTCGGCGAGATGGCGGGAGAGCCGGCCGCCGTACAGGTCGAGGAGCCGGGTGTCGTCCGCGAGCCACGCGTGCAGCACCGGGTACAGGTGCATCGCCCAGCCGTTGTAGTAGTCGAAGGCGCGGCCGGGGCCGTCGGTGTACCAGCCGTCGCCGACGTACCACTCCTCGATCCGCTCCAGACCCCGGTCGATCGCGGCCCGCGACGCCTCGGGCTCGTGGCCTACCTCCGCCAGGAAGCCGCCGACCGTCACCGGGAACAACTCCCAGTTGCAGGCCCAGGGTTCGGCCGTGAGCGCGTCACCGAGCCAGGCCGCGGCCCGTTGCCGCACACCGTCGTCCAGGCGGTCCCACAGCAGTGGCCGGGTGAGCCGCAGCGCGAGGGCGATCGAGGCGGCCTCGACGAGGGGCTGGCTGCGGTCCTCGACGCGCGGCCAGACGCCGGCCGTACCGGCGGCGAGTCCGTCGGCGTACCGCTCCAGGGCCTTCTCGTCGCGGCGGAAGGCGGCCAGGAGCAGGGTGCGGGCGTAGCCCTCCAGGCCGTCGGAGAGTCGGCCCGACCAGCTCGTGTGCGCACCGGGGAGGTGGTAGAGGGCGCCGTTCTCGGTCGCGTACGGGGCGACCGCGGCGAGCAGGGAGTCGGCCGCCGCCTCCCAGTGGGCGCGGGTGTAGCCGGTGTACGGGCTGAGGGTGCGGTCCTCGTCGGGCATCAGTGGCGCTCCGTGGTTCGGCGGCTCGGTCGGGTGGTACCTGGGGCGCCCCGGTTCCGGACGGGACGCCCCAGGAGTTCATCCCACCCTCACCTGGCGCTCGGGCACCAGATGCTGGGCGAGGAGTTCGTCGCGGACGAGGCCCGCGTAGACCGTGGCGCCGTGCACGGAGGTGTGCGTGTTGTCCCGCTTCTCGTTGTAGAGGTAGATCGCCTTGGAGCCCTCGACGCCCAGCGACTCGACGAGGGCCTTGGTCTTGGCCGTCAGGTCGATGAGGGGCACGTGCTCGGCGGCGGCGACCGAGCGGATGACGGCCGGGTGGTTCACACCGAGGCCGTTGACCAGCAGCGCGGTGTCGTTGTTCAGGGTGCCGTCCGCGTTGAACCAGCGGCGGACGATGGGGGTGACAAGGACCGGGTCGCCGCCCCGCGCGCGGACCCCGGCGACCAGCGTCTCCAGGTTCGCGCGGTACGTCGGCTCATCGGTCGTCTTGTCGTTGTGGGCGAGCTGGATGAGGACCAGGTCGTGGCGCCGGACGAGCGGCTGGACGGTCGGGAAGAGCGCGGGGTTCTCGAGGTAGGTGACCGTGCTCTCCCCGGAGTCCGCGTAGTTGGCGACCGAGACGCCCTTGCGGAGGTACTGGGGCAGTTGCTGGCCCCAGCCGGTGTAGGGGTCGCCGGGCTGGTCGCAGACGGTGGAGTCGCCGACCAGGAAGATCTGACGGGTGTGGGGGACGGCCGGGGTCACCCGGATGTCGGCCAGCGCGGGCGCGGAGCCGCCGAGGACCAGGTCCAGGCCGGGGGTGCCGTCGGGGCCGGTCGGCTCGCCCTCGGGGGTGCGGACGTTCACCGTGAAGCTGCGGGTCACGGGCTTCCCGGCCGCCGTGGCGGTCTCGGGCAGCAGCGCGCGGCGCGTCTCACCGCTGACGCTCGTGCTCGCCGCGGTCTCCCCGCCGAGCCGTACGCGCACGTCGTACGTGCCCGGCGCGACGTCGAAGTGGCAGGCGGTCGCGGTGCAGTTCTCCAGGCCGAGGGCGCCGGGCCCTCCATGTGCTTGGGCGGGCGTGGCCGTCAGCGCGGTGGCTGCGGCCAGCACGGCCACCCCGGCAGCGATGAAACGTCTCATTGCGGCTCCTCCAACAGGACGACAAGACCTGGCGGCAGGACCGTACCGCTCTCCGCAAGCGCTTTCTAGAGTGCGGTGCGCTTTCACATGATTGCCAACTCTCAAGCAGCGAAAGCCCTTTCGCGAAATCGATTCAACTGTCAGTCTTCCGGACACCCGCACACCCCCACCTCCGAAGGAGGCACCCCCATGTCCGGATCCACCGACAGATCCCTCGGACGCCGCACCTTCGTCCTCGGTACGACCGCGGCGGCCGTGAGCGCGACGGCCCTCACCCCGACGGCCGCCGCCGCGAGCTTCGGCTACACGGACGACGGCTCGAACTACGTCGTCGACACCGGCGCGAACCTGGTCTTCAAGGTCAGCAAGACCAACGGCGACCTGACCTCGCTCGTCTACCGCGGCACCGAGTACCAGGGCTACGGCGGCAAGAACTCGCACGTCGAGTCCGGCCTCGGCACCTCCACCGTGACCATCGCGCAGTCCGGTTCGACGATCCTCGTCTCCGTCGCGTACGGCACGCTCAAGCACTACTACGCGGCCCGCAGCGGCGAGAACGACGTCTATCTGTGGACCAACAAGGCCGACACGTCGGTCAGCGCCACCCGGTACATCGTGCGCGTCAAGGCGGGCCTGTTCCTCAACGACGAGCCGGACTCCTACACGTACGCGCCCACCACCATCGAGTCCGCGGACGTCTTCGCGAAGTCCGACGGCCAGACCCGCTCCAAGCACTACTCGAAGCTCCGGGTCATCGACTACAACTACCTCGGCTGGACCACCGGAAGCGTCGGCCTGTGGATCGTGCGCAGCAACCACGAGAAGGCCTCGGGCGGCCCGTTCTACCGCTCCCTGCTGCGGCACCAGAGCGCGGACGGCGGCGGGCTGTACGAGATCCTGTACTACGGCGAGAACCAGACCGAGTCGGAGCGCTTCGGCCTCCAGGGTCCGTACGTCATCGCCTTCACGGACGGCGGCGCGCCCTCCTCCTCGCTGTACGCGGGGAATCTCACCACCTCCTGGGCGGACTCGCTCGGCATCTTCGGGTACACGGCCGCGAGCGGCCGGGGCCGGGTCGCGGGCGTGGGCATCTCGGGGCGCGACACGGCGTACGCGTACACGGTCGGGCTCGCCAACTCGGCCGCGCAGTACTGGGGTTCGGCGCGGGCCTCGGACGGCTACTTCTCGATCGCGGGCGTGCTGCCGGGGTCGTACACCCTCACGGTCTTCAAGGGCGAACTCGCCGTGTACACGTCGTCGGTGACGGTGACGGCGGGCGGGACCACGACGCTGAACAGCATCGCGATCCCCTCCTCCAACGACCCGTCCAACGCGAGCGCGATCTGGCGGATCGGCACCTGGGACGGCACGCCGAGCGGGTTCAAGAACGCGGACCTGATGACGTACGCGCATCCGTCGGACGTCCGGGCCGCGTCCTGGACCGGCAACGTGGTCGTCGGCAGCGGCAGCGAGACCTCGGCGTTCCCCTGCTATCTGTGGAAGGACGTCAACAGCGGCATCGTCGTGTACTTCAAGCTGACCGCCGCCCAGGCCGCCGCCGCGCACACCCTGCGCATCGGCGTGACCACGGCCTACGCCAACGGCCGTCCGCAGATCGTGGTCAACGACACCTGGACCTCGGCCGTCCCCTCACCGCCCACCCAGCCGAGCACCCGGTCGCTGACTGTGGGCTCCTACCGGGGCAACAACTACACGTTCACCTACAGCGTTCCCGCGTCCGCCTGGCTGACGGACACCAGTGCGTACAACACGCTGAAGATCTCCGTGGCGAGCGGCTCGGGGTCGACGTCCTTCCTCAGCGCGGGTACCTCCATCGACGCCGTGGATCTACTGACTTGACGTCATGTTCCGCGTGTCCACTGCTGGTTGGTTCCTCCGTTGCAGGTGTACGTGATGATCGCGGCGGAGTTGGCGGTGGACGCGCCGGACACGTCCAGGCACTTGCCGCTCGCCCGGGCCTTGACGAGCACATAGCTGCCGGACGTGGTCAGGCTCCACTGCTGGGCGGTGGCGCCGGTGCAGTTCTCCTGGGTGACACTGGCGGAGTTCTCCTGGAGGCACAGGGAGCTGCCCCGGCCCATGAGTTCGTAGTAACCGGTCCCCAGGTCCTTGAACCACCACTTCTGGTTGGTGCCGCTGTTGCAGGTGTACTGGCTGATCGCGACGCCCTGCCACAGCGACTGGCTGGGAACGTCCGCGCACTTGGCGCTGGACCGCCCGACGAGCGTGTTGTAGGTGGCGCTCGTCCCGGCGATCGTCCCGGCGGTGGTGTCGAGCGAGACCTCCGGGTACCAGGACATGGACATCGAGGTGGAGGTCGGGAAGGTCAACGGCAGCCAGACGTAACGCGAGTCGTTGACGGTGCCGCCGAAGGAGTTGCCCCACCGGTCACCCATGTACAGATACGAGGTGCCCGAAGTCCCCTGGACCGGAAGGACGTACGCGGTCTGCGAGTTGTACGTCGTCGAGTCGCCGACGTTGGTCATCGCGGTCCAGGGGCCGGCGATGCTGGTCGCGGTGGCGTACTGCTGCTGGTTGGCGTTCCAGCCCGTGGCTGCCGAGGTCAGCATGAAGTAGACGCCGTTGCGCTTGAACAGCGCCGGTGCCTCGCGGTGGCCGCCCACCCACGGGTTGGCGACCAGGCTGTCGATGCCCGTGTAGTCGGCGGTGAGCTTGTAGATCTGCAGGTCGTAGTTCTCGCGGGCCGCCGACACCATGTAGCCGGTGCCGTCCGTGTCGACGAAGGTCGTGATGTCACGGGACATGTACTGGCCGAGCGGCTGGAAGCTGCCCTGGTAGGTGTAGTTCCCGTCGACCGTGTCCGAGACGGCGACGGCGGCGCGCGCCTCGCTGTAGTCGACGCCGTTCTCCTTGTGCATCCACATCACGAACTTGCCGGTGGACGCGTTGTAGATGACCTTCGGCCGCTCGATGTAGGCGGTGCCCAGCTCGGAGGCGCTGGACTGGGTCAGTACGTGATTGCGGAACTCCCAGTTCTTCAGGTCGGTGGAGCGGTAGGCGTCCACGTACTTGAAGGTGTTGTCGGCGTTGCGGTCCTCGCCGAACCAGTAGTAGTAGCTGCCGACCTTGATCACCCCGCCGCCGTGTGCGTGCACGGCGTTGCCCGAAGTGTCGGTGAACTGGGTGCCGTTGGTGATGGTCTGGGCCGCCGCCTGGGCCGGTCCGGCGGTCACCAGTGCCGCGGCGAACGCACAGCACAGGGCGACAAGGATTGCGTACACACGTCTCATCTGACGCCTCTCGGAGGGGGTTCGAGATTTCGTACGGCATCTGTCATTACGAACGCCGAAAAGGTAAGGGTGTGTTACGGGAAGGTCAACGGGTCGCGCGTGACAAAGATGGACGCGAGATTTCTGTTATCGCCGCCGTCCGCGTACGTCTCCGATGACGTGCGCAGCCATACCCACAAGACAGCAGCCGCCGTTGGCGCCCTCGCGACCGTCGCCTTCCTGGTCACCGCGCCTCCCTCTTTCGGCTCCGTTCGCGCGGCGGCCTCGGCCGTCGGCGGCCGTGACGCCACCGCCGACGTCCTCGCGGACCGGGACGTCACGCTCACCGGCGACACGGTGGTCACCGTGCCGTCCGGTACGACGACGTACGACGGGGTGTTCCGCGGCCAGGGCACCCTCACCGTGCGCGGCGGCGGCACGCTGATCCTCACCAAGGACAGCGACTTCACGCTCCCGGCGGCCCGGCAGCGGCAGAAGGTGACCACCCAGGGCGGCAACCACCCGTATACCACCGTGAGCAACCCCGACCCGCCCGCGATCACCGTCGAGCGGGGCGCCACCCTCCAGTACGGCACCGGCGGCGGCACCGGTCTGATCGGCCACTTCCCCTACAACACGCCCGGTTACCAGCTGAACCAGCTCAACGTGCGCGTCGACGGCACCCTGCGCCTCTCCCTCACCCGCACCTTCAACATCGGCACCATCAGCGGCTCGGGCCTGGTCACCCAGCCGCGCAACATGTGGGGCACCCTCGACCTGGCGGGCACCCACCCCTTCTCCGGAGTGATCGACAACGGCACCGGCATGGCGGTGGGCCGTCCCGAGTACCCGGTGGCGCTCCCGAACGCCCGCGCCATCCTCAACCAGGGCTCCTGGATCATCGACACCCCGCTGCACCAGACGATCACCCTGCGCCAGAACTTCTACCAGCGCGCGTACGGCAGCGACGTCAACGTCCACTCGCGGCCCGGCAGCAAGGTCGTGCTCACCGGCCAGTACGGCTACAGCGACCAGGGCGGGGACACCGACCCGTCGTTGAGCGACCCGGGCATCAACTGGCGGCCCATTGCTCATCAGTTGAACAAGCGCGGCACCAACATCGAGGGGGCGGACGTCCAGTGGGGCGACGGGACCACCCACAAGATCTTCATGCCGGGGACGAAGGACACCGTCTACATCAACCTGCACATGGCGAGCGGCGTCCGGTCCCGGCTGACCTTCGCCTACGACGGTCCCGTCACCCTGGGCGCGCCCATCGGCGGCGGCCGGTACCACGACACACTCGCCGCGCCCGGCGCCGGGGACGTCGTGATCAAGGGGACGCCCGGCAACGACGTCACCTTCGCGGCGGAGCAGTACTACGACGGGTCGACGACCATCGAGAAGGGCGCCGTGCTGCGGCTGGGCTCGGGCGCGCGGGGCGGTGACGGCTCGCTGATGACCGGCACCGAGCGCAGACGGATCGTCGACGACGGCACGCTGATCGTCCGCAACACCGCGACTCCTGTGTCGCTGGCCCGTGTCGACGGCGTCGGCGGGCTCACCCAGTCGGGCGCCGCGACGACGACCCTGACGGGCGGCGAGGTGTCGTACACGGGCCCGACGACCATCACCAAGGGCACGCTCGCCCTCGCCTCCGGCGCCACGCTCGCGCACAGCAAGGCGATTCGGCTCACCTCGGCCGGTGCGCGGCTGGACGTGCGGACGACGGGACTTCGGGTGTCCACGTCCCTCAGCGGCAAGGGCACTGTACGGGGCGCGGTCGTCAACGACGGCGAGGTCGCGGGCGCTCTCACGGTGACCGGCGACTACACGCAGGGCGCGAAGGGCACGCTGGTCCTGCGCGACAAGCCCCTGAAGGTGACGGGCGCGGTCCGGCTGGCCGGGGACCTCGATCTGTCGGCCGCCGGGACCGGCCCCGCCGGCGAGATCAGGGTGCTCGACCACACCGGCCGCGCGAGGACGGCCGGCGTCTTCTCCGGCCTGCGCGAGGGCGCCACGGTCGAGCTCGCCGACACCACGTACCGGATCAGCTATCGCGGGGGCGACGGCAACGACGTCACCCTGAAGGCCGTACCGAAGCACCGGACCGCGGCCCCGTCCCCCGCCTCGTCCGGCGCCGCGTCCGTGAAGAACTCCACCGCCGTCGGCGACAGTGAGAACGCGAGCTCGTGGTGGCCGCTGCTGCTCGCGCCACTGCTGGCCGCGCTCGCCGTACCGGTGGTCCGGCGGGGCCGGTCACGGCGACGCGGTGGACGGCGGCACGCTGCCTCCCGGTGAGTCATGGATGGACGAGTGACTCATGGGTGGACGACGGTCACCCCGCGTTCCGCGAGCTTCGTCATGACGGGATCGGGATCTCCTTGGTACTCGCGGTACCACATGCGGTAGGGCATGGTGACGTGCTTCAGGGACGGCAGGTCGAGCAGCGGGCGGCAGTCCTCCAGGTCGCGGCAGTGGCCCAGGTTGATCTCCGTGAGTGCGGGCAGTCCCGTCAGCGCGCCGAGGTCCCGCAGCTCGGCCAGGCCCCGGATGTCGAGTTCGCGGAGGCGCGTGTGGTCGGCCAGGCGGGACACGTCCTTCCATTCCAGGCCGGACAGGCGGAGCGTCTCGATTCCCCCGGCGGGTATGTCCTGCGCCAGGGGGCAGCTGATCAGACTCAGACTCCGCAGGTCAGGGCACTCCTCCAGGCCGCGCAGCGAGTCCAGGACGCGGTTGCGGGAGAAGACCGCCTCGCGCAGCGGGGAGCCGGCGAGGCCGTCGGCGTCCGTGAGCAGGGGGCAGTCCAGGACGGTCAGCTTGCTCAGCGCGGGCAGGCCGCCGAGACCGTCGAGGTCGGTCAGGGACGGACAGTCGTGGACCCAGAGGCTGCTCAGCGCCGTCAGACCGGAGAGTTCTCCGAAGGTGCGCAGGTTGCGGCAACCGGTGACCGACAGATCGGCCAGTCGGTCGTGGCCCACGAGGCCGAGTGGGGACAGATCGCGGAGCTGGTCCAGCCCGATCATGGACAGCCCTTCCAGCAACGGAAGGGCGCCGAGCGCGGAGAAGTCCCGCAGGGACGGGCAGTCGAGGACGCCGACCGATTTCAGGAGGCGCAGTGACGCGATGTCCCGCAGGGAGGTGAGCCGCTCGCTCCCCCGGAGGTACAGGCGGGTGAGGTTCGTCAGTGTCGACAGTCCGCTCAGGTCGGCCAGTTCAGGGCACCCATGGATGCCGACCTTGGTCAGACGGGGATGGACCCCGAATCCGTCGACGCTCTTCAGGCGGGGACATTCGTCGAGGGTCAGCTCGGTCAGGTCGGACAGCGCGTCGATGCCCCGCAGGTCGCGGAGTTGGCCGCAGCTGCGCAGGTCGAGGTGGGTGACGGCGGGTACGTCGCGCAGGCCGGTCAGGTCGCGGATGCCGGTCCAGCCGAGGTCGAGGTGGGTGAGCCGGCGCAGGCCGGACAGCTGACCGGCGTCCTTGAAGGCCCGGCAGCCGCGCAGCGTCAGGGTCTCCAGGGCGGGGAAGGCCGCTCCGAAGCCGTGTGTGGCACGCACCTTGGTCATGCTCAGGTCCAGCTCGCGCAGTCTGCCCAGGGTCAGCAGCGGGGTCGTGTCCGCGACGGCCCGGCAGCGGTGCAGATTGAGCCGGGTCAGCTCGGTGAGGCCGCCGAGGGGCGTGAGGTCCTCGACGCCCGCGCACCCGTTGAGATCGAGATCCCTCAGCTCGCCGAGCGCGCCGACCTCGGTGAGGTCCGTGATCTCCTTGAGGCGGTCGAGGTGGAGGCCGCGGAGCATGGTGAGGTGCCGCAGTCCGCGGAGCGAGTCCGTGCGCCGCAGCCGCAGCTCGGTGCGGCCCTCGCGGCGGAAGGCCGGGGCGAGCAGGGCCTCGCAGAAGCCGTCGGGGTCGGCGGCCGTCGGCCACAGTCGTAAGAGCAGCTCCGAGGAGTAGTCGGCGATCCGGTTGAAGCGGACGGCCAGGTCGAGCGCCTCCCCGTCGTCGGCGAGCATGACGAGTTCCCGGACGGCCTTGCGGGCCTGGGCCGGTTTGGCGCTCTCCAAGAGGGCGCGCAGCGAGTCGAGTTGGGGTGCGGCGCCGTTGCCGTGGTCCGAATTCATGAACGGGACTGTAGGGGCAGGGTCCGACAACGACCCCGCCCCCTTGGTCAACGGCCGGTCGGTGCCGGTGGGAAGCCCAGGAGCGGGGCGAGTTCACGTGCCTCGGCCGCCCAGCCGGCGAGGAAGGCGAAGGCCAACCCCCGCTCCCGGTAACGCCGTTCGGCGGCCACCTCCCCTTGGCCGCCGTAGTCGGGCTGCCGCGCCTCGTCGGCGCGGGCGAGCATCAGGGGCGCGAGCCAGTCGTACTTCACCGCCGAGGCGCACATGCCCAGGCGTACGAGGCGTTCGTCGCCGCGCCAGCCGCTCTCGCGCAGCCCGTGCACATGGGCCTCGTACGCGGCCGCCGCCAGCTCGGGCAGTCGGGCCGCGGGGAGGAACAGGTCCCAGACGGTGTCGGGGATGTAGTTGCCGAGATCCTCGCCGAGCGCGCCGTCCCCGGCGAACGCCCAGTCGATGAGCGCGCTGTCCGGTCCGTGGGACACGACGTTGGCGGGCCACTGGTCGAGGTGGCTGAAGACGCGCGGCAAGGTCTCCATGATCCCGAGGAACCACTCCCGGTCCTGCCGCAGCCGTACCATCGCCTCCCGCACCCCGGCCGGGAAGTGGTCGCGCACCAGCGGATGCCGCCACGCCGTGTCGTCGTCCAGCAGCTCCTGGCCGACGGTCTGCGCGCAGATGTAGTCGCGGAGGAAGCGACGGGAGAGCCAGGGCCGGTCCCGGCCGGGGGCGGCGCCGCGGGTGCCGTCCGCGCCGTGGACGGCATCCACGCCGTGGGTGTCGTCCGCGCTGTCGGAGCCGTCCGCGCCGTGCGTGAGCGCCGCTCCGTGTGCGGCGCCCAGTCGCCGCGCGTGCTCGGCATGGCGGGCGATCGACCACGTCCTGCCGGACTCCCCCCGCACGTCCTCCAGCCACAGCGCCACGTCGCCGTCCGGGCGGTCGACGGAGGCGAGCAGCCGGGGGGCGGTGATGCCCCACGGCTGCCAGCTCCGGGCGAGCCCGGACTCGTACACATGGGCCTCGCGGCGCCAGAAGTTCCAGTGCCTCGGGTCGTCGGACGCGTCCCAGGCGCCGCCGGTGTCCTTGCCGCGGGTGAGCACCTTCACGACGACGGAGCGATCACCGACCGTGACACGCCACACGCCGCCGGTGACGCCGTTCTTGAGGTTGTGGACGAGAGGTTCGAAAACGGCCCGGTCCGCCGGGGCCCCGAGGATCTCCCGCACTTCGGCGCGGAGGATCTCACCACCTTCGGCGTCGAGTTGATCGACTTCACGCATGCCCCCAGGCTAGGGCCCCTTCTACTCACCAGATGGACATAACAGGTCGCGGCCGTCCCCATCGACTAGCGTCGTGACATGACCAGCGACACCCCCCGCAGCGCTTCCTCCCCCTCCCTCGCCGACGCCCTCGCCTCCGGAACGGTCGTCCTGGACGGCGGCATGTCCAACCAGCTGGAGTCGGCCGGGCACGACCTGAGCGACGAGCTGTGGTCGGCGCGGCTGCTCGCCGAGCGGCCCGAGGCGATCACCGAGGCGCACCTCGCGTACTTCGAGGCGGGCGCGGACGTGGCGATCACCTCCAGCTACCAGGCCACCTTCGAGGGCTTCGCGAAGCGCGGCATCCCGCACGGGCGGGCGGCCGAACTCCTCGGCCTCAGCGTGGAGCTGGCGCGGGAGGCGGCCCGTCGCGCGCACGCGAAGGGTGCGACCCGGCCGCTGTGGGTGGCCGCTTCGGTCGGCCCGTACGGGGCGATGCTCGCGGACGGTTCGGAGTACCGGGGGCGGTACGGGCTGAGCGTCGCCGAGCTGGAGCGGTTCCACCGCCCCCGCCTGGAGGTGCTGGCCGCCGCCGCGCCCGACGTACTGGCCCTGGAGACCGTGCCGGACGCCGACGAGGCCGAGGCGCTGCTGCGGGCGGTACGCGGTCTTGGCGTACCGGCGTGGCTGTCGTACACCGTCGCCGGGGACCGTACGCGGGCCGGGCAGCCCCTGGAGGAGGCCTTCGCCCCGGCCGCCGACGCGGACGAGATCATCGCGGTCGGCGTGAACTGCTGCGCCCCCGAGGACGTGGACGGCGCGGTGGAGACGGCGGCGCGGGTGACCGGGAAGCCGGTGGTGGTGTACCCGAACAGCGGCGAGGTGTGGGACGCCGAGGCGCGGGCCTGGAACGGGCTGTCGACCTTCACGGCCGAGCAGGTGACCGGCTGGCGGCGGGGCGGGGCACGGCTGATCGGGGGGTGCTGCCGGGTGGGACCGGGAGCGATCGCGGGGATCACCCGGGCGCTGACGCCGGTGCGGTGAGCGGGTGCTGACGGCGGTTCGGTGAGCGCGTGCCGACACCTGTGCGGTGATCGGGTGCTGACGCCCGTGCAGTAACTCCCGTGAAGCACGCGCTCAATGAGGGCTTCACGGACGGGTGATGGAGTCCCCGTACTCGTCAGCCGATCATGGAGGCCCTCTTGAGCGTGCCCACCACCGAGCAACTGGACGCCTACGTACGGACCCGCCTCGCGCTCGCGGGGTTCGACCTCTCCCTGCTGCCCGAGGTGTTCGACGCGGCGACGGGGGTGCCCACACGGGACCAGGTACTGGCCAACCTGCGGTCGTTCGTGGCCTCCACCCCCGGCGCGATATCCGGCTGGGCACCGCCCGCCGATGCCCCCGCGTACGCGCAGCAGGCCTCGCCGCCCCTCATCTACCCCTCCATCACGGAGGCCTGGACGGGGAAGGCGGACGCCCGATGAGCAGATCCCTCAACCGCCGGGTGTTCCTGGCGAGTTCGACGGCCGTGGCGAGCGGGGTCGCCTTGCGCACGGCCACCGCGGCGCAGGCCTCGACGACTCCCCGTGTCCCCGACATCCACGTACGCGAGGCGGCCCTCGACGACCCCACCGAGGCCACACTCACCGAGGCCGTCGTGCTCATGCGGCGCGGGAAGCTGACCTCGACGACCCTCACCGAGGCCTACCTCGACCGGATCGAACGGTACGACGGGACGTATCAGGCGTACGCGGAGGTGACCGCGGACGCGGCACTCGCGGCGGCGCGCAAGGCGGACCGGGGGCAGGGCGCCCGGGGCGTACTGCGCGGGATCCCGCTCTGCATCAAGGACAACTACTTCACCCGGGGCGTGCCGACGCGCTGCAACTCCTCCATCTTCGAGGACTTCGTGCCGGACGAGGACGCGACGGCCGTGGCCCGGCTGAAGGCGGCCGGCGGGATCGTGCTCGGCAAGGGGCAGATGGGTCCGCTCGCCACCACCCGGGCGACGAAGCCCAACGGGACGGTGACCACGGTCAACGCCTGGACGCCCGGGGACCCGGGCGTCGACCCGGGCGGCTCCTCGACCGGACCGGCCTGTTCGGTCGCCGGGCGCATGGCGGCGTCCTCGATCGGCACCCAGACCGGCGGCTCCATCGTGCTGCCCTCCAACCAGCAGAACCTGACCGGTCTGAAGCCGACCATGGGCCGGGTGTCCATCCACGGCGTCATCCCGCTGTCCTTCACCCGCGACCACTCGGGTCCGCTCGCCCGCGACGCCATGGACGCGGCGCTCATGCTCCAGGTCATGGCCGGTCCCGACGCGAAGGACCCGCGCACGCTGGGACTTCCGGCCGTGCCCGATCTCGTACGGGCCGCCACGCCCGTTCTCTCGCGCGGCGGAGCCCTGCGGATGCGCCGAGCCACCCGGATCGGGGTGCCGTCGGACTTCCTGGTCGCGCAGAAGGAGCTGCGCACCGCCCTCCTGAACCAGCTGGACGCGATTCCCGGCGTCACCCTCGTCGACATCGCCTATCCCGCCGACTGGACCCTGCTGACCGGCACCTTCAACGCGGCCCGGCTCGCCGAGCGCACCGAGCCGTTCCGGCACTGGCTGCGCGAGGACCCGGCCAAGTTCGGTGTCTCGCTGCTCAGTTGGCTCCAGGGGCTGATGCTCTCGGGCGACGAGTGGATCACGGCCCAGCGTGCCAAGAACCATCTGCTGCGGGAGGTCCTGGACGGGCTCATGAACCGCTGCGACGTGCTCCTGCAGACCGGGCCCGTCCCCTTCGACATCCTCGGGCTGCCCGAGATCGCCTTCCCCATCGGCTTCGACGCGGGCGGGGTGCCGGTGGGGGCGATCCTCGGCGGGCAGCCCTACGAGGAGGACCGGCTGCTGGAGGTCGCCGCCGCGTATCAGGCGGTCACCGACTGGCACACGCGGCGGCCCGCCGACCCGGTCCCGGCCGCCGCGCGCCTCAGGGCAGCGATCGCCCGCCCCCGGCTCTCGGCGGAAGAGGTGGCCACGAGCTCGGCCTGACGGCCATGACCCGGCGGGGTCGGCGCGGGCGCGACGAGGGGGCGGACTCCGGGGAGCTGAGCGGGGCACCGGGCCGCCCCGACTCGGCGTCCCACAGCGCCAGTTCACGGTCGCGCGGTCCGAGTACGGTGTGCGGTGCGCCCGCGCCGAAGATCCGGACCGGGTGCGAGGCGTCCCAGGCCTGCCAGCCCGGGTCGCCCTCGACCGCGAACCGCACCCACGCCGCGTGCATCGCGTCGGCGAGTTCCTGCGGGGCGCCCGGGCCCGCGAGCTGCGCCGCCTGGGGCACCTCCACGGTGTCGAACACGAAGCCGAGCTCCAGGGCGTGGCAGGCGCCGAGGCCCGGCACGTTGGAGGGCCAGGCGAACTCGTAGACGTACGCGGGTGTCCGCGGCGGACGGGCATCGGCGAGCCGGTGCAGCGGGACCCGCAGCAGATGGTCGGTGACCATCTGCCCGACGAGGTCCGCGGTGCCCGCCCCAGGATGGATCGCCCGATAGCCGCGGGGCACCTCGTGGCCGCAGCGGCAGCGGGCCATGGCACCGGCCAGGGCGACGGGACCGAGCCGGTCGACACGCTCCAGCAGGCCTCCCGGGGCCAGCCACAACCGGTACTCCTCGCTGGTCCAGCCCAGCAGCAGTTCGACGTCGGGCGCGCCGCCCGCGAGGAGTGCCTCCATCGGGTCGCGCGGGACGAGGTCGCCGTCGACGACGATCCCGAAGGCGGGCCCGCCGAGGACCGGGCTGCTGAGCCTGGCCACGTCGGCCTGGGTGCGCAGCAGCAGGGCGCGGTCCACGGCGGCGAACGCCCGCGCCGTCGCCGGGACCTTCAGCCGGGTGGCCATCCTGCGCACCATGCGCCGCACCTTGTCGCGCTCGCTCGCCTCCGGCGGTCCGCTCTGCAGGACTGCCCGCCGGAACAGCCCCTGGGCGCGCGGGCTCGCCAGCAGCGCCCCGATGCTGATGGCCCCGGCCGACTCACCGAACACGGTCACCCGCTCCGGGTCGCCGCCGAACCGCGCGATCGACTCCCGCACCCACTCCAGCGCGGCGAGCTGGTCGCGCAGCCCGGCGTTGGGCGGCGCGTCCGGGAAGAGCCCGTAACCCTCCACACCCAGCCGGTAGTTGATCGAGACGAGGACGACACCGTCGCGTGCGAAGGCGTGGCCGTCGTAGACGGGAACGGCCGACGAGCCGCGGGTCAGGGCGCCGCCGTGGATCCACACCATGACGGGCAGCCGGGCCCCGGGGCCGGGCTCCGGTGTCCAGACGTTCAGGTTGAGGCAGTCGTCGCCGGGCACCACGGGGTCGGCGAGGAGCCGCGCGAACGCCTCGGAGTACGGGGGCTTGGGCGGCGTCGGCCCGAACTCCCCCGCGTCACGCGCACCGTCCCAGGGCTCGGGCGGGACGGGTGGCCGGAAGCGGCGGGCGCCGAACGGCGGGGCCGCGTAGGGGATGCCGCGGAAGACGGCGATCCCGTCCTCGTACCGGCCGCGCACCGCTCCGTAGGGAGTGGTGACCACCGGGTCGTGCGTCCGTGAAACCGAGTCCACCGCGTCCACCGCCATCCGCCCACCAGCTCCTCACCCGACGCGTCGTGTCCTTCCACAGCAGAGCATCACACCGCCTCCAGTGATCACCACGCTCGTCTGCCGATGCCCCGCCGACACGTACGTGCGTTCGGGTGAGGCCGCGTCCCGCACGACCACCGCGATCGCCGAAGTCGGACGGGGCGGGGAGGGGCTGTCCCGGGCCGCGGAGGGACGGCGAGAAGGGCGAGGGCAACGCGGACCAGGGCCGACCACGGACCGGAGCTGTCGGGCTCCTGCCTGCTCGGGCTCCTGCCTGCGGGGGATGTCGTACCGGGCACGAATTGGTTGCGGCCCGAGCTCCCCGCGGCGGCCGGTGACGGCACTGCGGCAGCATGACAACCCATGAGCAGAGACCGCTACGTCGACTTCCTGCGCGCGTGGGCGATCGGCCTGGTGGTGCTCGGCCACTGGCTGATCACCGCCCTCGTCCGGGAGCCCGGCGGGGAGATCCGCGCGCCGGAACTGCTGGCGACCGTGCCCTGGACCCAGTGGCTGACGCTGGGGTTCCAGATCATGCCGCTGTTCTTCCTCGCCGGGGGCCACGCGGCGGGCGGCAGTTGGGCGCGGGCCCGGGCGGCGGGCGGTACGGCCGCCGGATGGGTCGGAGCGCGGGCGCTGCGGCTGTTGCTTCCGGCCGCCGTGTACAGCGGACTGGTGCTGTCCGCCGTAGGGATCTGCTCGGCGGTCGGCGTGGACCCGAACACCCTTGAACTGGTGGGCTGGGCGATGGCGATGCAGTTCTGGTTCCTTCCGGTGTATCTGCTCCTCAGCGCTCTGACCCCGCCGCTGCACGCGGCGCACCGGCGCTGGGGGCTCCTCGTCCCGGTGGCGATGGGCGCGGTCGCCCTCGTGGCCGACACCCTGGTGGTGACGGCGCACACGCCGTACGTCGGACTGCTCGACTACGTGCTCGTCTGGGGCGTGCCCTACCAACTGGGTTTCTGCTGGCGGGACGGCCTGCTGACGGAGCGCCGGCCGCTCCCGGCCGCGCTGGCGGCGGGCGGCGCACTGGCCTTCGCCGCGCTGATCACCCTCGGGCCGTTCCCGGTCAGTCTGATCCTGGTGACCGGGCAGACCCCCAGCAACACCGATCCGCCGTCGGCGGCGATGCTGGCGTGGGCGGTGGCCCAGGTCGGCCTGTGCCTGCTGGCCGCGCCCGCGGTACGACGGCTGCTGGACCGCGAGCGGGTGTGGCGGGCGGTGGGCCCCGTGGGCGGCGCCAGCATGACGCTGTATCTGTGGCACATGCTGCCGGTGCTGATCGTCGCCGCCGCGTTCTATCTGACCGGCCTCGCGCCCGAACCCGCCCTCGGGTCCGCGGCCTGGTGGGGACTCCGGCTGCCGTGGCTCCTCGTGCTCGGCGTCGTCCTGACCGGTGTCGTGCGGGCGCTGCGTCCCCTGGAGCGCGGGCTGAGCCTCCTCCACGAACGGACGCGCCCGGACCCCGGCTTCTCCCGATCCTACCGTTCCTCCCGCTCCTACCGCTCGTGGCTGCCCTGGCTCGGTCTGGCGGCGAGCGTCACCGCCCTGACCCGCTTCGCCACCCGGGGCTTCGCCCCCGACGGCCGGTTCCCCGTCCTGCCCGCGCTGGGCCTGCTGTTGGGCACGGCACTGCTGACGGCACGTCGCCGGACGACGGCCGACCAAAACCCCGGTGAGCCCAAGGAGGCTTTTCGGGAAGCCGCCTGACGCTACGTCGGCTCCCGTCGACGGGACGGACGGTCGGCAGATTTCAGGACTTTCTCCGTGTCGTCCATGGCTTCGTGGAAGGCTGATCCGTCCGGTCAGAGCCGTCCGAGGAGCTCTCTTTGGTGCGCATCGCGAAGGAAGACGCCGAGATCATCCGACGGGACTGCGGTCCCGGGGTCGTCGAGGAACTCACCGACTGGGCGCGGGAGGAGAGGCTGACGGCACTGTATGTGCGGCGCCCCCTGTGGAGTGTGCCCGGCAGGAGCTACACGGGCGCCTCGCTCCTCGCGGTGGAATGCGCGCCTCCGGCCCGGATGCTCGTCGTCAAGGTCCTCCCCGCCGGCGCGTCCGCCCGCGAACCCGAGGCGCTGAGCGCGGCGCTGGACGCGGCCCCGGACTTCGCCCGGCGCCACCTGGTGGGACAGCCGTTCCCCGCCCGGGACCTTCCGGACGGTCGGACCCTCATGTTCCAGGAAGCGGCGGGCGACAGCCTGCGGGACAGCACGCCGTTGGGTTCGCTCGACGGCGAGGAGACCGACCGCGTGCTCGTGGAGGTCGTACGCGGGTTGCTGACCGAGTGGAACGGTCCCGCCGAGGAGCGGGCACAGGCCGCCGTCCCGGAACCGGTGACCGCCTCGGAGTTCCTGCGCGCCGAACTGGGCGACGCCTGGGAGGGCGGTGGTTCGGTCCGGGCCTGGGGTCGCGGTCTGGGCGTCCTGGAACCCTCGCCGCCCTGGGTCTACAGCGACGGACTGCGTCTGCCCAACCCCTACCTGATGGTGACCGGCGGCTCCGCCGCGCTGCCCGATCCCTCCGTACGCGTGCTGCGCGGCCGGGCCCACGGCGATCTGCACCTGGACAACATCATCGTGTCCCGCTGGGAGAAGGAGGTCCGCGCGGACGAGTACCACCTGATCGATCTGTGCACCTTCCGCGACCGGGCCGCGCTCGGCCGCGATCTCGCGACCCTGCTGCTGTCCGCCCTGGTCCCCCACATTCGGCACCCCCTGCCGCCGGACCAGCGCCACGCCCTGCTCCGGTTCGTGGTCGACCCGGCCGCCACGCACCGCGCCGAGATCGTGCCGAAGGCGGCGGCGCGGGTGGCCGCCGTCCGGGACACGGCGCTGCGGATCATGCGCGAGCGGCACTGGAGCGAGTCCTGGGAACTGCAGTTCCTGCTCTCGCTCCAGGCCCAGGCGCTGCTGTTCACCTCGTACACCGACCTCGGCGACACCGGTCGTACGTGGTGCGCGCGGCTCGCCGCGCACGCGGCCGGAGAACTGCTGGGGCGTACCGGCGCGGGCGGGACGGCGGATCGGCCGTCCGAGCGGCCCGCCAGGGATTCGTTCGAGATGCCCGGACTGACCGGGCCGCGCGCGTCGGCCGCCCCCGCCTTCGTACCGGACCAGGCGCCCCGCCGGAAGCTGTGGGGTGCGGAATCGGGGGTGCGGGACAAGGAGGCCGTGGTCGGGTTCGGACCGGACGACACGGTCGTGGTCGTCGACGGGCGCGGAGGCGTCAGGCGGTGGACCGTCTCGGGTGAGGAACTGCCCGGCGTCGGGGGCCGGTCACCGGCACTGCGGCTCGGGCACCAGGCCCTGGTGGCCTCCCTGACCCACAGCGTCGTCGCGGCCCGTCCGGAGGAACTGGACATCACACACTTCCCCCGGGACGGCGGCGTACGGCGCGCGGCCCCGGTCCGCCTCGGTACCGATCACTTCCTGGTGACCAGCGGCGGCGACGTCCTGGCGACACACGACAGGAATCGGCTGACGGTACGGAGGTTCGACGACGGGACGCCGATCGAGTCCGTCGTGTGCCCGCCGGCCCTGGCGGCGAGCGCTGTCAGCACCGACGGTTCCGTGATCGCCATGGCGAGTTCGAGGAGGGTCCACATTCACCGGAGGGGCGGCGAGCCACTGGTGAAGGAGACCGAGAACAGCCTGCCGTACGCCAGGAACTGGCTCCTGCGCGCGGCGCTGCCCGACCCCGGGTGCTGGCTGGCGGTCTCCCCGTCCGGCAGCCACGTGGGGTGCGTGACCTTCGCGGAGGTCGTGGTGTGGAGCGTCGACGACGACAAGGAGGTCTACCGCAGACCGCTGGGAGACCGGGAGAGCCTCGAAGGACTCGGTGCGGCACAGATGCGTCTGGTGTGTACGGACACGGGCACCCTGCTCTGGCTCAAGCGCGGCCGGCTCGTGTGCCCCACCGTCGGACCGGCCGGGACCCAGCTTCAACAGTCGGGCTACTACAACGACTTCGCCGCCACGCGTGACGGACGGCGGATCGCGACGCTCGACACCACGGGCCGGCTCGACGTGTGGGAGACGTGACGCCGACCGGAGGCACGTAGACGTGCGGGAACGGCCCCGAAGGGAACACCGGGACGTGCCGGAACGGCCTCCGAAGGGGGCGCGCGGTGGCACACGTCCTCCCCAGAACGCGCCCCTGGTGAAACGCACTCCGATTGCCGCATGGGAAGTGCCGAGCGTGCCCACACGCCGCCTCTCAGCTGACTAGCGTGACCGTCACATTTGTTGTCCGGGCGGGCCGACCTGGCCTGCCCGGACGCATGTCACCAGCACACGAACCGGGACGCGACCGGTCCCGGCCGGTCCGCCGGTCCGTCGCCCCACAGAGGACAACTGTGAATCTCGACAAGCAACAACGGGACGCCACCGAGCCGCCACCCGCTCCACGCCGCCAGCGGGGCATTCCGCGGTGGGTCGAACTGCTCGTCCTCGCCGCGACGGCCGTGGGCGGCTTCTTCGGCGGGCAGGTGGTCGTGATCAACAAGGATTCCGGGGGCGACGCGAAGCCGTCGGCGGAGGCCACCGTGACCGCGACCGTGACAGCCACCTCGACCGTCACGGCGAGCCCCTCCGAGACCACTCTCGCCGGGGGCGAGACACCCACCGACGACCCGAGCGACCCTTCCGGGAGCCCCGCCCCGGGCCGACGGACCTTCCTCGCGGACCTGGGCGTGGTGGACGGCGGCGGCTCGGTGAACGCCTCCCCCGCCACGCTGCTCGGTCACAGCTATCCGAAGGCCGTCCGGCTCAACTGCGACGAGAACGGCCAGAGCGCCGTGTACAACGTCAGCGGCTACAAGACCCTCCAGGCCTCGGTGGGCATCGCCTCCGATTCGTACAACGCCATCGGGTCGGTCGGCTCCGTCTCCGTGACCAGCGCCTCCGGGAACCAGATCGGTCGCCCCGTGGAGACCCGTTCCAGCTCCGTCACGAAGCTCTCGGTCGACATCTCCGGGCAGGACCAGGTAAAGATCACCTGCGTCATGACGAAGACCGGCTCGGAGGGCAACTCCTACTTCACCACGGCGCTGGGAGACGCCGTCCTGATCGCCTGACCGTGCCCGGTCGCATGGCCGGCACGACCCGGCGCACGTTCGGTATTTCGAAAGTTTCGGCCCGCGAGGAGTCCTGTGGACTTCCGTCAATCCTTTCCCCTTCACGCCGTGTTGAGGCGGGCTTAGTGTAGAAAGCGGTTGCTACGCGGTCGCCGTGCCGGTCGCGCGAGCAGTGCTGTTCGAAACTTTCGACGGGCCCTCGGGCGGGCCGGGGAGGCGGGCTCTCATGGTGCGTACGGGAAGCGTGGCCGGGCCGACGCTGGCGGTCGTCGCCCGTGCGGCGGGGGTCTCGGTGCCGACGGCGTCGAAGGTGGTCAACGGCCGGGAGGACGTGGCACCGGAGACCCGCCGCCGGGTCACCGAGGCGCTCGACCGGCTCGGCTACGTCCGCAGACCCCGCTTCGAGGCGGCAAAGCCGCCGGGGCTGGTCGACCTCGTGGTGCACTCGCTGGAGAGTTCCTGGTCGGGCGCGGTGCTGCACGGGGTGGAGGGCGCGGCGCACGACGCGGGCCTGGAGGTGGTCGTCTCGGCCGGCCTGACCCGGACCGGGGGCGGGCGCCCGGAGCGCGACTGGCTGGACAAGCTCACCACGCGGGGCTCGGCGGGCGTGCTGTTCAACCTGGCCGAGCTCACCCCGTCCCAGTACGCCTGGCTGGAGCAGCACCGCATCCCGTTCGTGATGATCGACCCGGTGCTCGAACCGCCGCCCGGTGTGGTGTCGGTGGGCGCGGCCAACTGGCAGGGCGGGGTGCTGGCGACGGAACATCTCCTCTCCCTCGGCCACGAACGCATCGGCGTCATCGGCGGCTTCCGCCGCAGGATGTGGGGCGGCGCCCGGGTCGCCGGCTACCGCTCGGCCCTCGCCTCGGCCGGGATCGGGCACCGCCCCGAGTACGTCCGTTACGGCGGCTTCAGCGAGACCGGCGCCCACCGCCGCATGCGGGAACTCCTCGACCTCCCCGAGCCGCCCACCGCCGTCTTCGTCTGCTCCGACCGGATGGCCCTTGGCGCCTACCAGGCCCTGTCCGAACGGGAGTTGAGCGTCCCGGACGACTTCAGTGTGGTCGGCTTCGACGACCTTCCCGAGTCGCGCTGGGCCACCCCGGCCCTCACCACCGTGCGCCAGCCGCTCTCCGAGATGGCCGCGACGGCACTGCGCCTGCTCGTGCGGATGATGGCGGGCGAGCAACCCGAGGGCACGCGTACGGAGTTGTCGACGCGTCTGGTGGAACGGGCGAGTACGGGGCCGGTACCGAGCAGTTGGAGAGCGGCCGAATCGCTCAGAGGGCGGCCGCCCAGGTGATGCCGCCGAGCAGATGCGCACGGAAGTCGGGGTCCTCGTACGCCTCCGAGGCGTGCCCGAGCGCGGTGTAGAAGACCCGGCCCGCGCCCTGTTCCCGGCACCAGACGAGGGGATGGTCCCGGCCCATGCCACCGCCCTCGTACGAGGATTCGTCGGCGGAGGCGAGGACGCGGACCGCGCCGCGCGGGTTTGCGCGGAAGTCGTACCACTCGTCGGTGAACTCCCAGACGGTCGACAGGTGTTCGGTCGCGGGATGCCCGCGGTCCTCGACGACGGCCTTGCCCGGCTGGTACTCCGGGTGCCGGTCGAAGCGCGCGCCGAGGAGTTCGCCGTAGTACGGCCAGTCGTACTCGGTGCAGGCGGCGGCGTGCACTCCGACGAACCCGCCGCCGCCCTCGACGTACGCCGCGAGCCGGGTCCGTCCGGGCGGGGTCAGCACGTCCCCGCTGGTGGAGAGGAAGACGACCGCCGCGTACGGGTCGAGGGGCGTCTCGAACGCGGCCGGGTCCTCGGTGGCGTCGACGTCGAAGCCGTGGGCCGCGCCCAGGGAGCGTACGGCGGCGACGGCGGCCGGGATGGAGTCGTGCCGGTAGTCGGTGGTGCGGGTGTAGACGAGAACGCGGGTGGTCATGGACGCGAGCCTATGTCTGGTGATCGCCTCAACCCGAGGTTCCCACCTCGTTGTCGGGTGCCCCGTCTCCCGTCGACGGCAGGTCACCCCGCTCCACGGGCGCCGTGGCCGTCCGAGCCGGTGGCAGGACGGCGGCGAGTTCGGCGTCGCTCGGGCGGTGGGCGGAGTGGAGGGCGGAGCGCAGGACGGCCCGCGTCACCTTCGTCGAGTCACCGCTCACTTTCAGCACATGGCCCTTCTCGACGAGCGCGTACTCGTGCCGACCCCCACCGACGCGGTACCACGCGTCGCCGTCCCGCTCACACACCGTCCGCTCGCCCGCCATGCCGCCGACCGGCTGCTTCGGGCAGGACCGCGCCGTCATCGTGCCCCGCTCCACGGACAGTTGGATCTGGGCGTTGGTCTCCTGCGCCCAGTACACGCCGGAGAAGCCGTCGTCGCCGTACACGCCGACCGACTGCTGGGCGAGGGTGAAGCCGGGAGCCTTCGTGACGTACACGAGTTCCGGTGCGATCTGCAACGCCCGGGCACGTGCGTCGAGTTCGGCCCGGCTCGGCACGGCGACCGACGCCGTCGAGTCCACCCCGGTCCCGGCCCCCGCCTTCTCCGTACCGCACCCCGTGAGCAGCACGGGACACAGCAGCACCACCGTGAGCAACAGCACGCGCACAGGTCGGATCATGGCACCCATCCTGCCGCACAGGTGTTCCACAGATCTGCCTCAGTACAGATAAACGTCAGTTCACGGCGATGAAGACGCCCACCGCGAGGAAGGCCGCTGCCGCGAACGCCATGACGACCACCGGTCCCGTCATGTGCCGCCACATCCGCACCCTGGCCCGCTGCGGGTTGTGCGGCGGGTAGATCACGGGCACGGTCAGCCCGGTGGCGAGCCCCATTCCGGATCCGCGCATCCGGGGCTTGAACTCCACTCGGTGGCCCCGTTGGTCGAGGAACTCGATGACCGGCACCCATTCCGGACCGTCGTCACTGCGGACGCGGACGTTGTCGACCACCACGCCGTGGGTGTGGAGCCCGTGACGGCGCAACCGGCGCATCTGGACGCCTTCCGAGAGCGCGCAGCCGAGGAGGAACACGCCGACTCCCCCGCACAGGACGCCCCCGAGTGTGCCTGACATGCCTTCGCCTTCCCTCCGCACCGGTAACCCGTACTTGATCCGTCCCGGCCACAGGAGACGTGCTCCTCCGTGAGTTCGGTTCCCGTCGCTCCGCCCGCGGGGGGACTCTGTCCGATTCGTTCAAGACCCGCTTCCCGCGCCCTGCCTACGGTGTCCCCATGACTCCACGATTCGCCGTGATCGGCCTGGTCGCCTCCGACATGGCCGCCACGCTCGCCTTCTACCGCCGCCTCGGGCTCGTCTTCCCCGAGGGCGCCGAGGACCAGCCGCACGTCGAGGCCGAACTGCCTGGCGGGGCCCGGCTGGCGATCGACACCGAGGAGACGGTCCGTTCGTTCCATGCGGGGTGGCGGCCGCCGGCCGACGGGGGCGGCCGGATGTCGCTCGCCTTCGGCTGCGACGGCCCGGCGGAGGTCGACTCCGTCTACGAGGACCTGGTCGGCGCCGGGTACCACGGCGAGCTCAAGCCGTGGGACGCCTTCTGGGGGATGCGCTACGCGGTCGTGCACGACCCGGACGGCAATGGCGTCGACCTGTTCGCGGCGCTACCCGCGCCCGAGTAGTTCCCCCAGCGGCATGCCCGCCAACTCCCGTACCTCCCGGGCCAGATGGGCCTGGTCGGCGAAACCGGAGCGGGCCGCCGTCTCCGCGAAGGGGACCCCGGCGCGGGCGAGGGCGAGCGCGCGTTGCAGGCGCAGGACGCGGGCGAGGGTCTTGGGGCCGTAGCCGAAGGCGGTCAGTGAGCGGCGGTGCAACTGGCGTGCGCTCAGGCCGAGTCGATCGGCCGTCGCCGCGATCGACCGGCCCGCGTCCAGGGCCGTCACGACCTCCCGCAGCAGCGGGTCGGGGGGATCGGTCGCAGCCGCCCGTTCCAGTGCCACCTGCTCCAGCGCGGTCACCGGGTCGGCGGCCGCGGCGAGCCGCGCGGTGCGGCGCCGGACCTCCGCGGCCGGCCACAGGTCCGCCAAGTCGACGCGCAGGTCGCGGAGTTCGTGGGCGGGTACGCCGAGGAACGTCGGCCCCGTGCCGGGGTAGAAGCGGACGCCCGCCCAGTGTCCAGCCGCGTCCTCGGGAACGTACGCCCGGGTGTCGGGCCCGGCGACGAACAGTCGCCCCTCGTGCCAGAGCAGGTCCATACAGCCGTCGGGAAGCACAGCCCCCACCGTCGAACCGGACGTTCCACGGGACCACACGACGGCGCCCGCCAACCGGGAAGGCCGCTCCACGTACATGTACGTCAGGCTACGCCGCCCGCGTCCGGTGCTCCTGCGGGCTCACCCCGTACACCCGTTTGAAGGCGCTGGACAGGGCGAACGCGCTGCCGTAGCCGACGTGGCGGGCGATCGCCTCGAGGGTGTCGTCCGTTTCGCGCAGCCGGTCGGCGGCCAGGGCGAGGCGCCAGCCGGTGAGGTACGTCATCGGGGGCTCGCCCACGAGTTCGGTGAAGCGGCGGGCCAGCGCGGCCCGGGACACCCCGGCCTTCGCGGCGAGCGTCGCCACCGTCCAGGGGTGTGCCGGGTCGTCCTGGACGAGCCGCAGCACCCGGCCGACGACGGGGTCCGCGAGCGCCCGGTACCAGGCGGGGGCGGCGGCCTCCGGACGGGAGAACCAGGCGCGCAGCGCGGCGATCATGAGGAGGTCGAGGAGCCGGTCCAGGACCACCTCCTGGCCTGGCTCGTCACGGACGATCTCCTCGGTGAGGATCGCGGTGAGCGGGCAGTCCCACACGTCCTGGGTCAGGGAGAGCAGCGGCGGCAGGGCGTCGAGCAGCCTGCCGTTGATCTCGCCCCGCATCATGTACGTCCCGATCAGCAGCACCGTGGAGCCGTCGAGCCGGTCGCCCCAGGTGCGGACGTCCAGGTCCCACTGGCCCTTCAGGGACCGCCCGTCGGGGTAGGTGCACTCGCCGCCCGGCAGGATCACCGCCTGCGGCGGGGTCCCCGGGTCGTCCGCGCAGGTGTACGGGTCAGGGCCGCGGGCGATCGCGAGGTCACCGGCCCGCAGGAACACACGCTCCCCCGCGTCCGGCACGACCCAGGCCTCGCCGCGCACCACGAGCATGATCGTGAGGGGGGCGCGGTCCTCGACGCGCACGCACCAGGGCGGGTCGAAGCACGCACGGATCATGAAGGCGCCGCGTGCCCGGGGGCCCTCCAGCAGACCGGCGAGTGCGTCCATGGCGTCAGCGTAGACGTCCGAGGGGAAGGGACGTAGACGTCCGCTTATGGGAATGAGCCCCTCGGCGATGGGAGTCCTGCGCGGGCGGCGATTCACTGTCGGTATGACGCAGAACAGGGCAGGCGAAGAGCACGTACGGGACATGACGGTGCTGGTGACGGGCGCCACGGGGCGTACCGGACGGCGGGTGGCCGAGGCCGCGCGGGCGGCGGGGCTGAGGGTGCGGGCCGCGTCCCGTGCGACGGGGTTCGACTGGACGGACCGGTCGACGTGGGCGGACACCCTGCGGGGTGCCGACGCGGCGTATCTCGTCCACCCCACGGACGTCGGCTCGCCCGACGCGGCCGAGGTGGTCGGGGGTCTGGCACGGGAGGCGGTCGGGCTCGGGGTGCGGCGGCTGGTGCTGCTGTCCTCGCGGGGTGAGGAGCGGGCGCGGCCGACCGAGGAGGCGCTGAGGGCGTCGGGCGCGGACTGGACGGTCGTACGGGCCGCGTGGTTCGCGCAGAACTTCAGCGAGGGGCCGTTGGTGGAGGGGCTGCTCCGCGGGGAACTGGTGTTTCCCGCCGGTGAGGTGCGGGAGCCGTTCGTCGATGTGCGGGACATCGCGGACGTCGTGGTGGCCGTGCTCACGGGGGGCGACCGGTATGCCGGGCAGGAGCTCGCCGTCTCCGGGCCCCGGCTGCTGAGTTTCCGGGAGGCGGTCGGGGAGATCGCGGCGGCGACGGGGGGTGAGCTGACGTATCTCCCGGTGACGGCGCGCCAGTACGGCGATCAGCTGGCCGGGTTCGGGGTGCCGACGGAGGAGGTCGAGTTCCTCGTCGAGCTCTTCGAGAGCCTGCTCGACGGGCGCAACTCCTACCTCTCGGAGGGTGTGCGGGAGGTTCTGGGGCGGGAGCCGCGCGATTTCACTGCGTTCGCTCGGGAGGCGGCGGGGGCGGGTGTCTGGAAGGGGTGAGGCTCCGCCCCCTGACCCCCCGCGGTGCGTTCTTCGGGTGCGGGTGGTGGGGGCTGGGCGCGCAGTTCCCCGCGCCCCTCGGGCGAGGGCTCCGCCCCGCATCCCGTGCTACTCGTCCGCGCAGTGGTCGTCGTCGTTGTGCTTGCGGGGGTGGTGGGGGCTCTTGACGTGGGTGCGGAGGCGGGAGGTCACGTCCTCCGGGGGGAGGAAGCGGGACCAGCGTTCCGGGAACTCGGAGGGCATGTCCGGGTCGTCGGGGTCGGGGTCGGCGGCGCGGTGGGCGGCGGCGCGGGCGACGTACTCGGCGGCCTGCTCCTGACGCAGGCGCTCGTTCGCGGCGCGGGCCGCGGCCGTGGCGGCGGCCGGCCAGACCCGGTCGATGGCCGCGTTGACGGCGGCGCCGACGAGGACGGCGAACGCGGACACACCGATCCACAGCAGGACGGCCACGGGGGCGGCGAGTGAGCCGTAGATCGTCGGGCCCTCGACCGTGCTGGTCAGGTAGATACGGAGCAGGAAGCTGCCGAAGACCCACATGGCGAGGGCGACCAGGGCGCCGGGCACGTCCTCCACCCAGGGTGAGCGGACGGGCACCGACACGTGGTACAGCGTGGTCAGGAAGACGACCGAGAGCACGATGACGACAGGCCAGTACAGGACCTGCACGAGCGTCGCCGACCACGGCACGATCTGCACCACCGCGTCCGGGCCCGCGACCATCAGCGGCAGCGCGATCGAGCCGATCAGCAGCGCCACGATGAACAGCAGGAACGACATCACGCGCGTCGCCACGATCCCCCGGGTGCCGTCGAGGCCGTACATCACGGTGATGGTGTCGACGAAGACGTTCACCGCGCGCGAGCCCGACCACAGGGCGAAGAGGAAGCCGAGGGAGATGATGTCGGGCCTGCCGCCCTTCATCACGTCGTGAAGGATCGGTTCGGCGATCTGGTGGACGCCCTTGTCCGTGAGGACCGTGCGGGAGGCCTCCATGATGTTGGACTCCAGGCTCGCGATCGAGTGCGCGCCGGTCCAGTCGTCCACGTACCCGAGCAGCCCGATGAGGCTCAGCAGCAGGGGCGGCACGGACAGGAGTGTGAAGAAGGCGGCCTCGGCCGCCAGCCCCAGGATCCGGTACTCCATGCAGGAGTTGACGGTGTCCTTGAGCAGCAGCCAGGCGGTCCTGCGCTTCGACACGTTCCTGTACAGCGCGCGAGCGCGGTGAAAGCGGCCCACGGGAGACCGTTCAGGTGTTTCTTTTGCCTGGTGCACGTCCTTACCGTATCCGTATGGCAGCCAGCACCCACACCGTGACCAACCAGGCTCCGCCCCTGGTCGGATATGACGTCTTTGCCGCCGACCGGGCCCTCGTGGAGGCGGTCGAGCGGCACCTGGATCCAGGACTTCTCGACGAGGCACACGAGGAGCTGTCGCTGCTCGGGCGTACGACGGGCTCCGCGCAGGTGCAGGAGTGGGGGGTGCTGGCCAACGAGAACCCGCCGAAGCTGCGCACCCACGACCGCTACGGCAACCGCGTCGACGAGGTCGATTTCCATCCCGCCTGGCACCGACTGCTCGGCAAGGGGGTCTCGGCGGGGCTGACGGCGGCCTGGAGCCGTCCCGGCGGTCACCTCAGGCGCGCGGCCGGCTTCGTCGTGTGGTCGCAGGCCGAGGCGGGCCACGGCTGCCCGCTCTCGATGACCCACGCGGCGGTGCCCGCCCTGCGCACCGACCCGGCGCTCGCCGCCCTCTGGGAACCACTGCTCACGTCCACCGTCTACGACCAGGGGCTGCGGCCCGCCTCCCAGAAGGCCGGTGTGCTCTTCGGGATGGGCATGACGGAGAAGCAGGGCGGCAGTGACGTACGGGCGAACAGGACCGAGGCGCGGCCGCTCGCCGAGGACGGGACCTACGAGCTGACCGGGCACAAGTGGTTCTGTTCGGCGCCGATGTCGGACGGGTTCCTGGTGCTGGCGCAGGCGCCGGGCGGGCTCACCTGTTTTCTGGTGCCGAGGGTGCTGGAGGACGGGACCCGCAACGTGTTCCGCATCCAGCGGCTCAAGGACAAGCTCGGCAACAAGTCGAACGCGTCGAGCGAGGTCGAGTTCGACGGGACCTGGGCGCGCCGGGTCGGGGACGAGGGGCGCGGGGTGCGCACCATCATCGAGATGGTCGCGGTGACCCGGCTGGACTGTGTGCTCGGCGCCGCCGCCGTCATGCGGCAGGCCGTGGCGCAGGCCGTGCACCACTGCACCTACCGGGAGGCCTTCGGCGGCAAGCTGATCGACAAGCCGCTGATGCGCAACGTGCTGGCGGACCTGGCGCTGGAGTCGGAGGCGGCGACGACGCTGGCGATGCGTCTGGCGGCGGCGTACGACGACGGCGGCGAGGACGAGCGGGCCTTCCTGCGGCTCGCGGTGCCGGCCGCCAAGTACTGGGTGACCAAGCGCTGCACCCCGGTGGCGGTGGAGGCGCTGGAGTGCCTGGGCGGCAACGGGTACGTCGAGGAGTCCGGCATGCCGAGGCTGCTGCGCGAGTCACCGCTCAACTCCATCTGGGAGGGAGCGGGCAATGTGCAGGCCCTCGACCTGCTGCGCGCGATCCAGCGGGAGCCGCAGGCGCTGAACGCGTTCCTGCAGGAGGTGGGCCGGGCCCGAGGCGCCGACCACCGGCTCGACGGCGCGATCAAGAACCTGCTGGGCGAACTCGCCGACCTGGACGGTATCGAGGGTCGCGGGCGCAGGCTCGCGGAGCGTGTCGCGCTGGTGCTGCAGGGGTCACTGCTCGTGCAGTACGCGCCCCCGGAGGTCGCCGACGCGTTCTGCGCCTCACGGCTGGGTGGCGACTGGGGCTCGGCCTTCGGCACCCTGCCGCACAGTCTCGATCTGGCCACGGTGGTGGAACGGGCCCGACCGGTTTCCTGAGCTGCTTCCTGAGCTGTTTCCTGATCCGGTCTCCGCACCGGGCGCGGGGGTGGTGCTGCGCCGACACGGCACCACCCCCGCTCTCTGGCCCCGTTGTGAGGAGCGCGAACGCCGCACGGGCGGCGTTGCTCAAGTTTCCGACCCCGTACGGCTGTTCGCCAGGGTTGCAGGGGGTTGCAACTTTTCCGGCCTCTGTGGCCGGACTGTGTCCCTCCGTCGGCGCCGAGCGGCACTATGAGAACAGCAGTCAGTACGGGCCCGGGCGACCGTGGCCGAAAAGGGCCGGGCAGTGGTGGGCCACACACGCCCTGAACCCGTCGGTCCGTCGGTCCGTCCGGGGAGGATGGGGAGGATTCCGTGGCGCACACGCCGATCGACGTGACGCGGCTCGCCGCCCTGGACGCCGCCCAGGCGGCCCGTGTCCTGCGCGAGGTGCGCGACGCCACGCTCTCCGGACAGCCCGCCCGCCTCGCGCCACGCCCGGTGATCGAGCAGTCCTGGGAGCGCATGCTGCGCAGCGGAGTCGACCCCGACCACGACTTCCGGGCCGGGCTGCTGGTCCGTGACGAGGTCGAGCGGCGGCGCCAGACCTCACAGATGCGGCATGTCCTGCCGGTGCTGCGCGAGGGCCTGCTCTCGGTCGCGGACGTCGCGCACCACATCATGGTGGTCGCGGACGCGGACGGCCGGGTGCTGTGGCGGGAGGGCAGCGCGTCCGTGCTGCGCAAGGCCGACGGGTTCGGCTTCGAGCTCGGGGCGGACTGGCGCGAGGGTGTGGTCGGTACGAACGGTGTGGGCACCCCGCTGGTCGCCCGGCGCCCCGTCCAGGTCTTCTCCGCCGAGCACTTCGTGCGCACCCACCACTCGTGGACCTGCACCGGCGCCCCGATCACCGACCCGCGCGACGGCAGTCTGATCGGCGTCGTGGACGTGAGCGGGCCGCTGGACACCCTGCACCCGGCGACGCTCGCCCTGGTCGGCTCGGTGGCCAAACTCGCCGAGGCGCACCTGCGCGAGCTGCACCTGACCTCGCTGGAGGGGCTGCGCGCGGTGGCGGCGCCGGTGCTCGCCCGGCTCGGCGGGCGCGCCCTCGCCGTGGACCAGGACGGCTGGACGGCCGCGGTCACCGGGATGCCGTACACCGGACGGCTCGCGCTGCCCAAGGCGCTCGCTCCCGGGCGGAGTTGGCTGCCGACGCTCGGGCTGTGCGTGGTGGAGCCGCTGCCCGGCGGCTGGCTGCTGCGGGCCGCCGACGAGCCGGGGCCCCGGCGGGCCGCGCGGATCGTCCTGGATCTGGCGCACCCGCGGCGCTCCTCGGTGACCGTCTCGTCCGAAGCGGGCTCCTGGTGCCACGAACTGAGCCCCCGCCATGCCGAGTTGCTGTACCTGCTGGCCGTCCGACCCGTCGGGCGCAGCGCCTCCGGGCTCGCCGACGACCTGTTCGACGACCCCGGTCGTACGGTGACGGTGCGGGCCGAGATGTCGCGCGTACGGCGGTATCTCGGGGCTTTTCTGGAACACCGGCCGTATCGTTTCTGCGAGGCCGCGGAGGTCGAGTTGGTGCTCCCGGAGGACCCCCGGGACCTCCTCCCCCACTCGACGGCGCCGGCGGTGCGCAGGGCGCGGAATCCCGGGCCCCCTTGTACCGCACCGGGGCCCGACGCGTCACCCGACCGGCCGAATATGCCCCCTGCGAGAGGCAAGGAGCGTATTTCGGGACCGTCTTCCGGGGTCCTTGACCAGGCACGTGGCTCTCTGACGTAGCATCCCTCCACAGGCCACCCCACCCGTCTCTCCGTCAACGTTCTGATCATGAGGGGCAGTTGGCCTTCCTCGGGAGGACGCATGAAGCACCGCGGCAGACACCGTCGTAGGCGAAGGGGACAGGCGCTGCGCGCCACACTGGCCGGAACCGCTCTCGCGCTCACCGCGGCCGCCACGCTGATCAGCACCTCCCAGGCCACGGGCAGCAACAGTCCGGGCGCGCTGACCCCGCTCACCTCGGCCGCCGAGACCAGCAGGCTCCAACTGCACGAGAACCTGGTCGCCGGGGACACTCTCAGCACGCTCAGCCGGAACATGGGCGGGAACGTCGGGGTCTCCGGCGTCCTGGCGAGCGCCGACCACACGATGCGCGACGAGGCCGACTGCTCCGGGACCGAGCGGGCCGCGCTGCCGCTCGAACCGGTCGCCACCCGCGCGTACTGCTGGGCCTCGGACGACGCGCGGACCCAGCAGTGGGCGCCCGCCTCCGTCACCACCTCCGGTGACGCCGACCAGGACGGCCGGTGGGGCGATCGGCGGGTCATCCTGGCGGGCTGGAACCACGACGACCGGGCCGCGGGCGCCTCCGCCACCGACCGGGGTCTGGCCCGGGTCGCCTTCATCGACGCGAGCGACCCGGCGGCGCTCAGGTACCGCTGGGTGCTGCTGGTCGCGCCGCGCGACGGCGGCAAGGACTTCGGCGCGGTCCGCTCCCGGATGGGCGGCATGGTCTGGTACCAGGGCAAGCTGATCGTCACCGCGCAGAACGGCGCGGGGCAGGACGACTCCCTGCTCGTCTTCGACCTGCACCACCTCCTGAAGGCGGGCGTGGACAGCGGGGCGATCGGCAAGGTGCGCGGCGGCTACTCCGCGCACGGCTACCAGTACGTGCTGCCGGCCGTCGGCTCGTACAGCCCGGCGGGCGGCACGTGCGGCTCGGGCGAGGCCCGGGCGAACCCCTGTTTCGGTTCCCTGTCGCTGGACCGCACCTCGACGCCGGACAGCCTGGTCGCCACCGAGGCGGCGCCGGCCGACGGCACGGAGCGGACCCGGATCTGGCGGTACTCGTACAGCACCGTCGCCGGCCGGGCGGGGTTGCTCGGCAGCGACTCCCTGGGGCGGGTCGACGCGCGTGAGGCCTACACGACCAAGGCCGCCGCGCTCTCGGGCGTCCTCTCCTATACGCCGGCCGGGGCGCGCAGGGCCGACTGGTACGTCGGCCACGCACCGGCCAGCGGTGGCCGGCACGGCACGCTGTGGCGGCAGAGCGGGCACACCGCCGAGGCGGTGCAGTGCACGGGGGACCAGTCCTACGCCTGCTGGGGCCAGCACACCGCCTCCCTGTCCTACTGGCAGGAGACCGGCGAACTGTGGACCCTCACCGGCGCCGACCCGGACACGACACCGGAGCGCGTCCTGTACGCGGTCCCTTTGACCGCGGTGAACAAGTCCCTGGGCTAGGGACCCCGGGGGTTCTTCGCCCCCGCCGCCCCTACCCGTCCCACCCTTCTGGGGCTCCGCCCCAGACCCCGCCAGGGGCGCTGCGCCCCCTGGACCCCCGCAGGGGGTCTTCAGGGGCGCGAGGAACTGCGCGAACGGCCCCCACCCACCCGCAGTCGAAGAACACACCCCGGGGGTCTGGGGGCGGAGCCCCCGGGGATGGGACGGGTAGGGGCGGCGGGGGCGAAAACACTGGCCCGCTTTGGAGCGGGCCGCGAGCCCGTGGTTCCCTGGCCCCCATGAGCACCGTCACTGTGACCACCTGGTCCCTGGAGCAGACCGCGTCGAGCGACCTGCTCCCCGCGATCACGCCCGACGGCGACGTCCGGATCGTGCGCTCCGAAGTCCCCTCGCCCGAGTTCAACCGCTTCCTGTACGCCTCCGTGGGCGGAGACATCCGCTGGACCGACCGCCTGAGCTGGACGTACGCGCAGTGGCAGGAGGTCCTGGACCGCCCCGGCGTGGAGACCTGGGTCGCCTACGACCGGGGAACGCCCGCGGGCTATGTCGAGCTGGACCCACAGGACGACGGCGTTGTCGAGGTCATGTACTTCGGGCTGATCCCCGCCTTCCGGGGCCGCCGAATCGGCGGGCACCTGCTCTCGTACGGGGTGGCGCGAGCCTGGGACCTGGCGGAGCGCTGGCCGGGGCGGTCCGAGACGAAGCGTGTCTGGCTGCATACATGCAGCAAGGACGGGGAGCACGCGATGGACAACTACCTGCGCCGCGGCTTCAAGCTCTTCGACACCAAGGTGGAGGAGGAGCCGGAGGTCGCCGCGCCCGGGCCCTGGCCGGGCGCACGAGCGGTCTGACCTGCCGCGGGCCGGCCCTCGGCCCGCCATCGGGCGGTCACCGGGCCGCCGGATCGTCCATTCCTGCCCAGCCGTGTGACCGACAACACTTTCGTCTCGCCATTCGGGACAAGGGTGTCCACATGATGGATGACGGTGGACTGGCCCGAGATCCCCGTGACACGCTTCCGTCATGTCTGGAACTGGAATTGCCTTGGTGAGTCGGCGGCACGTCGACCTCGGCCGCATGTCCAGCGCCATCTGTCCGGCGAGCTGACAGCCCCGGCCCAGCCGACATTCTCCCTTTTGCCTCGCTCTGCGCAATGACGCGCGCGTACTTTCCGTATGCGCCCATATGCGCAGTCGAGAGCCGCTCTCCTTCCTGTCCCGCAGTCCCGAAGGACGTATCAACCATGGCCGCCACCCCGCAGAATCCCGCCGCCGCGCCCCGCCGCAAGGTGAGTCGTCACCGCGGCGAGGGTCAGTGGGCCGTGGGTCACTTCACCCCGCTCAACGGAAACGAACAGTTCAAGAAGGACGACGACGGTCTCAATGTGCGGACACGCATTGAGACGATCTACTCGAAGCGCGGCTTCGACTCGATCGACCCCAACGACCTTCGTGGACGTATGCGCTGGTGGGGGCTGTACACCCAGCGCAAGCCCGGGATCGACGGCGGCAAGACCGCGATCCTGGAGCCGGAGGAGCTGGACGACAAGTACTTCATGCTGCGCGTCCGCATCGACGGCGGCCGGCTGACCACCGACCAGCTGCGCGTCATCGGCGAGATCTCGCAGGAGTTCGCGCGCGGCACCGCCGACCTCACCGACCGCCAGAACGTGCAGTACCACTGGATCCGCATCGAGGACGTCCCCGAGATCTGGAACCGGCTCGAAGCCGTCGGGCTGTCCACCACCGAGGCCTGCGGTGACACGCCCCGCGTCATCCTCGGCTCGCCCGTCGCCGGCATCGCCGAGGACGAGATCATCGACGGCACCCCGGCCATCGACGAGATCCACCGCCGGATCATCGGCAACAAGGACTTCTCGAACCTGCCCCGCAAGTTCAAGTCCGCGATCTCCGGCTCGCCGCTGCTCGACGTGGCGCACGAGATCAACGACATCGCCTTCGTCGGCGTGAACCACCCCGAGCACGGCCCCGGCTTCGACCTCTGGGTCGGCGGCGGCCTCTCCACCAACCCGAAGATCGGCCAGCGCCTCGGCGCCTGGGTCCCGCTGGACGAGGTCCCGGACGTCTACGAGGGCGTCATCTCGATCTTCCGCGACTACGGCTACCGGCGCCTGCGCACCCGCGCCCGTCTGAAGTTCCTGGTCGCCGACTGGGGCGTGGAGAAGTTCCGCCAGATCCTGGAGGACGAGTACCTCGAGCGGAAGCTCGTCGACGGCCCGGCCCCCGACCAGCCGGTCGCCCGCTGGCGCGACCACGTCGGTGTGCACCGCCAGCAGGACGGCCGCTTCTACGTCGGCTTCGCGCCGCGCGTCGGCCGCGTGGACGGCACCACCCTCACGAAGATCGCCGAGCTGGCCGCGGCACACGGCTCGGGTCGGCTGCGCACCACCGTCGAGCAGAAGATGGTCGTGCTCGACGTGACGGAGGACCAGGTCGACTCGCTGGTGGAGGGCCTCGAAGCCCTCGACCTGACCGTCAGGCCCTCCACCTTCCGGCGCGGCACGATGGCCTGCACCGGCATCGAGTACTGCAAGCTCGCGATCGTCGAGACCAAGGCGCGCGGTGCTTCCCTGATCGACGAACTCGAGCGCCGCATCCCCGAGTTCGAAGAGCCCATCACCATCAACATCAACGGCTGCCCGAACGCCTGCGCCCGTATCCAGGTCGCGGACATCGGTCTCAAGGGCCAGCTGGTCCTGAACGACCAGGGCGAGCAGGTCGAGGGCTTCCAGGTGCACCTGGGCGGCGCGCTCGGCCTGGAGGCCGGCTTCGGCCGCAAGGTCCGTGGCCTGAAGGTCACCTCGGACGAGCTTCCCGACTACATCGAGCGGGTCCTCAAGCGCTTCCAGGCGGAGCGCGAGGACGACGAGCGCTTCGCCACCTGGGCCGCCCGTGCCAGCGAGGAGTCGCTGTCGTGAGCGAGCGAGCGGCTCCCTTCTACTGCCCCTACTGCGGCGACGAAGACCTCCGTCCGAGCGAGCAGGGCCACGGCGCGTGGGAATGCGCGGCGTGCAACCGAGCCTTCCAGTTGAAGTTCCTCGGGCTGCTCGCCCGTGGGGTTCGGCGCAACGAAGGTGGAGGGGACGAGATATGACGACGATTCAGAAAGACCAGGAAGACCAGGAAGAGCGGGAAGACCGGGAAGGCCGTACGGCCGAAGACCTGAAGCGCCTCGCCGAGCAGGCGGGGCGCGACCTCGAGGACGCCTCGGCCCTGGAGATCCTCCAGTGGGCCGTCGAGACCTTCGGCAAGGCGTTCTGCGTGACCTCCTCCATGGAGGACGCGGTCGTCGCGCACCTCGCCTCCCGCGCTCAGCCGGGCGACAGCCAAGTCGACGTAGTCTTCCTCGACACCGGCTACCACTTCCCCGAGACCATCGGCACCCGGGACGCGGTCGAGGCCGTGATGGACGTCAACGTCATCACCCTCACCCCGCGCCAGACCGTCGCCGAGCAGGACGCCGAGTACGGCCCCAAGCTGCACGACCGCGACCCCGACCTGTGCTGCGCCCTGCGCAAGGTCAAGCCCCTGGAAGAGGGCCTGACCAGGTACGACGCCTGGGCGACCGGACTGCGCCGCGACGAGTCCCCGACCCGGGCGAACACCCCGGTCGTCGGCTGGGACGAGAAGCGGCAGAAGGTCAAGATCTCGCCGATCGCCCGCTGGACGCAGGACGACGTGGACGCGTACGTCTCCGAGCACGGCGTCCTCACCAACCCGCTGCTGATGGACGGCTACGCCTCCGTAGGCTGCGCGCCCTGCACCCGCCGTGTGCTGGAGGGCGAGGACGCCCGCGCCGGCCGCTGGGCGGGACGGTCCAAGACCGAGTGCGGGCTGCACGGATGACCACGACCACCCAGATCTCCCAGGAGCAGCAAGTGACGACCGGAGCCACCATCTGGCTCACGGGTCTGCCGAGCGCCGGCAAGACCACCATCGCGTACGAGCTGGCCGGCCGGCTGCGCGACGAGGGCCACCGCGTCGAGGTGCTCGACGGCGACGAGATCCGCGAGTTCCTCTCGTCGGGTCTCGGCTTCTCGCGCGAGGACCGCGACACGAACGTGCAGCGGATCGGTTTCCTCGCCGAGCTGCTCGCCCGCAACGGCG
This sequence comes from Streptomyces sp. GbtcB7, assembly GCF_019091445.1. Taxonomy (NCBI): domain Bacteria; kingdom Bacillati; phylum Actinomycetota; class Actinomycetes; order Kitasatosporales; family Streptomycetaceae; genus Streptomyces; species Streptomyces sp. GbtcB7. The sequence continues at coordinate 168,458 of NZ_JAGXJM010000002.1, forward strand.
TCAAGGCGCTCGTCCCGGTGATCGCGCCGTACGCCGACAGCCGCGAGGCGGTCCGGGGGCGTCACCAGAGCGGCGGCACGCCGTACCTGGAGGTGCACGTGGCGACGCCGGTCGAGGTCTGCTCCGTACGCGATGTGAAGGGCCTCTACGCCAAGCAGGCCGCGGGGGAGATCTCGGGGCTGACCGGCGTCGACGACCCGTACGAGGAGCCCGCGTCGCCCGATCTGCGCATCGAGTCGCACACCCAGTCCGTGCAGGAGTCCGCGGCCGCGCTCCATGCGCTGCTCACCGAAAGGGGTCTCGCATGACGACCGTCGCCAGTGTCTCCGAGGAGACGGACAGCAGCCCGTACGCGCTCTCGCACCTGGACGCCCTGGAGTCGGAGGCCGTCCACATCTTCCGTGAGGTCGCGGGCGAGTTCGAACGGCCGGTGATCCTCTTCTCCGGCGGCAAGGACTCCATCGTCATGCTGCACCTCGCCCTGAAGGCCTTCGCCCCCGCCACGATCCCCTTCACCCTGCTGCACGTCGACACCGGACACAACTTCCCCGAAGTCCTCGAATACCGCGACCGGACCGTGGAAAAGCACGGACTTCGGCTGCACATCGCCTCCGTACAGGACTACATCGACCGCGGAGTCCTGCGCGAACGCCCCGACGGCACCCGCAACCCCCTGCAGACTGTGCCCCTCACCGAGAAGATCCAGTCCGAACGCTTCGACGCCGTCTTCGGCGGCGGACGCCGCGACGAGGAGAAAGCCCGCGCGAAAGAACGCGTCTTCTCCCTGCGCGACGAGTTCTCCCAGTGGGACCCCCGACGCCAGCGCCCCGAACTGTGGCAGCTCTACAACGGCCGCCACGCACCCGGCGAACACGTCCGCGTCTTCCCCCTCTCCAACTGGACCGAACTGGACGTCTGGCAGTACATCGCCCGCGAAGGCATCGAACTGCCCGACATCTACTTCGCGCACGAGCGCGAGGTCTTCCAGCGGTCGAACATGTGGCTGACCGCCGGTGAGTGGGGCGGGCCGAAGGACGGCGAGACGGTCGAGAAGCGGCTCGTCCGCTACCGGACCGTCGGCGACATGTCCTGCACCGGCGCCGTCGACTCCGACGCGACCACGCTGGACGCCGTGATCGCCGAGATCGCCGCCTCCCGGCTCACCGAGCGGGGCGCCACCCGCGCCGACGACAAGATGTCCGAGGCCGCGATGGAAGACCGCAAGCGCGAGGGGTACTTCTAGACATGACCAGCACCACCGAACCCACCGAGCCGCTGTCGGTCGAGCAGTTGTCGGCGACCACGCTCCTGCGCTTCGCGACCGCCGGCTCCGTCGACGACGGCAAGTCCACGCTGGTCGGACGTCTTCTGCACGACTCCAAGTCGGTCCTGACGGACCAGTTGGAGGCCGTGGAGCGTGTCTCGGCGAGCCGGGGCCAGGACGCCCCCGACCTCGCCCTCCTCACCGACGGCCTGCGCGCCGAGCGCGAGCAGGGCATCACCATCGACGTCGCCTACCGCTACTTCGCGACGGCGCGCCGCCGGTTCATCCTCGCCGACACCCCCGGGCATGTGCAGTACACCCGGAACATGGTCACCGGCGCCTCGACCGCCGACCTGGCCGTCGTCCTCGTCGACGCCCGCAACGGCGTCATCGAACAGACCCGCCGGCACGCGGCCGTCGCCGCGCTGCTGCGTGTCCCGCACGTGGTCCTCGCCGTCAACAAGATGGACCTCGTCGAGTACAAGGAGTCCGTCTTCGCCGCGATCGCCGAGGAGTTCACGGCGTACGCCTCCGAGCTGGGCGTTCCCGAGATCACCGCGATCCCGATCTCGGCGCTCGCCGGTGACAACGTGGTGGACGCCTCCGCGAACATGGACTGGTACGGCGGCCCGACGGTCCTGGAGCACCTGGAGACGGTCCCGGTCAGCCACGACCTGGGGCACTGCCACGCCCGTCTGCCCGTGCAGTACGTGATCCGCCCGCAGACCGCCGAGCACCCCGACTACCGGGGGTACGCCGGTCAGATCGCCGCCGGTAGCTTCCGGGTCGGCGAGAGTGTGACCGTGCTGCCCTCCGGGCGCACCACGAAGGTCGCCGGGATCGATCTGCTGGGCAAGCAGGTCGACGTGGCGTGGACCCCGCAGTCGGTGACCCTCCTGCTGGAGGACGACATCGACGTCTCGCGCGGCGACCTGATCGTGCCGAGCAAGGACGCGCCCCCGACCACGCAGGACGTCGAGGCGACCGTCTGCCACGTGGCCGACCAGCCGCTCACCGTCGGCCACCGGGTGCTGCTCAAGCACGGCACCCGCACGGTGAAGGCGATCGTCAAGGACATCCCGTCCCGGCTGACGCTCGACGACCTGTCGCTGCACCCGCACCCGGGTCAGCTGGTCGCCAACGACATCGGCCGCGTCAAGATCCGTGCCGCCGAACCGCTTCCGCTCGACTCGTACGCCGACTCCCGGCGCACCGGCGCGTTCATCCTGATCGATCCGGCGGACGGCACCACGCTGACCGCGGGCATGGTCGGCGAGTCGTTCGCCGCGCCGCAGCCGGTCAAGGACGAGGGCGACGACGACGGGTGGGACTTCTGACATGACACCCACCGACTTCTACTCCACGTTCGCCAAGGAGGGCGGCCGCGTCGGCAGCGGCGCCCTCGGCAGCGGGCAGGGCGGAGTGGCGCGATGTGCGGAATGACGTACGCGCACTGCCTGCGCGCCCCGTCCCCCCACCCGACGTCCCGGTTGCGACGACGAAGACCTGCCGACCTCCCGGCCACGACCTGAAAACGTGACCGCCGGGCCAACGAGAGGAACCCCTCCCGTGCCTGCCATCCGCTCGAACCTCGTACGCCGCGGCATAGCCGCCGCCGTCGCACTCCCCCTGCTCGCGCTCGCCGCGTGCAGCTACGGCTCCGACTCCAAGGACTCCTCCTCCTCGAAGGAGAAGGTCGCCGCCGGATCCTCGAAGATCGACGGTGTCGACACCGTGAAGATCGGCTACTTCGGCAACCTCACCCACGCGACCGCGCTGGTCGGCCGCCAGGAAGGCCTCTTCCAGAAGGCACTGGGCGGCACGAAGGCGGAGTACTCCATCTTCAACGCGGGCCCCTCCGAGATCGAGGCCCTGAACTCGGGCTCGATCGACATCGGCTGGATCGGCCCCTCGCCGTCGATCAACGGCTTCACCAAGTCCCAGGGCAAGAGCCTGCGCATCATCGGCGGTTCGGCGTCCGGTGGCGTGAAGCTCGTGGTGAACCCGAAGAAGATCAAGTCCCTGAAGGACGTCAAGGGCAAGAAGATCGCGACCCCGCAGCTCGGCAACACGCAGGACGTGGCGTTCCTCAACTGGATCGCGGACCAGGGCTGGAAGGTCGACGCGCAGAGCGGCAAGGGCGACGTCTCGGTCGTCCGTACGGACAACAAGATCACCCCGGACGCCTACAAGTCCGGCTCCATCGACGGCGCCTGGGTGCCGGAGCCGACCGCGTCCAAGCTGGTCGCCGAGGGCGGCAAGGTCCTGCTCGACGAGGCCTCCCTGTGGCCCGACAAGAAGTTCGTGATCACGAACATCATCGTGTCGCAGAAGTTCCTCAAGGAGCACCCGAAGGTCGTCGAGGCCGTGCTGAAGGGCTCGGTCGACACCAACAAGTGGATCAACGCCAACCCCGACCAGGCGAAGGCCGCGGCCAACGCCCAGCTGAAGGTCGACTCCGGCAAGGAGCTCCCGGCGAAGGTGCTCGACCCGGCCTGGAAGTCCATCCAGATCACCAATGACCCGCTGGCCTCCACCCTCAACACCGAGGCGGAGCACGCGGTCAAGGCGGGCCTGCTGGAGAAGCCGGACCTGAACGGGATCTACGACCTCACGCTCCTGAACAAGGTCCTGGGGGCCGCGGGCGAGAGCACGGTCGCCGACGCCGGTCTCGGCGTCAAGTAAGAACCCACACCGATGAGTTCCCAGGAGGTGACGACCATGGCCACGACCCTCGCCAAGGCCGCCGACGGCGCCGAAGTGGTGGAGCACGCCGCCCGGATCGAGCATGTCTCGAAGTCCTTCGCCGGACCGGCAGGGCAGCAGCTCGTCCTCGACGACATCACCCTCGATGTCGCACCGGGCGAGTTCGTCACCCTCCTGGGGGCCTCGGGGTGTGGGAAGTCGACGCTGCTCAACCTGGTCGCGGGCCTCGACGCCCCGACCGCGGGCAGCATCACGACCAACGGGCGCCCGGCCCTGATGTTCCAGGAGCACGCCCTCTTCCCGTGGCTGACCGCGGGCAAGAACATCGAACTCGCCCTGCGGCTGCGCGGCGTCGCGAAGTCCGAGCGCCGCGACCGGGCGGAGGAGCTGCTCGAACTCGTCCGGCTGAAGGGCGCGTACGGGAAGCGGGTGCACGAGCTGTCCGGCGGTATGCGCCAGCGCGTCGCGATGGCCCGCGCGCTCGCCCAGGACAGCCAGATCCTGCTGATGGACGAGCCGTTCGCGGCGCTGGACGCCATCACACGGGACGTCCTGCACGACGAACTGACCCGGATCTGGCGCGAGACCCAGCTGTCCGTCCTCTTCGTCACCCACAACGTGCGTGAGGCGGTGCGGCTGGCCGAGCGGGTCGTCCTGCTGTCCTCGCGCCCCGGCCGGGTGGCCCACGAGTGGCGGGTCGACATCCCGCAGCCGCGTCGTATCGAGGACGCGGCCGTGGCGGAGCTGTCCGTCGAGATCACCGAACAACTGCGTGGGGAGATCCGCCGCCATGGCCAGCACTGAGACGAAGGCCGACGCGGCCGACCGGCCCGTCAAGGACAGCCCCGGCAACGACATGGCGGGTCTGGAAGCGGGCCTCGACGCCCTGGAGACGACCGCGCATTCGGGCCGGCCGGCCTTCCGTCAGACCTTCGTCGAGAAGATACTGCCGCCGCTCGTCGCCATCGCGCTGGTGCTGGTGGTGTGGCAGGCGCTGATCTCGTTCAAGGTCGTCACCGACCCGAGCAAGCTGCCCTCACCGTCCGACGTCTGGGGCGAGGTCAAGGACGCCTGGCTGCAGGGCACGCTGCTCGGCTACATCTGGACGAGTGTCTCGCGCGGTCTGCTCGGGTTCCTCTTCGCCCTGGCGATCGGCACCCCGCTGGGTCTGCTGGTGGCCCGGGTGAAGTTCGTCCGCGCCGCGATCGGCCCCATCCTCTCCGGGCTCCAGTCGCTGCCCTCCGTGGCCTGGGTGCCGCCGGCCGTCATCTGGCTGGGCCTGAACAACTCGATGATGTTCGCGGTGATCCTGCTCGGCGCCGTCCCCTCCATCGCCAACGGCCTGGTGTCGGGCGTGGACCAGGTGCCGCCGCTGTTCCTGCGGGCGGGCCGCACGATGGGCGCGACGGGCCTGCGCGGGACCTGGCACATCGTGATGCCGGCCGCGCTGCCCGGCTATCTGGCCGGTCTGAAGCAGGGCTGGGCGTTCTCCTGGCGCTCCCTGATGGCGGCGGAGATCATCGCCTCCTCCCCCGACCTGGGCATCGGCCTCGGTCAGCTGCTGGAGAACGGCCGCACCGCCAGTTCCATGTCGATGGTCTTCCTCGCCATCTTCCTCATCCTGTTCGTCGGTATCGCCATCGACCTGCTGATCTTCAGCCCGCTGGAGCGGTGGGTGCTGCGCAGCCGCGGTCTCCTGGTGAAGAGCTGAACCCGTCATGACGAGTCGTCCGGTCCTCCTGGTCATCGCCCACGGCAGCCGCGATCCGCGTCATGCCGCGACGGTGCACGCCCTCGTACGGCGTGTGCGGGCCCGGCGTCCGGGCCTGCGCGTGGAGACCGGCTTCCTCGACTTCAACATCCCCTCGGTGCCGGGGGTGCTGGAGTCCCTGGCGGCGGAGGGCGTACGCGATGTGGTCGCCCTCCCCCTCCTGCTCACCCGCGCCTTCCACGCGAAGGCGGACATCCCGGCGGTCCTGCGGGAGGCCCCGGCGCGCCTGCGCATCCACCAGGCGGAGGTGCTCGGCCCCTCCCCCCTGCTGACGGCGGCGCTCGAACGCCGGCTGTACGAGGCGGGGCTGACCCCCGCCGACAAGTCCTCGACGGGGGTCGTGCTGGCCTCCGCGGGGTCCACCGACCCGGAGGCGATCGCGGTGATCGCAGAAATCGCGCGGGAGTGGCGGCACACCGGTTGGTGCGCCGTGCGGCCCGCGTTCGCCTCCGCATCCCTTCCGCGCACCGAGGACGCGGTGCGCGAACTGCGCGCCCTCGGCTGCGCACGTGTCGCCGTCGCCCCCTACGTCCTCGCCCCCGGCTTCCTCCCGGACCGCATCGCCCGGGGCTCCGCCGAGGCGGACGTACTGGCCGACGTACTGGGCCCGGCACCGGAGGTGGCACGGGTCCTGCTGGAGCGGTACGACGAGGCACGCGTCCCGGTGCCGGCGGCGCTCGGCGCCTGAACGCTCACGCCTTGGTGGTGGCCGTCACCGTGGCCGCCGGTCCCGTGCCCGCCGCCGTCACCGTCGCGATCGTGACGGTGTACGAGGTGCCCGGCCTGAGGCCTCCGATCACCCGGAACATGCCCTTCGCGGAGGGCTGGCCGACCAGCACGTCCCGGCCCGTGACGTCGATCGGGGCGCGGCCGTCGGAGACGGTGACGCGGTAGCCGACGACCTTGGCGTCGCCGGTCGCCGTCGGCGGGGTCCAGGCCACGGTGGCCGCGGTGGCCGCCGTACGCAGCTTGGGGCCGGTCGGCGCGCCCGGCAGCGCGGTCACGGCGGTCGGGGTCAGCGGGAGCGAGGCGAGCGACGGGGCGCTGGTGCCGTGGGCGTTGCTCGCGGTGACGGTGACCGTGAGCGGGCCCGCCGACGCGGGCAGTCCACCGATCCGTACGATCGCCGTGCGCTTGAACTCGCCCGCGCCGATGGCCTGTTCGCCCACCTGGCGTCCGGACGCGTCGTACGCCCGCGCCGTGTAGCCGGTCACCGGTGAACCGCCGTCCACGAAGCTCGGGTTGAAGGTGACGTACAGGGCGTCGACTCCCGCCGTGCTCGTACCGACGCGAGAGGGTGCCTCCGGGGTGGAGGCGGCGCCGACGCGGCGGTTCAGCAGTCCGCGGTGGGCGGGTTCGAGTCCCGCGTTGCCGATGACCTCCGACGGTACGTCGGACGGGGCCGCCATGATCTTGTTGCCGGTCGTCACCAGGCCCTTGTTGTCGCCGTCGGCGGTTCCCTCCTCCCACCAGTTGTCCTTGACGAGGGTCGGGTCGTTGTTGCCGAGGGTGTCGCGGTAGTCGGTGTGGCGGGAGGCGACGTTGGCGTACGAGGCGTTGTAGAGGACGTTGCCCTCGACCGTCTCGTAGGTGCAGCCGTTGTCGGTGTAGACGTTCTTGCCCAGGCCCCACTGGTCGTGGATGACGTTGCCGGTGACCTTCTCGCCGTCGGCCAGGGAGGTGCCCGTCAGTCCTTGGGTGTAGATGCCGCCGCCGTCGTCGAGCATCTGCATGTAGTCGAAGATCAGGTTGTCGCGGACCGTGTTGTCGTGGCTGGGGTTGGGGGTCGCCGGGTCGCCGATCTTGTCGGGCCAGCCGCCCCATCCGAGGGAGACGGCGCTGTAGCCGACGTGGTCGATCTGGTTGTGGGCGATCGTGGTGCTCTGGGTCCAGCCGTCGAGGATCGCCACGCCGCCGTGGTACTCGCGGGGCAGTCCGTAGAGGTGATTGTCCGTCACCTGGACTCCGGAGGCCGGGGTTTGCCCGTCCACTCCGCCGATCTCCAGTCCGTTGCCGGAGATGTCGGTGAAGACGCTGGCGCTGACCGTGGAGTCCTTCGAGCCGGTGCCCAGGTCGAGGCCGGACGCGCCGAGATGGGCGAAGACGTCGTCGCTGAACGCGATGCGCTGCCCGTGGGTGAAGGAGACGTTGCCCGGCATCTTGGTCCAGGACGCGAAGGGGCAGGTGCCGCCCTCGACGTACTGGCACAGGCCCTGGGTCGCCCAGCCCTTGTCGCCGGTGATGGTGTAGCCCGCCTGGATCTCGGAGAAGCCCTCGGGCCCCGAGGGGGTGAGCCAGGTGGCGTAGCTGAACTGCAGGCCGCGGAAGGCGAGGTCGTGGACGGGCGCGGCGGCCGTGCCCCGTCCGTCGATCAGCTTCTCGGCCTGTGCCGCCTCGACGTCGGCGCGCGCGAGGTTCTCGCCCTTGCGGGGCAGGTAGTAGACCCGGTGCGCGGTGCGGTCGAGGTACCACTCGCCGGGCTGGTCCAGGAGTTCGTAGGCGTTCTCGACGTAGGTCGCCCTGCCGCCGTTGGTGAGGTGGCCGGGCCCGACCATGCTGACCGTGCGGCCGGGGATGTCCGGGAACTCGACCCGCTTGTTGGAGTTGTCCCAGCACGGCTGGACCATCGTGATCGTGGTGCCCTCGGCGGCGGCGATGCGGCAGCGCGGCTCGGTCCACTGGCCCAGGCCGTTGCGCTCGACGTTCCACAGGGACTCGCCGCTGGTGTAGACGAACTCGGCGTCGGAGGGGTGTTTCCAGTGCGCGAGGGTGTCGGAGGACGCCGTGTATCCGGTGGCGGTCTGGGTGAGGGTCACCGGCACGGCCCCGCGGGCGCGCTGGGCGCGCACCCCGTCGACGTACAACTGCCGGGTGTCGGTGAGGCCTTGGGGAGCGGGCGCTGACCACAGGCCCGCCCTCCCGGCGACCGGGCGCCAGCCCTGGACCTGCCGGCCACCGCTGACGACGGTGTTCCCGGTGCCCTGCCAGATCACCTGGTGGCCGCCGGTGCCCGAGTCCCGGGCGTCGAGGGTGAGGGGTGCGGTCTGCCGGTACGTACCCGAGGCGAGGTGGACCGTCAGGTCGCCCTTCATCCCCGTGACGCGCTCGCGGACGAGGTCGCGGGCGCGTTCCAGGGTGCGTACGGGGTGGCGGGCGGTGCCGTTCGCGTGATCGTTCCCGCTCGGGGAGACGTAGAGGTCGGAGGTCGCGGGCTGGGCGGAGGACACGGCACCCGGAATTCCGAGGGCCAGGACCGTGGAGATCAGGGTGACTAGGGCGGCTCTTCGGCGCATGGGCATGTTCCCCTCCCGTGGGATCAGCCTGTACCCAACGCCGAGAAAGGTAGGATCTATGGCGCGTCACCGTCAATGAAGGCGACAGAGAACGGCGTAACTCCCTTCTACTGGACACCTATACATCCGAGCAGCGTTCATATTCCAGACCGCTGTTCAGTCGAAAGACAGCCCTCCGGTCCTCGTCCGCTTGAGCTCGAAGAAGTCCGGGTGGGCGGCCAGAACACGGAAGCTGTCGAAGAGCTCCGCCGCGCGCTCGCCTCGCGGGACGGCCCGCAGGACGGGGCCGAACCACACCGTTCCGTCCACATGGAGGGTGGGGGTCCCCACATAGCCGTCCGAGCCGGGCTCCCGGCCCGCCTCGTGGCTGCGGCGTACCGCCTCGTCGTACGCGGAGTCGTGGGCCGCGGCGGCCAACTCGGCCGGGAGTCCCAGTTCGGCGAGGGAGTCGGCGACCACGGCGTCGAAGTCCTCGACACCACGGTCGTGGATGCGGGTACCGAAGGCGGTGTAGAGGTCGCGCAGCACCTTCGCGCCGTGCTGTTCGGCGGCGGCCACCGCGACCCGTACGGGTCCGACGGACTTGTCGACCAACTCCCGGTACCAGTCGGGTAGTTCATTGCCGAGGTTATGCAGGTAGAGGCTCATCACACGGAAGCGGAGGTCGAGCGGGCGTGCGCGCTCGACCTCCAGCATCCAGCGTGAGGTGATCCAGGCGAAGGGGCAGGCCGGGTCGAAGTAGAAGTCGACGCGGGTGGGTGAGTCGTCCGTGCTCGGGTTCGTCATACCGTCGAGGCTAGCCAGACAGTGGCACAGAATCTGGATCCAATCCGACGGTAATTCACTGGTCCAATTCCCCCGGGTCCCTGTACGGCGAGCCCTACCGTCGGGCCAGGCGTGGGTCCCGGCCGCTGTGCGCCAGCGCCCGCTCGAACGCGGGTGCGTCGTCGGGTACGGGGACCGGGTCGGCGAAGCCGTCGTACTGACGGTAGAGCTCGGCGTGCGTGTCGACGACGTCCAGGACGAACGGGGCCGCGCCGTCCGAGATCCGGAACTCCTGGCCGGTGGCCGTCGCCACGTCCCAGCCGTGCACCGCCATCTCTTTGACGATCATCGAGGCGATGTCGGCGGCGGGCATCTTCGCCATCCCGAGGTCGACCTCGCCCTCCCACACCTCGGGGTCGTCCCAAGCGGCCACGGCACGGTCGAGCTGCTCGCCGTACGCCCGCGCCCAGCCGGGATCCGCCGTGAAGTCGCGGCTGGTCAGCTCCTCGGAGAGCTGCTTGCGCAGCGCACGGTGCTCCAGGCCGTGCGAGGTGTAGAGGACCCAGTGGTTCACCAGGGCGCGCAGGTCCCAGTCCGGGCAGTGCGTGGGACCGGGCTCCGCCAGCTGCGCCGCCGTGACACCGCCGGCCACCCGGGCGGCCTCGGCGGCGCATTCCACCATGTACGGGTGCACGTTCTTGTACGGATTGCTCATGCGCTCCACGCTAGGGACGCGGCGCGCGCTCCTCTTGAACAAACGCGACAGCGTCGTCGACCAGGCGTACGAGCTCCGCGACCGGCAGCGACCCCGCCGCCCTGCGCTCGCGCGCGAAGGTGTTCGCGAGCCGCTGGAGCAGCTCGTTGAGCGGGGTCGGCACACCGTGCAGCCGGCCGAGGAGGGCGATCTCGCCGTTGAGGTAGTCGGCCTCGATGGCGCCACCGACCACTCCCGCTCCGATGATGATTTGACCTGCTCCTCGGGCTAAAGCCCAAGGATTCCGGCCTTCCGGTCCGGTGCCGTGCCACATAGCGGCACGGCACCGGACCGGATTCCGTGGCTTCCTGCTTCTTCGCGCTGCGCCGGAACCTTAGGTTCTGGTCTTACCTGCGCTCGACAGGCTGTCACCGCCAGTCCGGCGGCCTGTTTGACGTTCTTGGCGGCGTTGTGGTCCCGGTCGTGCCGGGCACCGCAGTACGTGCAGGTCCACTCCCGTACGTGTAGAGGTTTGGGCCCGTCCTTGATGCCGCAGACCGAGCACACCTGACTGGTCGGCTCGAACCGGCCGACCTTCACGAACGCGCGCCCGTACCGCTGCGCCTTGTACTCCAGCATCGCCAGGAAAGACGCCCATCCGGCGTCATGGACGGACTTGCCGAGCCGGCTGCGCGCGAGCCCCTTGACCGCCAGGTCCTCCACCGCGACCGCTTGGTTCTCGCGGATCAACTGGGTGGAGAGCTGGTGGTGGAACTCCCGGCGGGCATCGACCACCTGCGCATGCGCGCGGGCAACTCGGAGGCGGGCCTTCTCCCGGTTCCTGCTGCCCTTCTGCTTGCGGGACAGCTCTTTCTGGGTCTTCTTCAACTTCTTCTCCGCCCGCCGCAGAAATCGCGGGCTGTCGATCTTCGTCCCGTCGGACAAGACCGCAAAGTGGGTCAGTCCCAGGTCGATCCCGACACTCGGCAGGTCATCGGCCCCGGGCATCCGCGCCAGATCCGCGTTCGGGTCGGTCGCCACCACAAAGGATGCGAAGAACCGCCCAGCCGCATCGCGGATCACCGTCACGCTCGAAGGAACGGACGGCAGAGTGCGGGACCATTTCACCCGCACCTCGCCGATCTTCGGCAGGAGCAGCCGCCCCGCCTCGGTGATCTTCCAGCGGGCATTGGCAGTGAACCGGATCGTCTGTCGGGCATCGCGCTTCGACTTGAAACGCGGCGCCCCCACCCGCGCCCCCTGCCGCGCGCCTTTGAGGGAGGAGAAGAAGTTGGTGTAAGCACGCTCGACATCCCGCAATGCCTGCTGCAACACCACCGCCAACACCTCGGACAGCCAAGCCCGCTCCGGCATGGTCTTCGCCCGGGTGATCAGCGCCTTCGACAGTTCACCCGCACCCGGGTACGCGGCGCCCTCCCGCCGGGCCCGCTCACGGGCGTCGACCGCGTCGTTGTACACCACCCGCGCACACCCGAACGCCCGCGCCAGCGCGACGCGCTGGCGCGGACCCGGGTCGAGACGGAAGGCATACCGCAGCTGCATGATCCGGACGCTAACACCCACCACCGACACTCAGTACCCGATCGGTCGAATCCGGATCTGCCGCAACGATTCGCTAGCCTGGACGGAGCGCTCCCCCAACTCCGCCGAGACACTTCCGCGGCGCTGCGCACCGCAATCACGTGATCCGCTTCACCACCCGCCTCAAGACCGGTACGCTGCGGATGAATCCAGGTAGCGCCTGAAACGAGCCTCGCACAGTCGCGTGTACCCTCCATGAAATGGTTCCGGGAAGATCTGCCACCGACTCCGCGGCAGGCTTCTCGCCGGACTTTGCACTCGGCGGGGAGCCGCCGGGGCGGCGGCTCGGCTACGGCACCGCCCAGTTGACCGGTCCCGGCTACTGGGGGCCGCGCGGGGACGCCCGGGACGCGGTGGCCGTGCTGCGGCGGGCCGTCGAGCGCGGGGTCACCCTCGTCGACACCGCCGACAACTACGGTCCCTCGATCGCCGAGGAGTTGGTCGCCGAGTCCCTGTACCCGTACGCAGAGGGCCTGTTGATCGCGACCAAGGGCGGTGTCGTGCGCACCAGCGACCGCGCCTGGCACATCGACGGGCGGCCCGAGCGGTTGCGGGCGATGTGCGAGGCGAGCCTGCGGCGGCTGCGGCTCGAGGCGATCGGCCTGTACCAGTTGCACCGGCTCGACCCGGCCGTGCCGATGGCCGAACAGCTGGGCGCCCTCGACGAGTTGCGCGCGGAGGGCAAGATCCGGCACATCGGGCTCGACTCCGTCACCGTCGAACAACTGGAAGAGGCACTGGGGTTGACGGACATCGCCTCGGTCCAGAACCGCTTCAACCTGCTCGACCGTGACTCGGAGCCGCTGCTGAAGCTGTGTGAGGCGCGCGGCATCGCCTTCCTGCCCTGGTTCCCGCTGGGCAACGGCTCCCTCACCGCCGACCCGGAGTGCGCCCGGATCGCCGCCGCGCACGGGGCGACACCGGGGCAGATCGCCCTGGCCTGGCTGCTGCACCGCTCCCCGGTGCTGTGCCCGACCCCGGGCACGGGATCCCTCGCTCATCTGGAGGAGAACCTCGACGCGGGCGCGGTGCGGCTCACCGCCGAGGACATGGCGGCGCTGGGTTGACCCTGCCCCTGGGGCAAGGACGAGGATCCCGGGCATGGACCAGTACCTGAAGCAGACGCCGTACAGCGATCCGGGCGACGCCCTGGACCTCGGCGGACTGCCCCGTGATCCGGGGCAACTCGCCCGTGTCGTCAGAGATCTGATCATCCATCGGGGCGAGGGCCCCCGCTTCGCCTACGCCATCCCCGAGGAGCGGGTGCACGAGGACGCGGAGTCGCGGTACGCGGCGCGGCTGTTGCGGATCCTCGCGGAGCGCGGGGACGCGCCGCTCACCGAACGGCGGGCGCCCGCGGAGCGGTTCGTGGGCACGTGCCGGGACTTCGCGCTGCTGCACTGCTCCCTCCTGCGGGCCACGGGGACGGCCGCCCGGCTCCGTTGTGGCTTCGCCCGGTACTTCGACGCGTACTACGCCGACCACTGGGTCACCGAATACCGCCTGCCGGACGGCAGTTGGCGGCTGGCCGACCCGCAGGTCCACCACGAGTACGACATCGACTTCGACCCGATGGACGTGCCCCGCGACCAGTTCCTGGTGGCCACGGACGCCTGGCGGGCGTGCCGCGAGGGAGGAGCCGACCCCCGGAGGTTCGGCGTGCTCGACCTCAACGGGATCGAGGGCCTGTCGTATCACGGCCTGTGGTTCGTCCGCGCCGACGTCCTGCGCGACCTGGCCGCCCTCAACGGCGTCGAACTACTGCCCTGGGACGCCTGGGGCCCGGAGATCCTCGACGACGCCGCGCTCGACGCGGACGAGCTCGCCCTGATCGACTCAGTCGCCGCGGCCGGCGGCGAGGACGAGCTGCGACGCCTGTACCGGGACCCGAGGCTGACGGTCCCGGACGAGATCGTCTCGTACACCACCTATGGCGGCGTACGAAAGGTCACTCTGGGTCGGACGTGAACGGTGTGCCCTGGTGGAAGTACAGGCGCCAGCCGTCCTCCGTCCGCCGCCACAGCGAACTCCGGTGCACCCGGCGGCCGTTGTCCTCCTCCGTGTCGAAGGTGAGGTGGACCAGGTCCGGTGCGAGCTGGACGCCCTTCATCCGTGAGGTGGTGAGGGGCCGCGACCCGGGCACGGCCTTGCCGGTCAGTTCGGCGAGGACGGAGGCGCGGTCCCACAGCCGCCCGGAACTGCCGAACTCGTAGAAGTCGGGGTGGAGCAGTGCTCCGAGCCGCTCCGGCGAGCGGCGGACCTCCGCGTCGAGCAGCCTCAGTTCCCCCATGATGGCGGCCTCCACGGCGGGGTTGTGCTCAGGCACCGGTCAGCTCCTCGAGTTTGACGACCGTGTTCCAGTTGCGGGTGGTGGCGGTGACCCCCTTGAGGAGCCGCGGCTTCGACAGTGACTCGGCCAGCTTGGAGCGTCCCAGGCCGTCGGGTGCGTACAGATAGAGCGCCCGGTCGCCGAGGCGGAACTCCTCCGGCAGGAACACCGCCGGGTCGACGGAGGCGAAGCGCTCGGCGTCGACGGGGCCCGAGAAGTAGGTGACGTGCAGCTGTTTGGCCTCCAGTTCGGCGGCCGGGAACGGGCACGCCTCCCGTACGGCCCTCAGATAGGCGTGGTCGCGGACCAGTACGCCGACGCCGAAGCCGAAGTGCTTCTCCATGGCCTCGGCCAACTCGGCGCCCAGGGAGTCCTCGTCCCCGCGGTCGGTGGAGAAGACGGCGTTGCCGCTCTGGAGATACGTCTGTACGTCCCCGTGGCCGAGTTCCTCGATCAGTGTGCGGAGCTCGGCCATCGGCACCTTCTTGTTGCCGCCCACGTTGATCCCGCGCAGCAGTGCCGCGTACGTCGTCGTCATCCGCACACCATAGGACGGCCGTCGGGCCCAGGCGGATCAACACCCGCACCCCGGGCCCGATCGGCGACCGCACCCTGATCCGAATCCCCGAGAGGCCCGGATAGGTGTAAGGGGCCCCTGTCCTCCCCAGTGCGGAGGCGACGGGGTCCGCGGGGAGGAGCCGGAGGTCCCGGGGTTCACCGGGCAGCACGAGGAGACGTTCTTATCCGGCCCCTACCTTCATAAGCAGAGGTGACGGCAGGGGGCTGTCACCGTGCACAAGGGGGCTGGCCCGTCATGGGGAACGGAGACATACGGGTGCGGGGCATCGCCGCGCGGGCAGGCGGCTGGAGCGCCCGGCACCGATGGGCCGCCGTGGGAATCTGGGTGCTGTTCGTCGTCCTGGCGATGGGGCTCGGCTCGGCGGCGGGCCGCGTCGACGTCAAGGAGAGCGATCAGCTCAAGGGCGAGACACACACCGCCGCGAAGATCATCGAGGACTCGGGGATCAAGGCCCCGGCCGGTGAGAGCGTCCTGATCCAGGGGAAGGACGCCAGCGTCAAGGCGACGGACGCCGACTTCCGCGCCGCCGTCACCGCCGTCGTCAAGGCCGTCGAGGGGACCGGCAAGGTCACGGACGTGACCTCCCCGTACGACACGAAGACGATCTCCAGGGACGGGCGCAGCGCGCTCGTGCAGTTCGACATCCGGGGCGACGCGGACACCGCGGGCGACCGAGTCGAGCCGGTGCTGAACGCCGTCAAGGGCGTCCAGAAGGACCATGCGGGGCTGCGGATCGAGGAGATCGGCGGCGCCAGCATGCAGAAGACCTTCTCGGACGCGTTCGGCGACGACTTCAAGAAGGCCGAGTACTCCGCGGTGCCCGTGGCCCTCGGTATTCTGCTGATCGCCTTCGGCGCCCTGGTGGCGGCGCTGCTCCCGGTGGCGCTCGCGCTCACCGCGATCATGGCGACGATGGGCCTGATGGGCATCGTCAGCCACCTCCAGCCGATGAGCGACACCGCCAACTCCGTGATGCTCCTGGTGGGTCTGGCCGTCGGCGTCGACTACTGCCTGTTCTATCTGCGCCGTGAGCGCGAGGAGCGCGAGGCCGGCCGGGACGCCGGTGCCGCGCTGCGGATCGCCGCCGCCACCAGTGGCCGCGCCATCGTCGTCTCCGGTGTCACGGTGTGCGTGGCGATGGCCGGCATGCTCTTCACCGGGCTCGCCGAGTTCGAGGCGATGGGGCTGGCCTCGCTGATGGTCGTGGCGGTCGCCATGGTCGGCTCGGTCACCGTGCTGCCCGCGCTGCTCTCGCTGCTCGGCGAGCGGGTCGAGAAGGGCCGCCTGCCGTTCCTGCACCCGGACAAGCGGCGGGCCAGGGGCAAGCGCGTCCGGTCCGCCGAGGAGGGCAGCCGGTTCTGGAGCGCGGTGCTGCGGGTCGTACTCGCCAAGCCCGCCGTCTCGCTGGTCGTCGCGGCCGGTACGCTGCTGGCCATCGCCGCTCCCGCCCTCGGCATGAAGACACAACAGCTGACACTGGACAAGGAGTTCGGCAACTCGCTGCCGATCGTGGGGACGTACAACCGGGTCAACGACGCCTTCCCGGGCGGCTCCGAGCCGGCCGAGGTGGTCGTCAAGGCGCACGACATCAACGCCGCCGACGTGAAGTCCGCGCTCGCCGACTTCCGTACGCAGGCCATCAGTTCGGGTGCCTCGCGCGGCCCGGTCGACATCAAGGTGCACGCGGCGCAGAACGTCGCCTTCGTGTACGTGCCCCTCGTGGGCGGCTCCGACCAGGACAAGGCGGAGAAGAGCCTTCAGCTGCTGCGCGACAAGGTGCGGCCCGACACGCTCGGCAAGGTCGACGGCGTCCAGGCGCCGATCACCGGACAGGTCGCCGGATCGCACGACTTCAGCGACCAGTTGCTGGGCTCGGTGGCTCCGGTCTTCGCGTTCGTGGTCGTCTTCGCCTTCCTGCTGATGCTGCTCTCGTTCCGCTCGCTGACGATCGCGATCACCTCGATCGTGCTCAACCTCCTGTCGGTCGCGGCGGCCTACGGCATCCTGGTCGCCGTCTTCCAGCACGGCTGGGTCGCCTCGCTGGTCGGCGCGGAGGGCGTGGGCGCCATCATCACCTGGCTGCCGCTGTTCCTCTTCGTGATCCTCTTCGGGCTCTCGATGGACTACCACGTGTTCGTGGTCTCGCGGATCCGTGAGGCACGGCTGCGGGGCCGGGACACCAAGGACGCGATCCGGCACGGGGTGGTCACGACGGCCGGTGTCGTCACCAGCGCCGCCGTCATCATGGTCGCCGTCTTCGCGATCTTCGGGACGCTGTCCATGCAGTCCATGAAGCAGATGGGTGTGGGCCTGGCGGCCGCGGTGCTCATCGACGCGACGATCATCCGCGGGGTGCTGCTGCCGGCCGTGATGGCGCTGCTCGGCGAGCGCAACTGGTACCTGCCGAAGTGGCTGAACCGGCTGCCGGACTTCACCCACGACGAGTCGCCGGAGGCCGCGTCCGGACCGCCGGCGGTCGAGGGCGAGAAGGTGGGCGTCTGATCTCCGCACGGTGAGGTCGTACGTGGCCGGGGCGCACATGCCTCGGCCACGTTGCCGTGCGTCGGTCTACGCCTGGCGCAGGCGCAGTTCCGCCTCGATGAGGTCGGCCGCCCGCCCGGTGCCGCCCTCTCCCGCCGAGCGCTCCTGGATCTCCCGTAGGCGACGCGCCACCTCCGGGTCCTCGACCAGGGCGAGGACCGCCTCCCGCAGGGTCTCGGCCGTGGCCTCCGTCATCGGCAGGTGGCGGGCCACGCCCAGCGCCTGGAGCATGTCGGCGTTGCCGAACTGGTCGACGGCCTGCGGTACGGCGACCATCGGGGTGCCGGTGGCCAGCCCCTCCTGGCTGCCGCCCGCACCGGCGTGTGTGATGAACGCGTCGGCCTGGCGGAGGATCGCCAGCTGGGGCACCCATGGGTGGACCTCCACGTTGCCGGGCACCTCCCCCAGCTCCGCGGGGTCGACGAAGCGGCCGATCTGCAGCACGACGTGCCAGCCCGGCAGCCCGCCGAAGGCCTCGACGCACGTGCGGTAGAAGGCGGGCTGCCTGGTGAAGGTGGAACCCAGCGACACGAGCAGCACCTTCTCGGCGTCCGCGGGCCGCCGCCAGTCCCCCTGCGCGGCGCGGTCGCCCTGGCAGGCGCCGACGAAGGTGTACCGCTTCTCGTCGACGCGGTCGGCGTTCGGCTGGAGGGCCTTGGGGATGAGGACGAGGCACCGGTCGGGGCGGCCCATGAAGTCCTCGACGCTCAGGTCCATGCCGTTCTCCGCGATCCAGCGCGCGAAGGTGTCGTAGAACGCCTTGCCGCGCGGGGTCCGCTTGAGCGGCTCGAACAGCGGCTTGCCGACCTCCTCGTCGTACCCTTCCCAGGCGACGAGGTTCGGGGAGAGCTGCACGATCGGGACGCCCCAGCGGTGGGCGAGCACCCGGGCCGGGTACGCGGTGATGTCGTAGAGCACAAGGTCCGGTTCGTCACCCTCGTAGGCCGCCGCGAGTTGCGGCTCGGCCTGCAGGGCGTCCGTCAGGAACGGCTCGATGTTGTCGATCAGCTCGGTCCCCCATGCCTCCGGGTCGTCGTCCGTGGGCAGGGTCGAGTGCCACAGCCTCGGCTCGGCCCCCGTCTCGGCGACCTTCTCGGCGAAGGCGGGCGGAATCGCGTACGTCACACGGTGACCGCGCGCCACGAGCTCGCGGATCACCTCGATGCTCGGGTTCACGTGCCCGTGGGCGGCGATGGAGAACATGGCGATGTGGGCGGGGCGGGTGGTCATGCGACGACCCTAGACAAGACGAGACGTCTCGTCCAACCTGTTTTTGTCACCTCTGATAGCGGGCCAGTACCAGGTTCCCGTCCCTCACCAGCCGCTTTCTCAGCTCGGCGAACCCGATCGCCCCGCTGTAGTACTCCTGGAACGCGGGGGTCGCCACCTTGTCCTTCCACTCGGGATAGCCGCGCACCGACTGGGCGGGGGCCGGGCGGAGGTGGGAGGCGAGGGCGGCGCCGGTCGCCCAGCCGTCCTTGGCGGTGTGCAGGGCGGGGTCCTTGAGCGCCTCGGTCCCCGTGGGCAGCATCCAGTCGCCGAGGGCGAGGCGGACCATGTTCTTTGACCGGAGCAGGAAGTCGATGAACGCGGCGGCCTCCTTCTTGTGCGGGCTGTCGGCGGCGATGGACAGGGTCTGCGGGCTGACGCCCTGGGTGAGCCCGTCCGCACCGGCCGGGGCGGGCAGCACCTGCCAGTCGAAGCCCTTCGGCGCCTGCTGCACGATCTGCTGGCGGTAGGAGAACCCGAGCGGCACCATCGCGTACTTCCCGCCGAAGAAGCCGGGCAGCGTGTCGGAGCCGCCCATGCCGAGCGTGGCGCTGGAGGCGCTCCGGTCCGTGTTCACCTCGTCGTGCACGGTCCGCGGCACCACCGCGTCGGCCGCGTCGAAGCGGACGGTCACCTTGCCGTCGGCGCCCCGGTGGAACAGCTGTCCGCCGGTGGAGAGGGAGAGGTTGAGCGTCGCCGAGACGGGTTCCCTGAGCGGCCAGGCGACGCCGTACCTGCCCTTGCCGCTCAGCCGCTTCGCGATCGCACGGAACTCGTCCCAGGTCCACGGCCGTTCGGGCGTCGGAATGCGGGCGCCGGAGGCCTTCAGCCATCCCGCGTTGGCGATCAGGACGCGTGGCTCCTGGAGGAAGGGCACGCCGTAGACCCCGTCCCCGAAGGTCGTGGTGTCCCAACTGTGCTGCGGGATGTCGGACTTGAGCCGCGCGGGCAGCAGCGTGCGCAGATCGGCGAGATAGCCGCCGTAGGCGAAGTCCGCGAGGTCGTCCGAGGCGTCGTGGATGATGTCCGGCGCCTCGCCGCCCTCGAAGGAGGTGAGCAGCTGGTCGTGGACGCTGTCCCAACTGCCCTGGACGTACTCGACCTTGACGTCCGGATGGGTGGCGTTCCACTCCTTCACCAGCGCCTTGTTCGCGGCGACGGACTCCTGCTGCCAGGCCAGCGACTGGAAGCGCAGGGTGATCCGGCCGCCCTGCGATCCGCCGCCGCCACCGGAGCAGCCCGTGCCCAGCAGGAGCAGCAGCCCCATGACCAGCGCGACGCATCCTCTCGCGCGCACCGGCTTCCCACGCATCGGCTTCCTGCGCATTGGTTTCCTGCGCATTGGCTTCCTGCAGATCGGCTTCCTGCGGATCGGTTTCCCGCGCATCAGCTCTTCACCGCCCCGGCGAGCATGCCGCCCGTGATCCGCTTCTGGATGATCGCGAAGACGACCAGGGACGGCAGCGTCGCGAGGGTCGCCGCCGCGGCGAGCGGGCCGAGGTCCGCGACCCCCTCCGCCCCGATGAAGTGCGTGAGGACGACCGGGAGGGTCTGCTTCTCCGGGGTCTTGAGCAGCACGAGCGCGAAGAAGAACTCGTTCCACGCGCTGATGAACGCGAACAGCGCCGTCGCCACGATGCCGGGCGCGAGCAGCGGAGCGGTGACGGAGACGAGCGTCCGCGTCCTTCCCGCGCCGTCGACCGCCGCGGCCTCCTCCAGCTCGGCGGGCACGGCCCGTACGTACCCCACCAGCATCCACAGCGCGAACGGCAGCGCCCACACCACGTACACCATGATCAGCCCGGGCAAGGAGTCGATCAGCCGCAGGTTCTTCAGGACCAGGAACAGCGGGATGATCACGAGCACGAACGGGAACGCCTGGCTGACCACGACCCACCCCGTGGCGGCCTTCGCTATCGGGGTGCGGTGGCGCGCCATGACGTAGGCCATGGGGGTCGCGATCAGTACGGCGACGACCGCCGCTCCGAGGGCCGCGAGCAGCGAGTTGAGCGCGGCGTGCAGCAGGGGCTGCTCGTCGAAGGCCTGGCGGAAGTTGGCGAGGGTGGGGCTCCGGGGGATCCAGGTGGGGTGGAGACTGGCCAGCTCGCGGGCCGGTTTGAACGCGGTGGAGATCAGCCAGAGGAAGGGGAAGGCCAGGAAGACGAGATAGCCGAGCAGGGCGAGGTACTGGCCCGCGCGGGCCCCTTTGCGGGTCTTCACGCGTCCTCGTCTCCCTTCAGCCGGCCTGCCAGCCGGATCGCGAGCAGCACCGAGATGACCGCGACCATCACGCAGCCCATGGCCGCCGCGTAGCCGAACTGCCCGTAGCGGAAGGCCTCTTCGTAGGCGAAGAGCATGGGGAGCCGGGTCCGGCCGCCGGGTCCGCCGTTGGTCAGCACATAGACCAGGGCGAAGGAATTGAAGTTCCAAATAAAGTTCAGCGCCGTGATGGCCAGGGCGATCGGTCTCAGGGCGGGCCAGGTGACGGTCAGGAAGCGGCGCCAGGCGCCCGCGCCGTCCATCGCGGCCGCCTCGTGGAGTTCGCGCGGGGTGTTCTGCAGCCCTGCCAGGAGCGCGACCGTGGTCTGCGGCATGCCCGCCCAGACGCCGACGACGATCACCGCGGGCAGGGCGGTGCCGAGACCGCTCAGCCAGTCGTGGCCGTCGCCGAGGCCGAGGTCGCGCAGGGTCTCGTTGAGGATGCCCGCGTCGGGGTTGTAGACGAGCCGCCACATGATGCCGACGACGACCTCGGGCATGGCCCAGGGAATGATCGCGAGGGCGCGGGCGAGCGGACGGAGGCGGAGGTCCTGGTCGAGAAGAAGCGCGAGGCCCAGGGCGAGGAGGAACTGCGGCACGGTCACTCCGACCGCCCACAGCAGTCCGATCCGGAACGAGTCCCAGAACAGGGTGTCGTGCAGCAGGTCCTGGAAGTTGAGCGCCCCGATCCACTGTGTGGGCGCGGTCCGGCCCGACTGCGCGTCGGTGAACGCCAGCGCGATCCCGTAGAGCAGCGGTCCGACGCTGAGCACCAGGATCGGGATCAGCGCGGGCAGCACCAGGAACCAGGCCCCGTGATCGACGGGGCGCCGCCTCCCGCCCGCGTCGGGGGTGCGCGTCGCCGGCCGCCTGGTCGCGCTCGCCAATGTCATGGAATCGGCTCCTTTGCGCGACTCGTGGCGGTCTGGCCGTCCCGGCGGCCCCCGTCATGGTCCTGACGGAGACGGAGGTCGTCAAGACACCGCGCACGCGGTCCGACCTGTGCGAATGCGACACTGGCCGACGGATGGCGGGAACGCGACGCCTTACCCGAAGGCCGTACACGAGGGTCGTGCACGGGCTGTGCGCGAGGACACGGAGGCGAAGGATGGACGAGGCACGGGCGCGGGACGTACTGGCCGCGGCCGAGGTGCTGCCCGGGCCGGCGCGGGACGCGACGCTCCTCGCCCTGGGCGAGAACGCGGTGTTCGCCGCCGGTGACCTGGTGGTCAAGGTGGGACGCGATGCCGAACTCCTCGACCGCGCCCGGCGGGAACTGGACATCGCCGCGTGGCTCGCCGAGGCGGGCGTTCCCGCGGTGCGGGCGGCCGAGACCGAGGCTCTGCTGGTGGACGGCCACCCGGTGACGGTGTGGCACCGGCTGCCCGATCCCGTACGCCCCGCCGAGCCGCGGGATTTGGCCGAACTGCTACGGGTGGTGCACGCGCTGCCCTCCCCCTCCTTCCCCCTGCCGCCCCGCGAGCTGCTGGGCGGGGTGGAGCGCTGGCTGCGGCTCGCGGGCGAGGCGATCGACCCCGCGGACGCGGCATTTCTGCGGGCGCGGCGCGACGGCTTCGCGGACGCCGCGGCCGCGCTCACCCCGCGTCTCGCGCCGGGCCCGATCCATGGCGACGCGCTGCCCCGCAATGTGCACGTGGGTCCCGACGGCCCGGTCCTGGTCGACCTGGAGACGTTCTCCGCCGATCTGCGCGAGCACGACCTGGTGGTCATGGCCCTCTCCCGCGACCGCTACGGGCTGCCCGCCGAGGCGTACGACTCCTTCACCGAGGCCTACGGCTGGGATGTGCGCGCGTGGGAGGGCTGCTCCGTGCTCCGGGGCGCCCGCGAGACCGCCAGCTGCGCCTGGGTGGCCCAGCACGCGCCGAGCAACCCGAAGGCCCTGGCCGAGTTCGAGCGACGGGTGGCGTCGCTGCGGGACGGGGACGAGACCGTGCGCTGGTACCCGTTCTGACGCTTCCCGGCTGACCTTTCCGGGCTCCCCGGGCAGTGCGGGGCCGTCCGGCGCGGGTCCGGTCCGGCGCGGGTCCGGTCAGACCTTCTGGTCCGCCAGATCCCGCATCGGCCATGTCCCGTCGACCACCGCGTCCGTCTCCCCCTTGCGGCGCAGGAAGCTCTGGAAGTCGGCCGCCCACTCGGCGTACCACTCGATCTGCCGGCGGTGCAGCTCCGCCGGGCCGAGGCCCGCGACCTTCGGGTGGCGGTCGGCTATCGCACGGGCGAGCCGGGCCGCGGCGAGGGCGTCGGCCGAGGCGTCGTGGGCGGAGTCCAGCGACACGCCGTACTCCGTGCAGACCGCTTCGAGGTTGCGCTTGCCTCGGCGGTAGCGGTCGACGGAGCGGTCGATCGTGTACGGGTCGACGACCGGGGCGGGGTCGGTCCCGCCGAGCCGCTCGCGCAACGACGGCAGCCCGTACCTGCGCAGTTCGGCGGAGAGCAGGGTCAGGTCGAAGGCCGCGTTGTACGCCACGACCGGGACGCCGCTCTTCCAGTACCCGGTGAGGACGCCGGCGATCGCGTCGGCGACCTGGTCGGCGGGCCTGCCCTCCGCTGCCGCCCGCTCGTTCGAAATCCCGTGCACCGCCACCGCGTCCGCCGGAATCTCCACGCCCGGATCGGCCAGCCACTCACGGCGCCCTATCGGCTCTCCGTCCTTGACCTCGATCACGGCACCCGTGACGATGCGCGCCTCGCGCGGATCGGTCCCGGTCGTCTCCAGGTCGAAGCCGATCAGCAGCTCCCGGTGCCAGCCCATGGGCGGCCCCCCTTCTTCGTGGTGCTTTCCCCCAGTGGTCTCCACGATCGCACGAGCCACTGACAGTCCGAGGACCGCGTTCCGCTTCCCGCGCCGGACACCACGTCACGACCCCGGTCGGGGCGACACTTCAGGACACCGGGCGCGAATCCGCCCAGGCCACCTCGAACTCCTCGCGATATGTCGGAAAGAGGCCCTCTTCGCCGATCTCGTCTGGTTTGACCACCCGGCCGCCGCCGCGCAGGACCAGCACTGGTGCCTCCATGCCGCGGGCGCGGCGCAGATACGACTGCACGATCGCGATGCCGTCGGAGCCGTCCCCGTCGACGAGGTACGCCGTGAAGCGCGGCGTCTCGTCGTACACCTGGATCTCGAACGCGCCGGGGTCGCGCAGCCGGGCCCGCACCCGCCGCATGTGCAGGATGTTCATCTCCACGGCCCGGCTCAACTCGCCCCGCTTGAGGCCGAGTTCGCGCTCGCGCCGCTTGACCGCGCTGGATGCCGGGTTCAGGAAGAGCAGCCGCACCCGGCAGCCCGTCTCGGCGAGGCGTACGAGCCGCCGCCCGGAGAAGTTCTGCACCAGCAGGTTCAGGCCGATGCCGATGGCGTCGAGGCGGCGGGCGCCGCCGAAGAGGTCCTCGGCGGGGAACTGGCGCAGCAGCCGCACCCGGTCGGAGTGCACGCCGACCACGTCCGCGTACCGGTCGCCGACCAGGTCCTCGACGGCGTCGACGGGCAGCCGGCGCGCGGAGGGCACGTCGCTGCCGGCGCCGAGGATCTCCAGGAGCTTGGCCGCGGCGCGCTCGGCCTGTCCCAGGACCGCCTCGGACAGGGCGCGGTTGCGGGAGACCACGTTCCGGGTGACTTCCAGTTCGTCCAGCGCGAGTTCGACGTCCCGGCGCTCGTCGAAGTAGGGCTCGAAGCACGGCCAGTGCTGCACCATCAGCTCGCGCAGCTGCGGCAGGGTGAGGAAGCTGAGCACGTTGTCGTCCGCCGGGTCGAGCAGGTAGCCCTTGCGGCGGCTGACTTCGCGGACGGCGACCGCGCGCTGCACCCACTCCTGCCCGGCGGGGCCGGCGGCGGCGACCACCCAGTCGTCGCCGTGGACGGGTTCGTAGATGGGACGCAGAACAGCGGCCACGACCGCGCGCAGCCGCTGTTCGACCAGGTTCAGCCAGATGTAGGCACGGCCGGCTCGCTGGGCGCGCGTACGCACCTCACGCCAGGCGTCGGCGCCCCAGTCCAGTTCCGGTCCAATGGATCCCATCTCCATCGGCCGTGCCAGGGACACCGCGCCGGGTGGGACATCTGTGGAGTTCCCCTCGTGACCCTCGTCACCAGGAGGCAACTCCAGCCCTCCCGAGCCCACCCGCGCACCGCCTTCCGCTCCCCCGAGCTCTTCCGTGGGTCAGCCCCACTCAACGATCAAGGAAGGGTACTCCGGGAGCGGCGGGCGGTGCAGCCCGATGGACAGGTCGTTTCTCAACTACCGTTTTCCACATGTCCGTTCTGGTCGGCGAGCTCCGGCGGAGTGAGCGGATTCATAGCGGTGACGTCGCGCGGGGCGATGGAAAAGCCCTGCCAGTGGACGGGCATGGGCTGCTGGTCCTCGTCGCGCGCTATGTGGTGGAAGCCCACGTTGACCCACACGATGGGGTGGGTGAGCGTCTGTCCGTTGACGTACTTGTCGACGGACTTGCCCGCTCCGACGCCGCAGTTGAGCAGGTTGTTGGTGGCGAACTGCTCGCACTTCTTGTACTCGGTGAAGTACACGTCGTGCTTGGTGAAGGGGCGGCCGAGGTACTTGGTGGTGGCACCCGGGACGATCTCGTAGCTGCGGGCGTGGTTGTCCTTGTTCTTGCCGGTGTCGCTGACGACGCGCCACCAGCGCATGTTCTGGGCGTCGCCCGCGAGTTCCTTGGTGACCTTGGTGAGGGTGGTCTTGTTGGTCGGGCCCTCGTTGCCGTTGCGGGGCGGGCTGACCACGGAGTCGTACTGCTCGACCTTGTTCTTGGAGGAGCCGTCGAGGCCGAAGTCCAGCCGCCAGAAGACGTTGTGGCTGTGGCTGGTGGCGTAGGCCTTGGCGCCCTTGCCGATGGGCCAGCCGCGGCCGTCGCCCGCGTCGTAGTCGCCGGGCGAGAGGCTGCCGGTGGCCCCGATGTTCATGCTGATGGTGCCGTCGTCCTGGAAGCGCCACTCGCTGATGTACTCGTACCAGCCGACCTTGTTGACGGTGTAGATCAGCAGGTCCTTGCCCTGGGTCTGGAAGACCTTGTTGCCGGTGTCGGCCTCCATGCGGTAGGCGTGGCCGCGCGAACGGGTGGTGGTGCACAGGCCGTTGACGTTCGGGTGCTGCGGGTCCCAGGCGTTGGGGATCTTCACGGTCTTGATGGTGCCGCCGGGACACTCGCCGGGCGCCATCTTCATCAGGCCCTGGCCGAAGCCGGCGCCCGTGAGGTCGTCGTACTCGGCCTTGCCGTCGTCGTAGGGGACGTGGATCTGGCCGAGCTTGGCACTGGTGAGGACCTTGATCGGCTGGGCCTCGCCCTTGGGCTGGTACGAGATGTTCTCCAGGACGAGCCCGGCCTCGCTCTCGTAGTGCCAGCACATGCGCCAGGTGGTGCCGGTGGAGAGCTTCTGCTCGATCTTGTACGCCGCGCTGCAGCTCGGGGCCGCCGCGGGCGCGGCCTTGGGCTGGGCGACGGCCGGACCCGCGGCCGTCGTCGCGCCGACGGCGAGTGCGGCCACCGAGAGACCGACCGCCGTCCGGCTGCGGGCACGACTGATTCTGTTCACGCGCATGACGAAGAGACTCCTTGCGAAAGCATGCGAAAGAAGGAGGTGAGTTGGAAAAGTGAACGGAGGCGGCTCAGCCGCCGGGAGCGCGTCGGTCGCGGCTCAGCCGAGCTTGCCGACCTTGCGAGCGCTCAGATCGATCACCAGTTGACGGGCATCGATCCAGGACCCGTTCCTGACCTTCGGGAACAGCCTCACGCAGCGGTGCTCGCCGCACTTCGCGAGGAGGGCGGGCTGGGCGCCCGAGGTCGCCCGGTAGACCATGCTGTTCAGCGTCAGCTGGTCGGGCGAGGTGAGTTCCTTGCCGGTGGCGTCCTTGTAGTCGGCCCGCAGGCCCGCGCCGAGCGGGTCGGCGATCAGCAGTTTCGCGGCCTCGACCATCTCGTCGCGGCTGATGGGCGGCTGGACACCGTGCTGGGTGTCCGTCCGCTCGACCTTCCCGCTGCCGAGGTTGACCGTCTTGGTGACGAGCGTGTCGTCCTTGTAGTCGTAGAACGTGACGTCGGCGCGGCGCGGCGCGTTCGGGTCGTCGAGTTCGTTCTCCTCCGGGTCGGCGAGGTCGACACCGATGCGCTGCGGGCCGCGCTGCCCCTCGACGTTCTCACCGAAGGTCAACAACTGCCGGTTCAGCGCGATCTGTTCGACCCGCTTGGTCTCGTCGTCGGTCAGCGGGTCACGACCGGTGCCCTTGTCGCCCTCGGCCGGGGCCCGCTCGACGACACCGGGCTCGACGGCCGTCTGCCCCTGTCCCTGTCCCGCCTGCTGTGCGGCCTGGCTGCCGCCGCGCAGGCCGCCCGAGCTCTCATCGGCCCCCGCCGAGCCCGGAAGGGTGATCCCGACCATCACGGCCGTCCCGGCCACCGCGACGGCCGCACCCGCCACCACCTTTCCCAGATGGCGGTGCACTATCTTGCGCACATTTCCCCCTACTCCCTCTGTTTCTCCAGGAGTGATCTGAGCCCCACTGGTTCGGCATACGACGTATGCCTGGTCAGCGGGTAAGAGGGACATAAGTCATAGGAGGTTCCCTCAGTTTCGGGGAGACTCGACTCCGAGTTGCCCCCAGGGGCGCGGCACTACTGGAAGAGTCATATCCATGCAGGTCTGGCCTGGAGAGGCATATCCACTCGGTGCCACGTACGACGGCGCCGGTACCAATTTCGCGGTCTTCTCGGAGGCCGCCGACCGGATCGAGCTGTGTCTGCTGCAGGACGACGGCTCGGAGACGGCGGTGGAACTGCGCGAGAGCGACGCGTTCGTACGGCACGCGTATCTGCCGGGGATCATGCCCGGGCAGCGGTACGGCTTCCGGGTGCACGGACGGTACGCGCCCGAGCGCGGACAGCGCGTCAACTCCGCGAAGCTGCTGCTTGATCCGTACGCGCGTGCGATCAGTGGCTCGGTCAAGTGGGGCGAGGAGGTGTACGGCTATCCGTTCGGGGCGCCCGACAAGCGCAACGACCTGGACTCGGCGCCGCACACCATGACCTCGGTCGTGGTCAACCCCTACTTCGACTGGGGCGACGACCGGCGCCCGCGCACCGAGTACCACCACACGGTGATCTACGAGGCCCATGTGAAGGGCCTGACGATGCAGCATCCGGCGCTGCCCGAGGAACTGCGCGGCAC
The DNA here is from genome assembly GCF_019091445.1 of Streptomyces sp. GbtcB7. NCBI lineage: Bacteria > Bacillati > Actinomycetota > Actinomycetes > Kitasatosporales > Streptomycetaceae > Streptomyces > Streptomyces sp. GbtcB7. The sequence continues at coordinate 196,729 of NZ_JAGXJM010000002.1, forward strand.
CTACGCGGCACTCGCCCACCCGGCGATCATCGAACACCTGACGGAGCTGGGTGTCACGGCGCTGGAGCTGATGCCCGTACACCAGTTCGTGAACGACCACCGGCTGGTGGAGATGGGCCTCAACAACTACTGGGGCTACAACACGATCGGCTTCTTCGCCCCGCACAACACCTACGCGTCCTGGGGCGACCGCGGCCAGCAGGTCCTGGAGTTCAAGTCCGCGGTCCGGGCGCTGCACGAGGCCGGGATCGAGGTCATCCTGGACGTGGTCTACAACCACACCGCCGAGGGCAACCATCTGGGCCCGACGCTGTCCTTCAGGGGCCTCGACAACGCCTCGTACTACCGCCTCGCGGACGACCCCCGCTACTACATGGACACCACGGGGACCGGCAACTCGCTCCTCATGCGCTCCCCGCACGTGCTCCAGCTGATCATGGACTCGCTGCGCTACTGGGTCACCGAGATGCACGTCGACGGCTTCCGCTTCGACCTCGCGGCCACGCTGGCCCGCCAGTTCCACGAGGTGGACCGGCTGTCGTCGTTCTTCGATCTGGTCCAACAGGATCCGGTGGTCTCCCAGGTGAAGCTGATCGCCGAGCCCTGGGACGTCGGCGAGGGCGGCTACCAGGTGGGCAACTTCCCGCCACTGTGGACCGAGTGGAACGGCAAGTACCGCGACACCGTACGGGACCTGTGGCGCGGCGAGCCGCGCACGCTGGCGGAGTTCGCCTCCCGGCTGACCGGCTCCTCCGACCTCTACCAGGACGACGGCCGCCGTCCGCTCGCCTCGATCAACTTCGTCACCTGCCACGACGGGTTCACGCTCAACGACCTCGTCTCCTACAACAACAAGCACAACCAGGCCAACGGCGAGGACAACCGCGACGGCGAGAGCCACAACCGGTCCTGGAACTGCGGCGCCGAGGGCGACACCGACGACGCGGCCGTACTCGCGCTGCGGGCCCGTCAGAAGCGCAACTTCATCGCGACGCTGATGCTCTCCCAGGGCGTGCCTATGCTCAGCCACGGCGACGAGTTCGCGCGCACCCAGAACGGCAACAACAACGCCTACTGCCAGGACAGCGAGCTGGCCTGGGTGCCGTGGCCCGAGGACGACGGCGAGCTGCTGGCATTCACGCGCGCGATGGTGTGGCTGCGCCGCGACCACCCGGTCTTCCGACGGCGCCGGTTCTTCCACGGCCGACCCGTCCAGGGCACCCACGACGAGCTGTCCGACATCGCGTGGTTCACCCCGGCGGGCACCGAGATGACCCAGCGCGACTGGGGGTCCACGCAGGCGCAGGCGCTGTCGGTCTTCCTCAACGGCAACGCGATCTCCGAGCCGGGCCCGCGCGGTGAGCACATCGCCGACGACTCCTTCCTGCTGATGTTCAACGCCTCGCCCAAGCCCCTGGAGTTCGTGGTTCCGGTCAACCACGGGCGGCAATGGCAGGTGGTCGTCGACACGGCTCTCCCGGACGGGGTGGCGGCGGGCACGGGCGCGAAGGTCCAGGCCGGCGACCGGCTGACCCTGCTCGACCGGAGCCTGACCGTGCTGCAACGGCCCGCGTAGCCGGTCATTCGGACGTACGTCGATGACACGAAAGAGGGCGAGGCGGGTACGTAGGTTTCCATGACACCTGAGCGTCCCGAACGGGAGATCCCGGCCCCGGTGGTACCCGCTGCGCCCACCGCCACCTACCGGCTCCAGCTGCAGCCGGAGTTCCCCTTCGGGGCCGCCGAGGCCGCCGTGCCGTACCTGGCCTCGCTCGGCGTCTCCCATCTGCACCTGTCCCCGGTCCTGGAGTCGGTCCCCGGCTCGACGCACGGCTACGACGTGGTGGACCACGCGCGTGTACGGGGTGAACTGGGCGGCGAGGACGGGCTGCGCGCCCTCGCCCGCACGGCACGGGAACACGGGCTCGGCCTGGTCGTGGACATCGTGCCGAACCACATGGCGATGGCCCCCCGCCACAACCACGCCCTGTGGGAGGTGCTGCGCGAGGGCCCCGAGTCGCCGTACGCGCGCTGGTTCGACATCGACTGGGACGCCGGGGGCGGCCGACTGCTGCTGCCGGTGCTCGGGGGCCGGCTCGGCGCGGAAATCGACCACCTGAAGGTGGACGGCGACGTACTGCGCTACTACGACCACGTGTTTCCGCTGCGCGAGGGCACCGCGGGGCTGCCGCTGCCGGAGCTCCTCGACGCCCAGTGGTACCGCCCGGCCTGGTGGCGGCTGGCCCGCACCGACCTCAACTACCGTCGCTTCTTCAGCATTTCGGAGCTCATCGGAGTGCGCGTCGAGGACCCGGAGGTGTTCACGGCGACCCACGCGAAGATCCTGGAGCTGCTGGACGAGGGTGTGGTCGAGGGACTGCGCATCGACCACCCGGACGGCCTGGCGGACCCGGACGCCTATCTGCGCCGCCTCCACGAGGCGACAGGCGGGCGCTGGACTGTGGTCGAGAAGATCCTCGCGGACGGCGAGCCGCTGCCCGCCGCCTGGCCCGTCGCGGGCACCACGGGCTACGACGCCCTGCGGCACGTCGACGGCCTCTTCACGGACCCGGCGGGCGCGGGGGAACTCCTCGGCCAGTACCGGCGGTTCGCGGCCCCCCAGGCCGATCGGGGCGGCCGCTGGGAGGCGACGGTGCGCCGGGCGGCGTACAAGGTGATCACGCACGAGCTGGCCACGGAGTTCGACCGCCTCACGCGCGTGGCGAGCCGGCTGTGCGCCGCCTCCCCCGACCCGGAACCGCGCGACCACGCCCCGTGGGCCCTGGGCACCGCGCTGCGGGAGCTCCTGGTACGCGTCGAGGTGTACCGGCCGTATCCGTCCACGGACGCCTCCCTGGTCGTGACGGAGGAGGCCGCCGAAGAGGCCCGGGCGGTCTTCACGGTGCCGGAGGAGGCGCACGCCGTGGACGTCGTGCGGGACCTGCTGCTCGGGCGGGCCGGCGACGGACCCGAGCACGCGGAGTTCCGGGCCCGGTTCGCGCAGACCTCGTCCGCGCTGCGGGCGAAGTCCGTGGAGGACACCGCGTTCTACCGCTATGTGCCCCTGCTGTCGGCCAACGAGGTGGGCGGCAACCCGGGCGCTCCGGCCGTGTCCCCGGAGGACTTCCACGCCTACTGCGCGCGCGTGCAGCGCGACTGGCCCGCCACCGGCACCGCCCTGTCCACCCACGACACCAAACGCAGCGCCGATGTCCGCGCCGCCCTCTCGGTGCTCACCCAGTGCCCCGAGCGGTGGGCGGACGTGCTGGCCGAGGTGACCCGCGAGGGGACGACGGGCGTACCCGACCCCCAGCCGGCGTGGGCCGCGTGGCAGACGGTGTTCGGGCTGGGTCCGGCCGACGCGGAACGCGTCCAGGGGGCACTGCTCAAGCACGTCCGGGAAGCAGGGCTGCACACCTCCTGGACCGAGCAGAACCCCGCGTACGAGGAGTCGGTGGCGTCCTTCGTCGCGGCGGGCCCCTGCGGGCCGCCCGGGCGGCACGTGGCGGACTTCCGGGCCTCGCTCGCCCCGCACGTCCGGGCGAACGTCCTGGGGGCCGCTCTGGTCCAGCTGACGATGCCCGGGGTGCCCGACGTCTACCAGGGCACCGAGGGCGAGTACCTGGCGCTGGTGGACCCGGACAACCGGGAGCCGTTCGCGCCCCTGGAGCAGGCTTCGACGAAGGCCGCGCTCACCACGGCGGCGCTGCGGCTGCGCGGGCGGCGCCCCGAGGTCTTCGGCGACGCGGCGACGTACGTGCCGCTGGCGGCGGAGGGGCCGGGCGCCGCGCACTGCACGGCGTTCGTCCGCTCCGGGGAGGTGATTTCCGCCGTCACCCGGCTTTCGCTGCGCCTGGCGGAGGCGGGCGGCTGGCGCGACACCCGGCTCGGGCTCCCGGCGGGGCGGTGGGTGGACGTGCTCGCCCCGGAGCGGGAATTCGCGGGGCACACACGTGTGGCGGAGCTTTTCGAGCCGTTGCCGGTGGTCCTTCTGGAGCGGGTCAGCGCAGACGGACCAGCAGGCTCCGGGGCGAGCGGCTGATCAGGCCCTCCGCGACGGGGCGGAAGCCCGGGGACCTGCGCAGCTCCGGGAGGGCTGCGAACAGGGCGCGCAGGCCGTGTTCCGCGGTGAGCCGGGCGAGCAACGCGCCCGGGCAGAAGTGCCGTCCGGAACCGTACGCGAGCTGCCCGGGGTCGGGCCGGAAGACGTCGTAGCGGTCCGGGTCGGCGAACCGGGCCGGGTCGCGGCCCGCGGCTCCCAGCAGACACGCCACGGTGGCGCCCACGGGTACCGCGCCGATCGGCTCGACGGCCCGGCGCAGCACGATGTGCAGCGGGGGATCGCGGCGCAGCGACTCGGCCCAGGCCCCGGCCGTCAGCTCGGGGCGGGCGCGGACCAGCGCCAGCTGGCCGGGGTGGTCGAGGAGGTTGGCGAGGAACGACGCCAGCGCGTGCGCGGTCGCCTCGCCGCCCGCGCCGAGGAGCGTCCCGGCGATCCCCGCCACGGTCTCGTCGGACAGCGGGCGCCCGTCCGCCCGCGCCGTGCACAGCGCGGAGAGCAGATCGTCGCCCGGGTGGGCGCGCCGACGGGCGATGTACGGGAGCAGGAAGGCGTCGAGCTCGGGGTGGTGGCCGCCGAGGTGGTCGAGGCCCGTGCGGCACCAGGCGTGCACGCGCGCGGTGTCCTCGTACGGCAGTCCGAGCGCGGCGACGGCCGCCGCGGTGGGCAGCCAGTGGCAGAACTCGGCGACGAGGTCGGCCTCCTGGCGGTCGGCGAGGCGGCGGGCGAGGACGTACGCCGTCCGTTCGACCCCGGCGGTCAGCGCGGTCAGGGCGTGCCCGCGGAACGCCGGTGAGACGAGCGCCCGGTGCGTGCTGTGCGTGCCGCCCTCCAGGTGGGCCAGGGTGCGTCCGGGCGGCGCGGCGACGAGCCGGGGGTCGGCGAGGGCGGCGCGTACATCGGCGTACCGGCTGACCAGCCACGCGCCGAACGGCCGGTCGTACACGAGCGGGAACTTCTGGCGCAGGGTGCGGTACAGGGGGTACGGGTCGCGTTCGATGCCGGGGGTGAGCAGGCTCGGGGGGTCGGGCAGCCGTCGTACGACGGGCGGGCCTGTCGAGGTCGCGAGCGGCGCGACGGGGGCGACGGGGGCGACGGGGGCGACGGGGGCGACGGGGGCGACGGGGGCGACGGGCGGGACCGTAGCGGTGGGCGCGATCGAAGCGCCTTCTGCGGGAAGGCCATGAGGACACAACACCGCGGGCCTCCCACCTCGGGTCTGCGCGCCGAGGAGCGGCACGTGGTTGTTCCCAGCGGACCACCGCGGCCCCCGGACCGCAGTCCTCGTACCCCCGTACGGGTGACGCCGAGGCTCGCCCCTGGGACCGGCTGGCGACCGCGCACGCTCCCAGGGCTCGCACCGGACGGACGACGGTGTGTGGGGTGGGCGACGACGAGCGGGCCGCGCCGGGACTCCCGAGGTCGGCTCCGGCCCTCGGACCTGCACGAGCGGCGCCGCGTACGCCTCTTCGGGCGCCGTCCGCCCGTCCTGGCGGAGATCATTGCCACCTGGCGCCCGGGGGTGCTGCCCCTCCTTCTCCTTGACAGTTCCCCCAGACCGTGGAGTACTGCGGAAAGCGACGCAGGGCGGACAAGTCGGGGGTGAGTCTCCTGCCGGAGTTGCGCTACCCCAGTGTGACCGAAATCGTCTCGTCCGCTCGGACGTTGGCGGCTCACCGTCCCGGGCTGTGCGCCCTCAGACAGATCGGCGTCTCGCGCGCGGGCAGACCCCTCCATCTGCTGTCCGTCGGTCACGCCGAGCGCGCGGTCCTCGTCGTAGCGGGCGCCCACGCGAACGAGCCGACCGGCGGCTCGACGCTCCAGGCCCTGGCCGAACGTGTACTGCACGAGCGGGAGTTGCGGGCCGACACCTCCTGGCACTTCCTCCTCTGCGCGGACCCGGACGGCGCGAGCCTCCATGTGACACCGGCCCCGCGCACGCTGTTCGACTACCACCTCGGGTTCTTCCGTCCGGCCGGCCCCGAGCAGCCCGAGTGGTCGCCCTCCGTCCTGCCGCCCGACCGGCTGCCCCCGGAGACCCGCGCCCTCACCCGGGTCATCGACGAGCTGCGGCCCTACCTCCAGGTGACCCTGCACGGCACCGATCTCGGCGGCAGCTGGGTGCAGCTGACCAAGGACATCCCGGGCCTCGCCGAACCCTTCGCCAAGTCCGCGGCGGAACTGCACATCCCCGTGGAGACGGGCGCCTCCGACGCCGCCGGCTGGCCCGCTTCCGGACCCGGGGTGCATGTGATGCCGGCGCCGGGCTCGGACGCGGCGTACCCGAGCATGCCCGACGACGCCCGGCACAGCACCTGGTACCACACTCACCGGTACGGCGGTCTGACCGCGGTCGTCGAGGTGCCGATGTGGGCCAGCGACCTCGTGGACGACCCGGCGCCGCATCCCGCACCGGATGCGGCGATGCGACGCCTGGCACACCGGCTGCTGCGCGACGCGCTCCAGGTGCAGACGGTGCTCACGGAGGTCCTGCCGAGACTCCCCGGCCCCGACGGGCCCCTCCTGCGCGCCGCGAAGTGGGCACTGGAGCTGGTGCCGGGCCTGGCCCACGACTGGGTGCGGACGCCGCCCGCCGATCCGACGATGGCGTACGTCGGCAGTGTCGACGCGTTCGGGCGCCGGCTCCCCTTGCGGGCCGCCGCGATGCTGCTGCGGGTCCTCCAGGAGGCCGACGACCGGGCGGCGCCGCGCCTCGAGCGCCTGGTCGCCGCGTGGAGCGACGCCTTCGCCGAACGCTTCCGGGCCCGCTGGGTTCCCCTGGAGCACCAGGTCGAGCACCAGTCCCGCACGGTGGTCGCGGCGGCGCGGCATGCGCGGGACGGCGCGGCTTGACGTCTGACAGATGACAGATGACAGATGACAGATAGCAGATGTCGGATGACGGATCGCGCCTGACAGATCGCGTCTGACGGATCCCACGTGACGGATGGCAGATTTCAGATGACAGATTTCAGATGACAGATATCGTCATCTGTCATCTGACGTCACCTCAGCCCGACAACGCAAACACCGCCCCCGTCTCAGCCCCCATCACACACGAGTTCGAGAATGTGTGCGAGTACGTCACCTGCCGCCCCTCCCACTCCCCGCGCGCGGAGGCGGTGACCGGGCCGTAGATCATCGAGCAGATGGTGTCGGGCCTGGGCGGGATCCGGGAGATGTCTCCCCCGGCGGTGGCGAGTTCGGCGCAGGCCTCGGCCGCGTGGGCGTGCCCCTGGGGCGGGTCGCAGAGCAGGAGCGTGCCGCGGATGCTGCTGGTGTGGGCGTCACCGGTGGTGAGGGTGAGGTAGAGCCAGTTGCCGGGGATCGCCTGGTGGGACGTCGCCTGGGCCGGGGTCGCGCCCAGGGTGAGCAGGGCGACGGTCGCGAGGAGAGCGTTGCGTACCGCGTGGATGTTTCTCGTCATTCCCGGTGCATCGGCAGCGCGGCCTGCGAACCCCACCCCGTCTCACCCGAATGGGAGCGCACGGGCGAGTACCGCCCGGCGAGTTCGAACGCGGCGATCACCACGCGCGCCTGGTACTCGACCTGGCGGGCGACCGGGATCCAGCGCGCCCCGCAGCCCTCGCGGTAGTCGGCGCACCATGCGTCGATCAGCCGGTCGAGCTCCGGCAGCGCCCCGCTCGGGTCGCGCCCGGAGCCGGTCACGAGCTGGTGCAGCAGCCCGGCCGTGCGCAGGGCGACCCGGCGTCCGGCGAGGCGCAGGGCGGTCAGGCGGGCCGTGTCGAGCGGTGGCAGGGGGCGCGCCCCGGCGTCGTGCACGTCGGGGTCCCAGGAGTCGGCGAGGCCGGGGCCGACGAGTAAATAGTCGTCGACGGGTGCGAGGAGGCAGGCCGCGTCCGGGGAGGTGTCGAGGCCGGGGCGGATCCGCCCGAGGATGCCTTCCAGGAGCCGTGTGTCGTGGCGCAGCGTGTGGCTGACGGAGCGCAGCACGGCGTCGGCGTCGGTGGGCCGGGTGGCGTCCTCCACGGCCGCCACGCCCCACATGGGGGCCTCGACGACGGCGGTGACGGTGCCGTAGCGGTGCGGGTGGAACCAGGTGGACTCGACGGCGGCCTCGGTGATGGCGGCGGCCAGGTCGCCGGGGTGCGGCGGCGGGATGCGGTAGACGGCGGGGCCGAGCCTCGGCCAGTACAGGGTGTCGTAGGGCCCGAGTTCGCGCGGGATGCCGAGGCGGGCCGCGGTGTGGGCGACGCGCTGGGCGAGTCCGGGCAGCTCGCGGGTCAGTTCGACGAAGGCGCCGCCGACGTCGACGCCGTGCAGGGAGCACTGGAAGACCGGCCGCAGTTCGTCCTGGAGGTCGAGGAGGGCGCGGGTCTCGGGGAGGGTGACGCCCGCCGCGCCCTCGGGCAGCCACTCGGGCTGTTCGAGGAAGCCGGGGCGAAAGAAGTTCCGGAAGTAGTGGCCGAGGGTGTACGGGCCGGACAGCCAGGCCTCGTTGCGGCGGGCGCCGTCGGGGTCGAGGCAGAGCAGCAGGTTCCAGGTGGCGTCGGCGCCCTCGCGGAGCCGGGGGTCGGCGAGCGCCCGTTCGGCCAGGCGCAGGGCCGTGGCACCGCCCACGGGTTCGTTGGCGTGGGGTCCCGCGACGACGAGGGCCTGGCGGCCGCCGTGTCCGACGGACAGCAGCCACAGCGGGGTACCCGCCCGTGAGGTGCCCACACGGCGCAGTCGGGCGTCGCGCGGCCGGCGGGCGACGAGCGCGGCCGCACGGGCGCCCAGCTCGTCCACGGTCGGGTAGCGGAGGAGTGGCGGCAGGGCACACCTCCACAAATGTGGTGCCGTCGATTCACCTGATGTACATGGTGTACGCACAGTCAGTCACGGCTGTGGAGGTACGTCAACACCGTCGAACGTAAGGGAATTTAAGGAAATCGCTGAGTGAAACCGAGGCCAAGGCTCATGCGGGTGCGGGTCGGTCGCTCAGGAGGAAGAGAGGCGGAAGGACATGCGTCCGAAGCTGATCTGGTCACCCTCTTTGACGACGGCGGCGCTGATCACCCGCCGTCCGTTGACGGTCGTCCCGTTGGTCGAGCCGAGGTCGCGCAGCACCCACAGGCCGCCCTGGCGGCTCAGTTCGGCGTGGACGCGGGAGACCGTCTCGTGGTTGAGCCGCAGTCCGCTCGCGGGGTCGCGGCCGATCCGCAGGGGGTAGTTGTTGCCCGGGTGGGGCAGCAGCAGTTTGGGGAGCCGCTCGGCCTGCCAGGCCCTGCGCAGTCGTACGGTGAAGCCGGAGATCGCCTCGACGGTGCCGAACACCAGTTTCGACCAGCGTCCCTCGGTGGGCAGGTCGGCGATGAGCACGGCGAGCTCGTCGGAGCGGCGGGCGGCGAGCGCCAGTTCCATCCGGCGGACGAACGTGTCGTGGGAGAGGCGCCCGAGGGCGACGCCGTCACTGAGCGCCTTCAGCGCCCGGTCGCGCTCCGCGTCCGACAGCCGCGCGGGGTACGTGTGGAACTCGAAAGACGACGTCACGGAGGTGATTGTCGGTCAGTAGGAGCGGGGTGTCCAGAAGACCCGGAAAGGGCCGCTGCCGCCGACAGGTGGGTTCCACGCGTCCATCACGTGGCAAACACGCGGCAAAAGGGTGGATTCGAAAGCGAATTGATCTCGTGTGAAGCACCATGGACGTGCTACGTCACGACATGTTGCGTCACTCACGTCGCGCTCTGTCACGAAGAGCGGACAACGGACAACAGGCAATGGGCAACGGGCAACGGAGAGCGGACAAGGGGGAACCGTCTGTGCGGTTCGAGGTGTGGGCACCGGAGGCCGACCGGATGACGCTCCACTGCGCGGGCGCCACACGCGCGCTGGAGCGCGATCCGGAGCGCGCCGGATGGTGGACGGGCGACGCGGACGCGCAGGACGGCACGCGGTACGGGTTCGCGGTGGACGACGGCCCCGTGCTGCCCGATCCTCGTTCGCGGCGGCAGCCGGACGGCCCGGACGGACTGAGCGCGGTGGTCGACCAGGCCCGGTACGGCTGGCGCACCGAGTGGGCGGAGCGCCCGCTGCCGGGCGCGGTCCTCTACGAGCTGCACGTGGGGACGTACACCCCCGAAGGAACGCTCGACGCGGCCGCCGGGCGGCTGGAGCACCTCGCGGAACTGGGCGTCACCCACGTCGAGTTGATGCCACTGTGTCCGTTCCCCGGGCGGCACGGCTGGGGGTACGAGGGGGTCTCCCTGTGGGCCGTGCACGAGCCGTACGGGGGCCCGGAGGCACTGAAGCGTTTTGTCGACCGGGCGCACGAACTCGGCCTGGGTGTGGTCCTCGACGTCGTGCACAACCACCTCGGCCCGTCCGGGAACCACCTCCCCGCGTTCGGGCCGTACTTCACGGACACCCATCAGACGCCCTGGGGCTCCGCGGTGAACCTGGACGCACCGGGTTCGGACGAGGTGCGCGCGTATCTCGTCGACAGCGCCCTGGCCTGGCTGCGGGACTTCCGGCTGGACGGGCTGCGCCTGGACGCGGTACACGCGTTGCGGGACACCCGCGCGATGCACTTCCTGGAGGAGTTGTCGACGGCCGTGGACGCCCTCGCCGACGACCTGGGTCGGCCGCTGTTCCTGATCGCGGAGTCGGATCTGAACGACCCGCGGCTCGTCACCGCGCGCGCGGAGGGCGGTCTTGGGCTGCACGCGCAGTGGAACGACGACTTCCACCACGCGTTGCACACCGCGCTGACCGGTGAAGGGCAGGCCTACTACGCGGACTTCGCGCGGTCCCCGTTCGCGGCGCTCGCGAAGACGTTGACGTCCGGCTTCTTCCACGACGGCACGTACTCGAGCTTCCGCGGCCGCCGCCACGGCCGCCCCCTGGAGCGTACGCGCGTCTCGGCGCACCGGCTGCTCGGCTACTCCCAGACCCACGACCAGATCGGCAACCGTGCCCAGGGGGACCGGCTGTCGGCGTCCCTCTCCCCCGGCCTGCTGGCCTGCGCGGCCGCGCTGACGCTCACCGGGCCCTTCACCCCGATGCTGTTCATGGGCGAGGAGTGGGCGGCGGGCACCCCGTGGCAGTTCTTCACCGACCACACCGATCCCGAACTCGCTCAGGCCGTACGGCGGGGCAGGCGGCGGGAGTTCGCGGCCCACGGCTGGGCCGAGGAGGACGTCCCCGACCCGCAGGACCCGGCGACCCGCGACCGCTCCTGCCTGGACTGGTCGGAACCCGAAAAGGCACTCCACGCGCGTGTGCTGGCCTGGTACCGCGACCTGATCGCCCTGCGCCGGCGTCAGCCCGACCTCGCGGACCCCGATCTCGCCGCCGTCAAGGTCGCCTACGACGACCAGGCCCGCTGGCTGGCCCTGCGGCGCGGGGACGTACGGGTGGCGGTGAACCTCGGCAAGGAGGCCGCCGCGATCCCGCTGGGGCTGCGCCACGCGCGCGTGCTGGCCGCCTGGGAACCGGTCGAGGCGCCGGACGCGAACGGGGTGTTGAGCGTGCCCGGCGAGTCGTGTGTGGTGCTGACGCAGGCGTGAGCGCCTGGCGGCTTCGCGCGCCCGGGCTCAGCCGTCGCCCGGCAGTTCCGTGACCCGTTCGAGGAGGATCGGCTCCCAGGCGCGCCCCAGTTGGGTCCGCAACAGCGGGAGCGGGCCTTCGCCGCGGCCCCGCAGGCGCTCGGCGAGGCGGATCACCGTGTCGCAGCGGGACAGCCACAGGCCGCGCAGACAGGGGCGGGCTCCGTAGTCGGCGAGGGTGGCGGCGCGTACGGCGGCGGGGGCGCCGACGGCGATCGCGAGCCCGGCGATGTCCTCGGCGGGATCCCCGAGGACCGCTTCGGCCCAGCCGAGGACGCCGCGCACCCGCCCGTCGGCGCTCACCACCAGGTGTTCGCCCTTGAGGTCGTGGTGGACGAGGACGGCGGCCGCGGTCTGCGCGGCCAGCTGGCCGGCGGCGGGCTGGGTGAGCTGGGCGAGGCGTCCGGGGTCGAACTCGTCGGCGGCGGCGAGCCCCTCGGCGGCCCGCTCCGCGGCTGTCCGCAGCTCTTCCAGGGAGCGGGGCGCGACCCGTGGCACCCCGAGCGCCTCGGCCTGCCGTACGGGCACCTCGCGCAGCCCCGTGAGCAGTCCCGCGAGGTCCGCCTCCCCGACCGCGGAGACGTCCTGAGCCTCGCCCGAGCGGCCGGGAAGCCGGGTGTCCAGGGTGTAGGGCAGGCCGCCCGCCCAGTCGCCGTGCGCGACGCTGGTCGGCACCGCGACCCCGACGAGCGGGCGGACCAGGTCGCGCAGCCGCAGCTCGCGGCGCCGGCGCACGGCGGTCTCACGGTCCGGGGCGAGCCGCAGCACGTGACGGGTGCCGACCCACCAGGTGGAGTGCTCACCGCCCTCGGTGACGGGCCGGACGTCGGGTCCCGCGCCCGCCGCCTCGCTGTCGGCGAGCAGCGAACGGACCAGTCGGCGGACGGTGTCCGCGGTCGGTGTCGGTGCCTGGGTCATGGTCGCGCCGTTGCCGTCGGGGGCCTTGGACTGCCGGGAGGCCCTGGGGAGTACTCCTGGTGACCGGTCAGTCGACGATCGCCATCTCGCGGGACGTGGTGTTGAGGCGCCATCCGCCCTCCTCGGTCACCGTCACGATGTCCTCGATGCGCACCCCGAAGCGGCCGGGCAGATAGATGCCGGGCTCCACGGAGAAGCACATCCCGGGCACGAGGGGCAGTTCCTCGCCCTCGATCATGTACGGCGGTTCGTGGGTGGTGACGCCGATGCCGTGCCCGGTGCGGTGGATGAAGAACTCGCCGTATCCCGCCTCGGTGATGACGGCGCGGGCCGCCCGGTCGACGTCCTGGCAGGCGGCCCCCGGCCGGACCGCCGCGACGCCCGCCTCCTGGGCGGCGCGCACGACGTCGTGCACCCGGCGCTCCTCGAGGTCCGGCTCGCCGACGTGGACCGTGCGGGAGGTGTCGGAGCCGTAGCCGTGCTTGAGACCGCCGAAGTCGAGGACGACCATGTCGCCGCGCTCGATGACGCGCTCGCCCGCCTCGTGGTGCGGGTTGGCGCCGTTCGGGCCCGAGGCGACGATGGTGAAGTCGACCTGGGAGTGCCCGAAATGCCGCAGCAGCTCGGCGAGGTCGGCGGCGACGTCCGCCTCCCTGCGCCCCGCGAAGGGCACCTTCCGGATCTCCTCGTACGCGGCGTCCGCGGCCGCCCCGGCCTCCGCCAACCGCGCCACCTCCGCCGCGTCCTTGACCGCCCTCAGCATCGGCAGGGCTTCGGTGAGTGCCACGTACCGCGTGTCCGGCAGCCGCCGCTGGAGGCCGAGCAGATGCAGGGCCCAGGAGTTGTCGCTGACGCCGAAGCGGCCGTCGCTCCCGACCAGGGACGCGGCCGCCTCGTACGGGTCCTTGCCGTCGGTCCAGTCGCGCAGGGTCAGCATGGGGGCCGCCGCTGCCGCGTCCGGGGCCTCCAGGGTCGGCACGACCAGCACGGGGTCCTGCCCGGCCCTGAGCACCAGCAGGGTGAGGCGTTCGGTCTCCACGGGCCGGTAGCCCGTCAGCCACACCAGATCGGGCCCGGGAGCGATCAGGACGCCGTCGAGTCCCGCGTCCGCGGCGGCCTCGGCCGCGCGCCGCATACGGGCCTCGTAGTCACCGGCGGTGAAGGGCGCGGGTTCACCGGCGGTGAAGCGCGCGGGCGTGCCGGTCATCCATGCCTCCGTCTGTCCGGAGTTTCCCCAGGGGCTACGGGCAGCATCCTGCCCGTTCGCCGATGCGGACGCGAGCCGGTTGCGGCCATGGCGTCGGTCCGGGAGCTCAACTAACGGTTGATCGTTGCCAGTCCATTAGTGCTAATGGTTGGATGTGGATGTCCCATTAACTTCCAGGGGGAGGCCTCGGGCCATGCTCGTACTGGCACACATCAGCGATCTGCATCTCGACGGCACCCGGCGCGCGACGGAGCGAGCCGAGCGGGTGCGGGACCGGCTGTGGGAGCTGCCGGGGCGGGTGGACGCCCTGCTGGTGACCGGCGACATCGCGGACCACGGCACGGAGGCGGAGTACGAGGAGGCGGCGCGTCTGCTCGGGCTGCGCGACGGGGAGCCCCCTTTCCCCGTACTCACCTGCCCGGGCAACCACGACAGCCGCGCGGCCTACCGCAAGGCCCTGCTCGGGCAGCCCGCGTCCGAGGGGCCGGTCAACCGCGTCCACGTCTTCGACGACGCCGCCGTCCTGATGTGCGACTCCAGCATTCCGGGCCAGGACGAAGGAGAGCTGGACGAGGAGACGTACGCCTGGATCGAGACGACGCTCGACGAACTGGACGGAGCCGTTCCGGCGTTGCTCGCCTTCCACCATCCGCCCGTGGCGCTGCACCATCCTCCCCCACTGCCTTAAGGGCGTGGGAGGTACCCCCACCCGGACGCCTACCAGCTACGCCGGCCGGCTTCCCTGGCCACGCTGTTGGAGCGCAGGCCCGAGGTCGTCGGGCTGATCACCGGGCACGCGCACACGCCCGCCGCGACCGCCTTCGCCGGGCGGCCGCTCGTCGTCGGTCCCGGGGTGACCTGGACGCTGCGGCTGCCCTGGGAGGGCGAGGGGGCCGCCGACCGGAACGCGCCCCCTGGCTTCGCGTTTCATGTACTGGCCGACGACGGGCGGCTGACCAGCCACTTCAGGACCGCCTGACCGTTTCGTCGGCGTCAGGTCACGATGCCCGGGACCGTGGACAGTTGTTGGTGGTTGCCGTTCGCGTGGCGCACGCCGAGCGTGACCGTGGTCCCGGGGTCCGCGGCCGAGACCGCCCGCGCGAGGTCGGCGGCCGAGCCGAGCCGTGCCCCGCCGAAGGCGATCAGGGTGTCACCGCGGACCAGGCCCGCGGTGTGGCCCGGGCCGGGGATGTGCACACCGACGACGAGCGCGCCCCCGCCGTCGGGGGCGTCGACGGCCTCGATGCCGAGCGCGGCCTTCCCGGGCGCGGGCTCCGGTGCCGTCGAAGTGACCGGACTCCCGCCGCCGGGCGCCGACTTGGTGCCACCGGCCTGCGGTGCGGCGGATGCCTGCCCGGGCCCGGACGGCCGGCCGGACGGCCCCTGCACCGCCCCCGCCCGCTTCTGGAAGTCCGCCAGCCTGCTCATACCGATCACCGTGGCGCCGACGGTCCCGATGCCGACGCCCGACAGGACCAGCACGGTCGCGACGAGGAGACCGAAGAGCAGGGACATCAGCCGCCTGCCACGCCGTCGCGCGGCGTGCGGGCGCTTGGTGGTGCCGGTCGAACTCCGGTCACCGCCCGGATCCTGACCGGGCATCGGCTTGGGACGCAGTGCGGCCTGTTCCATGGATCGCCTCCGGCAGATGCTCTACGGACCGCCCCCCGGCTCTTGCTCTACCCTGCGCTCCGGCGCACGACGATTCACGAACGAGTGAGACTGTCAAACACGTTCGAGAAGTTTGTCCACCACGGCCGCGGCGGCTCCGCGCGGCGACCCGCTGTGCACCAGTTCCGTCCGGTGCACCAGGCGCGGCGCCACGAGCGGCACGGCCACCGCCCCGGGGACGCCGGTGGCCGCGGCCCGCGGCAGCAGCGTGAGACCGTGCCCGGCGGCGGCCAGGGCGGCGAGGGTGCGCACGTCGGTGCCCTCGTACCGCAGGGCCGGTCGGAAGCCCCCGCTGCCGTTCGCCCGGCGGAGGTGGGCCAGGGGCAGTCCCGCGTCGGGGGCGTCCAGCCAGCGGGCGTCGACGAGATCGGCGAGGCGCAGCCCGTCCCGCCGGGCGAGCGGATGCGTCTCGGGCAGCAGCACGCAGACGGGTTCCTCGCCGACGCCGTACGTGGTCAGCGGGGCCACGTCAGGATGCCGCAAGGGGTCGTTGGGCGCCGTCAGTCCGTCCACCAGGCCCAGCTCCGCCCCGCCCTGCGCGACGGCGGCGGGGATCTCCTCGCGGGCCAGTACCCGCAGGGTCACCCCGGCGGCGGGCAGCGCCGCGAGCGTGCGCGAACCGAGCGCCGTCGATGTCGCCGCGAGCGTCAGCCCGTGCTCGGGCGCGCCCACCATCCGTACGACGTCCGCGCGGGCCGCGTCCAGGCGCAGCAGCAGCGGCCCGGCGTGTTCGAGGAGCCGCTCGCCCGCCGCCGTCGGTGCCACGGGGCGCCGGGTCAGCAGGGGCGCGCCGAGGTCCTGCTCCAGCGCGGCGATGTGCTGGGACACCGCGGACTGGGTGTAGCCGAGTTCCCGTGCTGCCTCCGAGAAGGAGGCGACGCGGGCCACGGTGACGTATGTGCGCAGGAGATGCGGATCCATGCGCTCCAGGATCCCGTACGGGACCTGTATCTCCTCAGCACCCCCATCAGCGTTGCTTATCGAAGGTGCAGTAATCATCGTTGGACGTGAACGAGCGGGGCCGCCGACGATGAGGACATGACGAACATCGCGGCGCAGACCGCTCGCCTCGCCCTCGTGGGCGACCGCTCCCCGAACGTCCTCGCCCACACCCGCGTCCCCCTTCTCCTGGACGCCCTGGCCACCCGCGACCGCCTCGTCCTCGACGCCTACTGGGTCCCGACCGAGGACGCCGAGGACCCGGCCGCGGTGCGCGGCTTCGACGCGGTGTGGGTGCTGCCCGGCAGCCCGTACCGCAGCGAGGCGGGGACCCTCACCGCGATCCGCACCGCGCGCAAGGAGGGCATCCCGTTCCTGGGGACATGCGGCGGATTCCAGCACGCGCTGCTGGAGTTCGCGCGCGACGTCTGCGGGCTCACCCGTGTCGCGCACGCCGAGCAGGACCCCGACGCCGATGACCTCCTCATCGAACCGCTCGCCTGTTCCCTCCTGGGCCACGAGGCCGCCGTCACCATCGAACCGGGTTCGCTCGCCCACTCCGTGATGGGCGCCGAGCGGACGGTCGAGCGCTATTTCTGCGCGTACGGCCCCACCCGCCACCTCGACACCCTGCGCGCCCACGGCCTGCGCTTCAGCGGCCACGACGAGGACGGAAACGTACGGATCGTCGAACTCCCGGGCCACCCCTTCTTCCTGGGCACCCTCTTCCAGCCGGAGCAGTACGGGGACGGCTCACGCCCGCACCCGATCGTGCGGGCGCTGGCACGGGCCGCCGTGGCACACGCGGCCGTCGGGGAGCTCCGGGAACTCGGCGCGGTCGGCGGGGCCGACGAGGTCGGCGCGGTCGGCGGACGGCGTCAGCCTGCGTGACGGACGGAGCCGTTTGTCAGTGCCGGCTGTTACGTTCGGCGGCATGAGCGATCACGCCCTGCGGCTGCTCCGGGAGCAGCCTCGCCTGGCCGAACTGGCCGCGTTCCCCTTCAACTTCGACCTGGCCCGGGCCGACCACGGCGAGGCCGTCCGGCTCGCCTCGGGCGGTCCGCTGGAGGCGGTGGCGGGGGACGACACGGGCGGCACGTATTTCGTGTGCGGGGACGGCTCCGTGCTGTACGCGGACTCCGAGGGCTCCGCCGGAATCATCGGCAACAGCGTCGACGAGGCGTTGGAGGTGCTGGTCGGGCTGCCCGGCTGGCACGACTACCTGGGGCTCGCGCCGGCCGACGGCGAGGAGAAGATCCGCGCGGCGGTCGCCGAGACGGAGGAGGAGATCCGGGAGTACCACGGGATCGACGACGAGCGGACCGAGCTGCGGGCCGGCCTCGGCCTGCCCGAGCGCTCGTCCGTCGAGCTCATCGGCCAGCTGCACGCGGCCCTGCTGCGCACCGAGCCCGACTTCCTCCTCCTGAACGCGGAGGAGGGCGGCGCGCACGACCTCCTCGACCGCCACCCCCGTCCCCCACTGTGGGAGGCGGTCCTCGCGCGGGGCCGTACCGACCTCACACTGCTGCGCGAGGGCTCGGCGTGGGACGAGGTGGCCGGGGACCGGGCGCGCCGGGCGCTCGCGCTGCGCGCCGCCCAGTTCGACCGGCGCGAGGGCGATCTGCCGCTGCTGCGGCATCTGCTGAGGCACGAGGCCGAGGCGTCGATGACCGACGAACTGCGGCTCGCCGCCGTCCTGGTGGGCCTGCACGGACACGCGGAGGATCTGCCGCTGCTGTACGAGGTCCGTGAGACGGACTTCGACACCTGGTGCGGACTCGGCGGGATGCCCGAGCCGGGCGCTGATCCGGCCGAGCTGCGGAGCTGGGCGCACGGCCTGGACGACTCGCTCTTCGGTACCGACCCCGCCGACGAGCCGCTGTTCACCTGGACCGGCCTCGCCCACGAACAGGGTCTGGTCGAGCTCGCCCGCGCCGCGCTGATCCGGCGGTTGGGCGACATCGACTTCCGGGCGTACCGCGACGCGCGGGACAGCAAGGCCATGGAGCGCCGCGATGCCTCCCAACTGAGCCCGCTCGTCCACGAGTTCGAGCAGTTGGGCGACACCTTTCAGGCGCTGCGCGCCCAGCGGATGTACGTGCCCCTGCAGACCAGGGCCTGGGACCGCGTCTCGGCCCTCCTCAGGCTCGCCCGGCTGGAGCGGGAGGAGGGCCGGTTCGGCGCGGCGATACGCACGTTGACCTCACTGCGGGACACCCTCGCCGAGCCGGACGGCGGCGCCTGCATCGGCGACAGCGACAGCGGGAGCGGGAGCGACAACTCGCTGGGGCACTGGCAGCGCACCAACCTGGGCGCGTACATCGTCGAGGAGCACTACGCGATCGCCCGGACCGCGGCCACCGACACGGCGCTCGCCGACGAGGTCCGGGCCGTCACCGTGGCCGCCGGGGAGCTCCTGGCGAGACTCTCCGGGACGGCCAGGGCGAACGTGGAGCGGCACCTCGCCGGTACGACCGACACCCATACGGATACCTATACGGACACCCATACGAAGATCAGTACAGACATCCACACGGACACCGGTGCGAACCCCGATGCCGACCTCAGTGCGGAGCCGACGCCGCCTCAGCCTTCGGCAGGCTGAACTCCGCGGCGGCTCCCACCCCCTTCGGCAGAGTGAACAACGGGGTGGCGCCCGCCGCGGTCCGGGGAGTGAGGTCCGGCGGGGATTCCGTCTCCGCCATGTCCTGGGGACTGAGCACCGGCACCGGCACGGTCCCGACCCCCGTCCCGGGAAACGGGACCGCGGGGGCCCGGTCCGGCAGGAAGCCGTGGGCCCGGCGGGCCAGGTCCTCGGCGCCGTAACGGTGGCAGTCCTGGTGCCACTTCAGGATTCCGGACAGCCAGTTCTCGAGTTGCACCACATAGCCGTCCATGATGCCGCGCACCTCCGGCGAGAGCTTGAAGTCCTCGTACAGAACGGGCAGTTCATGGGCGGCGACGTGCTGGAACTGCTGCATGCGCTGGGTCATCAGGTCGTGGATGATGCCGAGGCCGGTCGGGTAGTCGCAGCCGAAGAAGTTCTGCACGACGAGGATGGCGTTGTGGACCTCGCCCTCGTACTCGATCTCCTTCTGGTACGAGAAGACGTCGTTGATCAGCATCGCGTAGTCGATGGCGGCGTTCTCCAACGACCGGACGGGACCGCTCCGGTACACCTCGGGCGGGACCTTGGGGCCGTGGCCCAGGCGGCACAGGTTCAGGGTGAGGTCGGAGCCGAAGGTGGCGCGGCGCATCTCCAGGTAGTCGACCGGGTCGGGGATGCGGTGCTGGAGCTGGTTCGACAGCTCCCACACCCAGCTCTCCGTCATCTTGTCCACGTCACCGCGCAGCTTGCGCCGCTCGTCCGGCGTCATCTTCGCCGCCGTGCGCTCCCACAGGTCGAGGAGGCCGTGCTCCATGGCGTTGGCCGGGACCGGGGTCGGCTCGCCGTCGATGGGCATGCAGGCCGAGAGGCGTTCGGTGGTCGTCTTGGCCGCCGCCAGGTCGCGGCGGTGTCCGAAGACCAGCGGGTAGTAGTCGTCGCCGTACGTCCCCCAGGCCAGCCACCGCGAGCCGAGGTCGAGGGCCTGCGCGGTCGCGTCCGGGTGGATGCCCGCGGCGCACAGCGGAAGGTCGTACGCGTCCAGCTTGTCCTCGTCCCAGACGCCCTCCTGGAGCATGCCCTTCTCGTACATCCAGCCGGTGAGGCGGTCGCGGGCGCCGTCCAGGTGGGGGCTGAGGGCCGGCTCGAAGGGCATGTAGAAGTCGGGGAGCAGGGACGGGCCGACCTTCTGGTACGGGACGTGGGTGTACCTGCGCAGCCGCTGCGCCCCGGCCGCGGAGAGCAGGGCGCCGACGTCGACGGCCGAGGTGCCGAACCGGGCGCTGCCGAGCGGCCGGCTGCCCTCCACCGCCCCCTCGTTCATGTAGCGGCTGGAGCGCAGGTGCCACTCGTGGCCGCCCGACTGCCAGTCCTGGAGCCCCTGGGTGTACGCGGCGACGGCGGCGGCCTGGTCCGGGGTGAGCCCCTTCTCCGCGGCGAGTGCGGGCACTTCGGTGAGGGCCGTGTGCTCGAACTGGTGCAGGCGTGAGGTGAGGATGTCGTTGACGGTCTCGGCGGCCTCCTGGGTGGTGCAGCCGAAGAAGGTCTCCAGGACGAGGATGCCGTTGCTGAGCTCGCCCTCCTCCTCGACCTCACGCTGGTAGGAGAACAGGTCGTTGCGCAGATGGACCCCGTCGGAGAACGTCTCCATCAGCACCCGCAGCGGGCGCGTCGCCGCGACGGAGGCGGGCACCTCGGCCGTCGCGTACTCCACGAGCCCCGCCGACCAGGGGGCGCCGCCCACCTTGCGGCGCATCTCGATGTACTCGACGGGGTTGGCGATCCGCCCCTCGTTGATGTTGGAGAGCTCCCACATCGACTCGTTGAGCAGGTGCTCCGTGGACACCGCGAACCGCCCCCGCCAGTCCACCGACATCGAGGGCACCGTGCGCGCCCAGAGGTCGGCGAGCCCGGCCTCGACCGGATTCTCCGGCTCCGGTACGGGGGTCGAGAGGTCCAGCGGCATGAAGAGGGGCAGCCGGTCCAGGTAGGCCTTGCCGCCGTCGCGGTCCTGGGTGCGTTTGAAGGTCTCCAGGAAGTGGTCGTCGAAGAAGAAGACCCACACGTACCAGTCGGTGATGAGCGAGAGTGCCGGGCCGTCGCAGTCGGGGTGGGTGTACGCACAGAGCAGCCCGTAGTCGTGCGCGTCGAGGTCGGACTGTTCCCAGATGCCGGAGCCCTCCAACATGCCCATCCCACGGGCCCATTCGACCGTGTGGGCGCGCGCCTCGTCGAGGTGCGGGTTCAGCCGCGCGGGATACGGCATGTAGAAGTGCGGGAGTTCGAACGGCTGCGTCATGGCCGGGCCCTACCCAGGGCCTTCCGGGGGCATCCGCCGGGCGGGACATGATCACACCATCGCGTGAATTTACCCCTTTTCGAGGCAAGTGATGTGCACGGCGGCGCCCACAAGGTGATCGCGCTACACGGCTGGTGGCCGCTTGGCCCTCAGGCCCGCACCTGGATCAGGGCGTGTGTACCGCTCGTGCGCCAGCGTCCGCCCTCGGCCGCGTCGAGGGCGGCCTCCGTGCGGGCGTCCAGGCCGACGATCACATCGGACTTGAGGGTGCGCAGGGCGGCGACCGGGCCCGGGAAGTACGCGGTGGGCTCCGCGAAGGGGGTGGTGGCGGGGTAGCGCCGGTCGCCGACCAGACGGCGGTAGTTCAGGTCGCCCTTCACGAGGGTCACGTCGGCCTCGGCGAACTCACGGCGCAGGTCGTCGGGCATGTCGGCGTACGGCAGCGGGGCACAGGAGAAGGGGTGGGCCCGGACGGTGAGGCGACCGTCGCCCATGGCCGCCCACAGCCGGTGGCCGGACTCGGCCGCCGCCCCCTTCGCGCCGGTGAGGTGACGCAGGGCGTCGACCACGTCGGCGGTCGTGGCGTCCGAGACGTAGTACGGGTACGGCTTCACGTGCAGGAGCGCCCGCCCGACGCGGCGGTGGTGGAGCAGATGGTCGATCAGGAGCAGATCGGGGATGAGTTCCCGGCCGGAGTTGTCCGCGACCAGGCAGAGGGTGCCGCCCGCGAACAGGGAACGCAGCGACTCACCGTCGTTGGCGACCAGTTGGGCGACGACGTCCGATTCCCCGTCCGCGGCGGCGAGACGGAAGCCGAGGTCCGCGCGGTTGCCCCACAGCGAGCCGTGCAGCAGCGCCTCCTCCCGCTCCTCGACCGGCCGCTCGGTGAGCGGGTCGAGCGCGGCGAGTTCCTCGTCCGCCTCCGGGGTGTCGAGTTCCGCGAGTTTGAAAGGGCGGAAGGGGTCGATGCCCTTCCAGGCGCCGGGAGTGAAGTAGCCGACGGCTTCGAGGAGTTGGCGGTAGAAGTAGCTCTCGGACCAGAGGAAGGGCACATCGAACCAGGAGCGGCCGAAGTACTCCGCGCCGCCCCACCGCTCCCACTGTTCACGGTCCGCGGCCCGCTCGCCGAGCGGTTCGATGACGTCCTCGGTGGCGTTCTTCAGCAGGGCGTCGAGCGCGCGGTGCTGCGCGGGGCCGTACGGGAAGGCGTCCCGCACCTTCCGGATGAGGGCCGGATGCCGCTCGGCCAGCACGCTCCAGGGGAACGAGCCCGGCTCGTCGCTGAGGATCACGGGCGCGTCGGCGGGTTCTGACATGTGGCTCACGGTACCGGCCGAGCCGAAAGGGGCGGCCCACGCCGCGCGTGGGCCGCCCCTCCCCCCGTGGGCCGCGCTCAGAGGGTCAGTTTCCAGCTGTTGAGCTTGCCGGTGTCCGACGCGGCCACGTCCTGGACGCGGAGTTTCCATGTGCCGTTCGCGGTCTCACTGGACGCGTCGACCGTGTAGGTGGTGTTGACGTTGTCCGCGGAGTCCGAGCTGCTGGAGGACTTCAGGCGGTACGTCGAGCCGTCCGGGGCGACCAGGTCGATCACCAGGTCGCCGCGGTAGGTGTGGGTGATGTCGACGCCGACCTGGAGGGCGGAGGGCGCGTTGCCGGTGCGGCCGCCGACGGCGATCGAGGACTCGACGGCCGACCCGTTGTCCGGGATCGAGAGGGCGGTGGTGTTGGAGAAGGTCGTGCCGGTGGTCGCACCGCTCACGGCCTGCACGGTCTTCGTCGCGTCCGCGAGGCCCGCGCCGCAGCCGCCGGAGCAGGTGCCGGGCAGGGCACGGGCGTTGTTCTTGATGGCCGTCTCGATCTGGGCCGGGGTGAGCGAGGGGTTCGCCGACTTCATGAGCGCGACCAGGCCCACGATGTGCGGGGTGGCCATGCTCGTGCCCTGGTAGTACGCGTACGACTCCGAGGAGGGGGTCGTCGTTCCGGAGTTCAGCGTGGAGTAGATGCCGTTGGCGGTGGCGGTGCTCATGTCGCCGCCGGGGGCCGAGATGTCGACGATCGAGCCGTAGTTGGAGTAGGAGGCTCGGGAGCCGCTGCGGCCGGTCGCGGCGACGGTGATGACGTTGTTGCAGCTCGCCGGGGAGTAGCCGGCGGCGTTGTCGTTGTCGTTGCCCGCCGCGACGACGACCGTGGTGCCGCGGTTCACGGCGGCGGTGATGGCGCTCTGGGTGGCCGAGGTGCAGGCGCCGCTGCCGCCGAGGCTCATGTTGATGACCTTGGCGACGTTGGCGTTGGCCGGGACGCCGGAGACGGTGCCGCCCGAGGCCCAGGTGATGGCGTCGATGATGTCGGAGTCGTAGCCGCCGCACTTGCCGAGGACGCGCAGCGGGGAGATCTTCGCGCCGTAGGCGATGCCCGCGATGCCCTTGTTGTTGTTCGTGACCGCGGCGATGGTGCCCGCCACGTGCGTGCCATGCCAGGAGGAGTCGCTCGCCGGGATGCCGGAACCGCACTCGTTCGCCGCGTAGTGGTCGCCCGGGTCGGCCGGGTTGCTGTCGCGTCCGTCGCCGTCGACCGAGACCGCCGTGTCGGAGATGAAGTCGTATCCGGCGACGATGTTCGCGGCGACGTCGGAGTGCGCCACGTAACCGGTGTCGATGACGGCGACCGTCACCCCGCTGCCGGTGGAGGTGGACCAGGCACCGGGGACGTTCATGCCCGCCTTGGCCTCGTACAGGTCCCACTGCTTGGTGTACTCGGTGTCGTTCGGGTCGGCCTGGGGCGTGTTCAGGCGGTCCGGTACGGCGTAGGCGACCTGCGGGTCGGCGCGGTACTGCGCGATGACGTCGGCGACGTCCTTCGTACCGAGCCTGTCGCCGAGGCCGACGAGGGCCGCGCCGGTGCCGAGGCGGCGGGTGAAGTCGAGGTTCTCGCCCGCCTTCTTGCCCTTGGTCTCGGCGTCGGCGGAGGCGGCGGAGTTGGAGGTGGCCTCGGCGGCGCCGGACTTGTAGCCGACGATGAGGCGCTCGGCGGGAGCGGCGACGGCCTGTGCGGCGGCCTGCGCCGCCGGGGTGACCGCCGCCTTGCCGGTGGCGGCGGTCGCGGTGGACGGCTGGGCGGCGGCGACCGTGGTGGTCATTCCGGCCAGCAGGGCCGCGGAGACCGCGGCGACGGATATCAGCTTCCGTCGGACTTCTCGTGAGGGGGCGGGACGCAAGGGCTTGCCTTTCGTGGCCGGCTCCGGGCGGTGAAGGGCGCGGCGGAGCAGCGGTCGAATCGCTTCGTCGTCGAAGCGGCGGGGGGTGCAGTCCAGAAGCGGCGCGGGGGCCGGCCGTACGTCGCGAGCGACCTGTCAGGGGTTGCCTGTGGGTCGGCTGTGCCCGAACGATAGGCAAAGCCCAGGTAATACGGATACAGGGGAAACCCTCGATCTGGCCGGTAACCGCCCCTCAAGGGCTCCCTGTTGGCCGGGAGTGCCCGGTTTCACCTGGCTCGCGCATCTGAACGCACGGCCCTGTGCCCCCGTACTTCACGGTGCGGCCACGCCTGCGCGCGATGCCGTACGGCCGCACCCGCCGACCCCACCCCGCGAGGAGACCCACCGGATGACCGCACACCGCACCGCCACCGCGGCCGCTGTCGCCGTGGCGGCCCCGCTGCTTCTCCTGACGTGGGTCGCCGGTCCGGCCCAGGCGCACGGCGCGCCGACGGATCCGGTCAGCCGGGTGGTGGCCTGTTCGCCGGAAGGCGGCAGCAACACCGGTACGGCGGCCTGCAGGGCGGCGATCGCGGCGAACGGCGCGCCCTTCACCGCCTGGGACAACCTCCGGGTCGCCGGTGTGGGCGGCAGGGACCGTCAGGTGATCCCGGACGGGCAGCTGTGCAGCGGGGGTCTGCCCGCCTACAAGGGGCTGAACCTGGCCCGCGCCGACTGGCCCTCCACGCGGATGACGCCGGGCGCGACCTTCACGCTCTCCTACAGTTCGACGATTCCGCACACGGGGACCTTCAAGCTGTATCTGTCCAAGCCCGGGTACGACCCGACCAAGCCTCTCAAGTGGTCCGATCTGCCGACGAAGCCGTTCGCCACCGCCACCGATCCGGCGCTGGTGAACGGCGCCTACCGGATCAAGGCCACGCTGCCCTCCGACCGGACCGGCCGGCAGATGCTGTACACGATCTGGCAGAACACGAGCACGAGCGACACGTACTACTCGTGCTCGGACGTGGTATTCCCGGCCGCGAGCGGCGGTGGGGCCGCCGCGCCGACGACCTCGTCCCCCGCGCGTACGACACCGACGGCGAACCGGACGGCTCAGCGGAGCCAGGAGCCGACCGCGACCACGGCCACTCCCGCCGACCGGTCACCGTCGCCCGCCCCGGAGACCACCGCGGCGACGACGGAGGTGACCGCGCCCGACCATCTGACGCCCGCCGCGGACAGCTCGTCCGGCGGCAGCAACACGCTCCCCCTCGTCGCCGGGGCGGGGGGAGCGGTCGCGTTCCTGCTCACCGCGGGCGTCGCCATCACGCTGCGACGCCGTCGGTGACCGGGCTTCCGGGACGGGTCAGTTGACGGTGACCGCCGGGCTGCCCGACTGGGTGGTGTCGGAGACGGGTGCGTACTTCGCGGTGAAGTAGCCGCTGCTGAAGCAGAGCGACGAGCCCGAGGACTTCGCGAACGCCTGGTTGGTGAAGGTGATGCTGTTGTCGGTGTTGCTCGCCGTGCCGGTCAGGCTGGGCGCCTGGTAGACGCAGTTGATGCTGCCGAGCAGGGTGCGCAGCACGACGGTGGTCTGGATGGTGGAGCCGGCGGCCGGGGTCACGGTGACCGTGCCGTCGGAGGCGACCGTGGTGGTGTACGGGAGGTTGTTGACCGTGACGCTGGTGACGCCGAGCACGCCGATGACATTGCTGGTGCAACTGCCGAAGGTGTGGGCGCTGAGGGACTCGGTGGCCGCGCTGGGGGCCGTCGGGTTGTCGGTGACGGAGGCGGTGAAGGTCGACGCGGCACAGGAGACACCGCTCGTGCCGGTCGCGCTGGAGTAGAGCGTGGCGGCGGTGCCGCTCGCCAGTGAAGCGGTGAGGACGTCACCGGTGGCGACGGCGACTCCGCCGGCGGTGAGCACGGGGGTGTCGTCCGCGGAGGCGGGGGCGATCGCGGAGACCGAGAGCGCGGCGGCGGTACCGAGGAGGGCGAGCAGGGATCGAGTGCGCATGGGGGTGCCTCTTTCTCAGACGGGGGTGCGGGTGGGTACGAGGCCGTCGCGGACATGCCGTCACGGCGGACCGCTGCCGGTCCGTGACGCCTTCTCCTTACGTCACGGACCGGCAGCGGAAGCCGGGCGACCGGACACGGCTCAGGGGGGGAAAGTGCCGTGCCGGTGCCGCGGGGGGAGGTGGTTTCGGCGTTGGAGCGCACCGCACGTTCAGACATGCCACGGCCACCCCGCGAGGAGCGGGGGGTCCAGGAGGTGGCGTACGTGCCGCGCATCGGATCCGGCGCCACGGATCCAAGGGAAACCATGCAGAGTTCTAGACCTGATGAATGGTCAACGTCAAGGCGCAGTAGGGAAGTTGAAGGTCAACGCGGCCCCAAGAACGAGGCCGTGGCCGACCGGCCACGAGCTCGTCGCGGGACCGAGTGCGAGGTCGGCGCGGCCGGGCCTCCACAGTTGGCACACAATCAACATCCCTTTGCCACAAGTCTCTTGACCCACGAATGTAACCCCCGGTAACTTCCACGTCGGCTACTGCTGCGTAACGAGAAAGCCCTTACGACCGCCGGGAGTTGTGAGGAGGCGTGCGCGGCAGCCGCTGTCCGCGCCAGGACAACGTGCCCGTTGAAGCCCCACCTGCATGACTATGTCCAGGGAGCAGAACATGGCCTCGTCCTCGGACGCCACGGCGTCCACCGATTCGACCCCCGAGAACGAAAGCGGTTCCGGCAGACGCGGGCGGGTCCGCCTGCGCCGCGCCGCGGTGATGGCGGTGCCTGCCACCGCGGTCGCCGCGGGACTGATGATCCTCACCGCCCAGGGCGCTCTGGGGGTGCAGTTCGCCATCTCCGGCATGCCGTTCACCGTCACGGCCACCGAACTCAACGGCACCGGCTTCGAGCAGTTCGGGAACCTCGACAACATGGCCGACGGCAGCCCGAACGCCGGCGACACCGGCGGCCAGGTCCTCGTCATCACCTCCGCGATCAAGAACGCGACACTCACCAAGCTGTGCCAGAGCGTCGACCTGGGCGGCACGAACCTGGTCATCACCGCGGGCGGCGGCACGGACAAGGTGCAGGCGACCAATCTGACGACCGACTCGACCGAGCTGTCGGGCGACGCGGCCTTCAACAACATCGAGATCGGCAACGACGCGAGCACGCTCGACAAGGCCGGGGTCCAGGGGAACAAGGGCGTCTTCAGCCAGCAGGCCGACACCGTCCACATCGGGAACCTGCGGCAGACCAACTACGCCACCACGGCGGCGGTGTTCAAGCTCCCCGGTCTCAAGCTCCGCTTCAGCGACTCGGGCTGCTGATGCCGGCCGTCCGGGATCTGCGGTCCGGCTTCCGGCGGTGGCGTGCGGACCGCCCCTTCTGGGGCGGGCTGCTGCTCACCCTGGGCGGGGCGGAGATCCTCCTCACCGAGAAGGCGTCCCTGAAGGTCGTCATGCACATCGGGATGCAGGGCATGGCGGGCTATCTGCTGCCGACGGTCATGATCCTGTGCGGTCTGCTGATCCTCTTCAACCCGACGCAGCGCCTCTTCTACTCCCTGCTCGGCATCCTCCTCTCCCTCGGCACCTGGCTCACCTCCAACCTCGGCGGCTTCTTCATCGGCCTCCTCCTCGGAGCGACCGGCAGCTGCCTGGCCTTCGGCTGGCTTCCCCACCAGGAGCCGCGCAAGCGGCGTCTGCTGCGCAGGCGCCGCCGGCAGCAGATGGCGACCGAGGCGTAGGGAAGGCGAAACGGAAGGGGCCCGCCCCGGCCGAGCTCAGGGCAATGGGCGGCCGGGGCGGGAGCTGTGACGGTACGACTCCAGGAGACGGACTGTCCTCCGACTTGCTGGTACGCGCAGGGAATTTGCCCTCGCACGCAGTGGACGCCCGACGGCCGCGTCGGGGAACGCCACCCTCGCGTAGCGTGACGCGCCGTACCGACGTCCGAGCGCCAGGGAGGCTTCCGATGGGAACCCCGAGTCCCTTGACGGGCAGCCCGAGCCCCTTGGTGGTGGACGCGACGGGCCGTGACATCCACGCGGAAGCGGCCCGCATCCGCGCGCGCGGGCCGGCGACCCGTGTCGCCCTGCCCGGTGGCGTCGAGGCCTGGGCGGTCAGCAGCCCCGAGCTGCTCAAACGGCTGCTCCTGGACCCACGGGTGTCCAAGGACCCGCGCCGGCACTGGCCCGCCTGGATCAACGGGGAGATCTCCCCCGAGTGGCCGCTGTTCACCTGGGTCGCGGTGCAGAACATGTTCACCGCGTACGGCGGCGACCACAGGCGGCTGCGGACCCTCGTCTCCACGGCGTTCACGGCCCGCCGCACGGCCGCGCTGCAACCCCGGATCGAGGAGATAACCTCCGGCCTCCTCGACCGCATCGCCAAGGCCGGCGAGCACGGCGAAGTCGTCGACCTGCGCGAGGAGTTCTGCTATCCGATCCCCATCCAGGTGATCAGCGAACTCTTCGGACTGCCCGAGGACAAGCGGGCGGACCTCAGGGACCTGGTGGACAGCATCTTCCACACCTCCGCGCAGCCCGAGGAGGTGACGGGCAACTACGCCAGGCTGTACGCCGTACTGGGTGAACTGGTCGCCGAGAAGCGGGAGTCGCCCGGCGACGACCTGACCTCCGGCCTCATCGCGTCCCGCGACGAGGGCGACGGCCGGCTGAGCGAGCAGGAGCTGCTCGACACGCTGGTCCTGATGGTCAGCGCCGGTCACGAGACCACGGTCAACCTCATCGACAACGCCGTGCACGCCCTGCTCACCCACCCCGAGCAGCTCGCACACCTCCGCGCCGGACGCGCCACCTGGGACGACCTGATCGAGGAGACCCTGCGGGTCGAGGCGCCCGTCGCGAGCCTGCCGCTGCGCTACGCCGTGGAGGACCTCGACCTCGCCGAACTGGGCGGTCCGGACGGCACGGTGATCGGCCGGGGCGAGGCGATCCTCGCCGCGTACGCCGCCGCCGGACGCGATCCCGAGCGCCACGGCAAGGACGCCGACCTCTTCGACGTGACTCGGGCGGACAAGGAGCACCTCGCCTTCGGACACGGTGTCCACCGCTGCCTCGGCGCCCCGCTGGGCCGCCTGGAGGCCCGCATCGCCCTCCCCGCCCTCTTCGACCGTTTCCCCGACCTCCGACTCGCCGCACCGGCATCGGATCTGGAGCCGGTGGACTCCTTCATCTCCAACGGCCACCGCACCCTGCCCGCCCGGATTCTCTAGAAGCGGGCGCTCACTCGCCGCGCCACCAGGACAGGAGTCGGGTCCAGCCGCTTCGCGGGCGGTCGGGCTCCGGGGCGGGGGGCTCGGTCACGAGAGCCGGGAGGGGGCTCGCGTACGACTGCCGCTCGCCTTCGGGCCGTTGGACCGTCGTGGTGGGCGGGAAACGGACGGGCAGCGCCGCCAGCGCGCGGTGGAACGGGCCGGGCCGCCAGGACAACTCCCCCACCGGCAAACCCAGTTCGACATCGGGGAGGCGGTCGAGGAGCTTCTCCACCGCGGCCGTCGCGATCAGCCGGGCCGGGCTCTGCGCCGGGCAGTTGTGGGGTCCCGCGCTCCACGCCAAGTGGGCCCGGTTGCCCGCCCGCTGATCGGCCGTCAAGGCGGGATCGGTGTTGGCCGCGGCGAGACTGACGACCAGCGGATCGCCCGCGCGCAGCACCGCTCCCTCGTACACGACGTCGTGCAGCGGATAGTGCACGGCGTAGTTGGCGATCGGCGGATCGGTCCACAGCACCTCGTCGAGGGCGTCCTCCACCGGGAGGCTGCCGCCGGACAGATCGCCCGCGAACCGTTCGTCGGACAGCAGGAGCCGCAGGCTGTTCGCGATCAGGTTCTGCTGGGGCTCGGTGCCGGCGCCCATCAGCACCACGAGGGTGTGGATCATCTCCTCGTCGGTGAGGTCCGCGGGATGTGCCATCAGCCAGGACGTCATGTCCTGACCGGGTTTGCCCCGCTTCAGCGCGACGAGGTCGAGCAGGGTGCTGGTCAGCAGTTCGTCGGCCTTCTCCGCGTCCACCCCGTCGAAGATCCCGGACATGCCCTCGACCAGCCGGACCCCGTACTCGGCCGGGCAGCCGAAGAGGTGGTTGAAGACCAGCAGCGGCAGGACCTGCGCGTACTCGCCGAGCAGATCCGCGGTGCCGAGCGGCGCGAAGCGGTCGATGAGGGTGTCGGCGCTGCGCTCCACATAGCCGCGCAGGGTGTTCGGATCGACGAGCGCGAGGCTGTCGGTGATCGCGCCGCGCAGCCTCTCGTGCTGCTCGCCGTCGGTGAACAGCGCGTTGGGCCGGTACATCATCATCGGCACGACCGGGCTGTCCGGCGGGACGGTCCCGTCGGCGAGGTCGCGCCAGCGGCGGGGGTCCTTGGAGAAGGTCTCCGGACTGCGCAGGACGTGCAGGGCGGCGTCGTAGGAGGTGACGAGGGTGGCTCTGACGCCGGGTGCGAGCTCGACGGGTGCGGTCGGTCCCGCCGTGCGCAGCCGCCGGTAGACGGCGGCGGGGTCGGCCGCGAACCCGGGCCCGTACAGGGGCTCGTGCGCCGGGCAGCCGGGCGGTGGCCCGGACGGTGGTGACACGGACGGTGGCGGTACGGGCGGTGGTGGTTCGGAGGTCACACGGGCTCCAGTTCGCCGCTGCGGGTCATCAGGTACTCGACGAGGGCGATCAGCGCCTCGGTGGACGAGACCCGGTCGCGGGCGTCGCAGCGCACGAGCGGGGTCGAGGGCAGCAGGTCGAGGGCCTCGCGCACCTCGTCCAGGTCGTGCGCCGCGGAGGCGTCGTCGAAGTCGTTGAGGGCGACGGCGTACGGCAGGCCCAGCTCCTCCAGTACGCCCATGACGTCGAAGGACTCGGACAGCCGCCGGGTGTCGGCCAGCACCAGCGCGCCGAGCGCTCCGCTGGTCATGTCCTTCCAGAGTTCGGTGAAGCGGTGCTGTCCGGGCGTGCCGAAGAGGTAGAGCACCAGGGCGTCGCTGAGGGTGAGGCGGCCGAAGTCGAGGGCGACGGTGGTGGTCGTCTTCTCCCTCGAACCGGCGAGGTCGTCGACGCGTGCGCCCGCCTCGGTCATCACCTCCTCGGTGCGCAGCGGCCGGATCTCGGAGAGCGCGCCGACGAACGTGGTCTTGCCGACCGCGAAGTGGCCCACGATCAGGAGTTTGACCGCGGTTCGCACACCCGGGCCGAGGTGGACGTCGTCAGAGGCGGGCGCGGAGCCCATCCAGTACCTCCTGGAGGATGCGGGCGTCGGAGAGACGGGCGGCCGGTACCGGCGCCCGGGTGACGAGGTGACCGCTGTCCATCAGGTCGGCGATCAGTACTTTGGTGACGCTGACCGGGAGTTCCAGATGACCGGCCACCTCGGCGACCGACAGCGCTCCGGGCCGGCACAGCTCCATCAGCCGGCGCTTCTCCGGGTTCAGCCCCGTCAGCGGCAGGTCGTCGGCGGCGATCAGCAGGGTGACGAGGTCGAGGGTGTTGCGGGAGGGGTGGGCGCGGCCGTCCGTGACGACGTACGACCGCACCAGCCTCCCGCCCGGCCGGCGCCCGGGCGTCATGCCGGGCTGCCGGTGTCCTGCCGGGCCGGGCTGGTCAGCTCCTTGCCGAGCCGGTCGACCAACTTGTGCATGCGGTAGGTGACCGCCTCCATGTCCACGTTCTCGCCGGTGGACACCGCGAGGTGGGCGCCCTGCCCGGCGGCGACGAGGAAGACGTACCCGTGCGCGAACTCGATCAGGGTCTGCCGCCACGGCGCGGTCGCGCTGCCGCAGAACTCGGCGGTGCTGCGGCTGATCGACTGGACCCCGGACAGGCCCGCGGCCAGCCGCTCGGCGTCGTCGCGGCCGATGTCCGCGGAGTGGGCCCGGAGCATGCCGTCGGCGGACAGCAGGATGGCGTGTCGCGCCTCCGGCACCTTCAGGACCTCGTCGAGCATCCACCCCAGCTCGTTGGTCATGGGCGCGATCATCCCTGTGTGTTCCCTTCGGATTCGTGGGGGGCTTCGATGTCGTGGGGGGTTCCGGCCGCGGTACGTGAGGAGGGTGCGGTGTCCTGCTCGGCCCGCGCGGAGCGGGTGCCGCGCGCGAACGCGCCCATGCGCCGGGCGGTCTCCTCCGCGGAGCGGCCCACGCTCTCCTCGGCCGGTGCGGCCGGTGTGGCTGGTTCGCCCGGTGCGGCTGGTTCGCCCGATACCGCCGCGGGCTGTTCGGCGGCGGGCGGGGGCACGGGTGCGCGGCGGCGCCGCTTGGGCAGTCCGCCGGCGGTCGTCGCCTCCGCGGGCCCGCTCGTCCGGGCCGTACGCCGGGGCGTGCGCGCCGGTTCCCTCGGCGGCGGGGGTTCCTGGACCGGGTCGGCGTGGGTGAGCAGCGCGGCCGGTACGAAGACCACGGCGCGCACGCCGCCGTACGGGGAGCGGGTGTCCACGGAGACGCTGAACCCGTAGCGGGTGGCGAGGACTCCGGTGACGGCGAAGCCGAACTGGGGCGGGTCGTCGAGGCGCGTGACGTCCACCGCGCGGCGGCCGGTCAGCAGCGCGGCGGCGTGCTCGGACCCGCGGCTGTCCATGCCGACGCCCGCGTCGTCGATGACCACGACGGCGCCGTTGTGCACCGCCTGGACGCTGACCTCGACCGTGGTGTTGGGCTGCGAGTGGCGCGCGGCGTTGTCCAGGAGTTCGGCGACGGCGAGGACGACCGGTTCGACGGCCCGGCTCTCGACGGCGACGTCGGCCTGTCCGTTGATGCGGATGCGCCGGTAGTCGCGGATGCGGGAGGTCGCGCCGCGGACCACCTCGATGAGCGGTGAGGTGGCTCGTTGGCGTCCGGGCCAGGAGCCGCACAGTACGGCGATGGCCTGCGCGCGACGGCCGAACTGGGCGTTGGTGTGGTCGATCTCGAGCAGGTCGCGCAGCACGTCGGGGTGGTCGTGGCGGTCCTGCATCTCCGAGATGGACACCTGCTGCTCGTTGGCGAGGGCCTGGATCGAGCGCATCGACGCCTTGAGGGCGGCCTTCGCGGACTGGTCGGCGCGGGCCTGTGCGTGCCGCACGGCGTCGGAGAACCGCTCCAGGAGACCGTCGAGACACTTCGCGAAGTCGGTGTCGGCCAGCCGCGCGTCGAGGAGGCCCACGGCGGGGAGGGCCGGTGCGGGCAGGGACGCGCCGGCCGCGGGGAGGGGCTGACCTGGCGCGGAGAGAGGGTGACCCGTCATGGAGAGGTGGTGCCCCGTCGCGGAGGCGGGCTGGTGCGGGGCGCTTTCGAGCGCGGGCAGGCGGACCGCGACCAGATGGCGCAGCTCCTCGTCCCGGGCCCGCAGCGCGTCCGCGAGCTCGGCGCTCCGGCCGCGCTGCCGTCTCGTGATCCCGCGCTGGCGCACCAGCAGCACGATGACGGCGAGCAGCCCGACGGCCAGGCACCAGAACGCCGCCTCCGGTATCCGTTCGGTCATGAAGTCCTCAATGGCATATGCAAGTTGACGGGTCGCACGACCCTAGCCGCCCGTCGGTACAAGCGCTTGCCCCCGCGCGCAAGGAAGTTGCCGTGGGACGCACGGACTGTATGCACTAGGCTGACGTGGAGTAACTATGGCTCGCTGCACTGGAGTTGAGGGTGTCGTTGCCCGCGGAGAGCTACATCGTGGAAACACGGACGACCGCGGAGGTGGATCCGCGCGAGCGGGCCGACTTCTGGAGCGAGTACGTCGGGTCCTGCCAGTCCACCATGGGCTACCGGTACGCGCGCACCGACGACTTCCGTGGCGCGACGGTCCGCCAGCGCACCGAGCGCTATCAGCTCGTCAAGTTCTGGTCGGACGAGGTCGCGTACAGCAGGACCGCCCGCCAGGTCCGCCAGGACCCCGACGAGGACTACCGATTACTGCTGCCGCTCAGCGGGGAGATCGTGCTGCGGCAGGACGGCCAGGAGGCCCGGCTGACACCGGGCACCGGCACCCTCGTCAGCTTCGGGGCGCCCTTCGAGTGCCTCCAGGACGCCTCGACGCACGCGTTCGTCCTCACCATCCCCGCGCGCGAGATGGACGGCCCACTGAACCGCAAGTCGCCGCTGGCCACCGGGCTCGATCTGAGCAGGGGGCTCGGCCGGGTGGTGAGCTCCATGATCGGCGACCTGCACGCGGAGCGGGACCACCTCACCGACGCGCACTTCAACGCCGTCTCCGACCGCGTCGTCGAGCTGCTGTGCATGCTCACCCTCGGCGACGACCGCCCCGACGGGGCGGGCCAACTCACCGACGTGGAGACGATGGTCCGCCGCTACGTCCGTGAACACGCCGCCGACCCGGGTCTCACCGGTACGTCCATGGCGCACGCGCTCGGCTGGTCCCTGCGTCAGATCCAGCTGGCGCTGCAGCGCGCCGGCACCACTCCGCGCGACCTCATCCGCGAGGAGCGGCTGCGGCTGGTTCGTGAGCGCCTCCAGTGCGGCGACTGCGAGCACCTGACCATCACCGATCTGGCCTTCGCCTCGGGGTTCTCCTCGGCGAGCGCGCTGAGTACGGCGTTTCGGCAGCGGTACGGGGTGAGTCCTCGGGAGATGCGGTCCGGGGGGCGGCGGCCGTAACGCCGTGGTTCGGCCGGCACCCGGGGCCGCGCCCCTGAAAGCAGGAGGCCCGCCTCACCGGGGCCGAGCGCCGCCCACCCCCCGCCCGGACATCACCGTGGTCGCCGAGGTCGCCGACGGGCAGTGGACGGGCAGGAGGCCGTGGCGCCGGGGGACCCCCTGCGGCTGCTGAGCGACCCTTCCCGGACCGGATTCCGGCCCACTCCCGGGTTGATGTGACTGCCGGATCACATCATCCTTGTACATATGGTGAAAATCCCGGGCGATGCTGGGCGGGCAACCACGGCCGGTGACGCCATGGTGGTGGTCGACGCGCACGGAGTCGTGACCGGCTGGAGCGAGGGCGCGCAGCTGCTGACCGGGTACGTCGCGGCGGAGGTCACCGGCCGACCGGTGTCGGACCTGCTGGACGGGGACCCGGGCGAGGCCTGGCGGGCGCTGCGGGCGAACGGCGGCCACGGTGTGGTGGCCGTACGGCGTGAGGACGGGCGGCGGACGGAGCTGGCCCTGCGGGCGTACCCGCTCCAGGGCCTGGAGGGGGCGCCGGCCGGATACGTGATCACCGCGGCGCCGGACGGGCGGGGCCGCGACCTGGGAGAGCTGGCGTTCAAGCAGGCGTCGGTGTCGATGTCGGTCTTCGACACCGAACAGCGCTATCTGCGGATGAACGACACCGCCTGCCGGATCATGGGCGTCCAGGAGGCCGAGGTCCTGTACCGCTACTTTCCGGACACCGTCGAGAACGCGGAGCACAGCCGCGGCTTCTTCAACCATCTGCGCCAGGTGGTCGAGACCGGCCGCCCCGTCCACTACGAGAGCTGGACCCGGGCCCCCTCCGGACTGCGTATGCACGCCTGGAACATCGAGATGTGGCCGCTGCGGGCCCCCTCCGGACAGTTGCTCGGCGTCTCGCTGGCCGGTTACGACAGCACCGAGCAGTACCGGGCCCGGCAGCGGCTCGCCCTGCTGAGCAAGTCCGCCGCCGCCATCGGTACGACGCTGGACGTGATCCACACCGCCCGTGAGCTGGCCCAGCTGGCGGTGCCCGAGCTGGCCGACTTCGTGAGCGTGGACCTGCTGGACTCGGTGGTCGAGGGCGAGGAGCCCACCGGCGGCCCGGTGGAAGCCGATGTGGAGCTGCGCCGGGTCGCGCACCACTCCCGTACCGCCGGGGTGCAGGAAGCGGCGATCGACCTGGGCGCGGCGGACGTCTACCCGTCCTCCTCCCCACCGGTCCGCGCCCTGGTCACCGGGCACGCGGTGCTCACCAGGACCGGCGACCCGGACGTCGACGGATGGCTCAGCCGGCGCGGCGCCCAGGCCGGCAGGCCGCACCAGGCGGACCGCCGGGACTTCTCACTGATGGCGGTACCGCTGGTGGCGCGCGGTACGACGCTGGGGGTGGCGGTCTTCGTGCGGCTGCTCACCGCCGAGAGTCCGGACCCCTTCGACCAGGACGACGTGTCGCTGGCCCAGGAGCTGGCCAGCCGCACGGCCGTCTGCGTGGACAACGCCCGCCGGTACGCCAAGGAGCGCACGACCGCCGTGGCCCTCCAGCGCAGTCTGCTGCCCCAGGCGATGGCGGGACAGGCGGCGGTCGAGTTCGCCTCCCGCTACCTTCCGGCGCTGTCGCGGGCGGGCGTCGGCGGCGACTGGTTCGACGTGATCCCGCTGTCCGGGACCCGGGTGGCGCTCGTCGTCGGCGATGTCGTCGGGCACGGCATCCACGCCTCCGTCACGATGGGCCGGCTCCGTACGGCGGTATGGACGCTGGCCGACGTCGATCTGCCCCCGGATGAGCTGCTCACCCACCTCGACGACCTGGTCGGACATCTGGCGGCCGACGAGAGCCCGACGGGCGCGGAGATCGGCGCCACCTGTCTGTACGCGGTGTACGACCCGGTCTCCGGGCACTGCGCCGTCGCCACGGCCGGGCACCCGCCGCCCGCCGTGCTGTTCCCGGACGGCACCGTGAAGGTCGTCGAGGTGAGCGCGGGACCGATGCTCGGCGTGGGCGGACTCCCCTTCGAGGCCACCGAGTTGCACCTGCCGGAAGGCACCGTCCTCGCCCTCTACACCGACGGTCTCTTCGAGGCCCGCCACCTCGACGCGGACGCGGGCACGGCTGTGCTGTGCGACGCGCTGACGGTCCCCGCCCGAAATCTGGACGAGGCCTGCGACAACGTGCTCCAGGTGCTGCTGCCGAAGCACCCCAAGGACGACGTGGCCCTGCTGCTCGCCCGCACCCGCACCCTGGACAGCGACGAGGTTGCGGTGTGGGACCTGCCCGCCGATCCGGCGGAGGTCGCCACCGCCCGGCAGTACGCGACCGATCAGCTGGCTCGCTGGGGGCTCGACGAGGTCGCGTTCGTCACCGAACTCGTCGTCAGCGAACTGGTCACCAACGCCATCCGCTACGGCGGCGCGCCCATCCAGCTCCGGCTCATCCGCGACCGCACCCTCATCTGCGAGGTCTCCGACGCCAGCAGCACCTCGCCCCATCTGCGCCGGGCCCGCACCTTCGACGAGGGCGGCCGCGGACTGCTCCTCGTCGCCCAGCTCACCGACCGCTGGGGCACCCGCACCACCGGCACCGGAAAGACGATCTGGGCCGAACAGGCGCTGCCGTTCGAGTGATCGCGGCCTCGCGGACGTTACTGGAAGTCGCAGCCGGGGTTGGGCGCGTCCTCCGAGAACGGCGAGCCGTGGGGCAGGACGTACAGCACGTCCAGGACGACGGGGACCGAGCCCTCGTTGCGGCCGATGTGCACATGGGCGGGCCCCGGGGGCTCGGTGATCGTACGGCCGACCGGGTAGGTGCCGTCCTGCGCGCAGGTGGCGTCGAAGTGGCTCAGGGTGCCCTTCTTCACGAGGCCGTACAGGGGACCGTCG
Source organism: Streptomyces sp. GbtcB7 (assembly GCF_019091445.1). Classification (NCBI taxonomy): domain Bacteria; kingdom Bacillati; phylum Actinomycetota; class Actinomycetes; order Kitasatosporales; family Streptomycetaceae; genus Streptomyces; species Streptomyces sp. GbtcB7. The sequence goes on from NZ_JAGXJM010000002.1 coordinate 234,666, forward strand.
TGGTAGTGCCAGCCGGTGCTCTGGCCGGGCGGGATGGTGATCTCCCGGAGCGTGTAGTCCGTGTTCCCCACGGTGGCCTGGTAAAGCACCGTCGCGGTGACGCCGGGGCCGGCCGGAGTCGCGTACGCGGTCCCGGCGACCAGCGACATGGCCGACAGGCCGACGACCGCGGCGCCCGTCACTCCCGTACGCAGCACGGCACGGACAGCGGAAACCTCACGCGTCATCTCGTCCTCCCCCGTGTGAACGCAACAGCCCACCAACGGCGGGCCCGCGCACCATCATTGAACATTCGTGCCCCGTGCGGAAGGTGCGATACCACCCAACTCACTCATCACGCGTCCAACTAGTGACGATGCGGCGACGACGCCCCCGCGCCGGCCATCTCCGGCATATGCCCGCTCACTTGACGGCCGAGTGTGACACACGATTGGCTCCGGCCCAACGAAAGTACGACAGTCGGTGCACAACATCCCGACATCGCACCGATCTCACTCTCCCCGACCCGCCGCTGGGCCGCACAGCGAGGTGCCGCACTCATGAACATGTCCCCCACACCTCACCACTTCACCGGAACCCCGCCCCGCGCCGCCCTCGTCGCCGTCATCGCCGCGGGCTGTCTGCTCGCCGCCGGCTGCTCCGGCTCCGGCGGCTCGAACGACACGAGCGACGCCTCGGCGGGCAAGGCGGGCACCGGCCGGATCAAGATCGCCCTGATCACCCACGGCGCCCGCGGAGACGCGTTCTGGGAGCTGGTGCGCAAGGGCGCACAGGCGGCGGCCACCAAGGACAACATCGACCTGACGTACGCGAGCGACTCCGAGGCAGCCGCCCAGGCCAGCCTGGTGCGGGACGCGATCCGCGACCGGGTCGACGGCATCGCGCTGACGCTGGCCAAGCCGGAGGCGATGCAGAGCGCGGTCAGCGCGGCCAAGGCGGCGGGGATACCCGTGGTCGGTCTCAACTCCGGGATCGACGCCTGGAAGTCCGAGGGCCTGCTGGAGTACTTCGGCCAGGACGAGAGCGTCGCGGGCCGGGCCACCGGCGACAAACTGGACGAGCTCAAGGCCAAGCACGCCCTCTGTGTCATCCACGAACAGGGCAACATCGCCCTGGAGGCCCGCTGCGCCGGGGTGAAGAAGACCTTCGGCGGCGAGACCGACCTGCTCTATGTGAACGGCACCGACATGGACGCGGTGGGCGCCGCCGTCACGGCCAAACTGCGCCAGGACCCGAGTGTCGACGAAGTCGTCATGCTGGGCGCGCAGTTCGCCCTCGCCGCGGTGAAGTCGGTGAAGGCGGCGGGCAGCAAGGCCCAGGTCGCCACCTTCGACCTCAACAGCGCTCTGGTGAAGTCCGTACAGAGCGGGGACGTACAGTTCGCGGTGGATCAACAGCCCTATCTCCAGGGCTACCTGGCCGTGGACTCGCTCTGGCTCTACCACTCCAACGGCAACTTCAGCGGCGGCGGAACCGCTCCCGTGCTCACCGGACCCGCGTTCGTCACCAAGGAGAACGTGTCCTCGGTCGCGCAGTTCGCGGCGAACGGAACCCGCTGAACCGCTGCCACCTACACAGGCGTCACCAAGGTTTTCCGTCCCCTCACGGTGCGTACGGTCACTTGTACGGATAGCATCCTGCGCACCCTCTCATCGCTGATCGCTCTAGGACGACGATGTCTCCACGGACCGGTGCCCGGCGCCGTCTCGGCTCCATACGTCTCTCCCTGATCCTGCTGGCGCTGGTCCCCAGCGTCACCCTCGCCGCCATGTGGGGTGTGACGACGACGCAGATCTTCTCGGAGGGGCTGCGACTGCGCGAACAGACGGGGCTGAGCCGGTCGACGGGTGCCATGGGCACCGAGGCGACGCTCGCGCTGCAACAGGAGCGCAGCCTGTCGGCCGCCTGGATGGCCTCGCCGCACGGTTCCCGGGCCGCCCTGGACCGGCAGCGCGAGCGCACGGACGTCGCGGTCGCGAAACTGGTCCGCCGGTCCGAGGACTTCAAGAACGCGCCCGCCCGGATCGGCGACCGGATGTACTCGGTCATCGCCTCGGTGGGAAGCCTGGAGTACTACCGGGGACAGGTGGACCACCCCACCGACATCACCGCCCAGCAGGCCCTGGACCAGTACACCTCGATCATCGGCGACCAGATCCACGCCTTCCAGGAACTCTCCCAGGTCGACGACGGCGACCTCACCTCGCAGGCAGGGCCGCTGATCACGGTGGGGAACGCGGCGGAGCTCGTCGCCCAGGAGGACGCCCAGCTCGCGCTGGCCTGGCCCTCGGGAAAGCTCGACCAGCAGTCGTGGCAGCAGTTCGCCCAGCGGGTCGACGTGCGCCGCTGGGTCTTCCAGAGCCAGGTCCTCGACTCGCTGCACGGCACCGTGAAGGACCAGGTCGAACGGGTCCTCCAGAGCCAGGACTGGAAGACCCTGGAGACCGTCGAGGACCAGATCGTCGCGGCCCGGACGGCCCACGGCCGGGTGGCCAGGACGGTCGACCTGCCCGACGCGCACGCTCGCTGGAACACCGCGCTCGGCAGGATCTCCGACCAGTACACGAACCTGATCCAGCAGCAGACCACGCAACTGCTCGACCGCAGCGCCGACAAGGCGCACAGCCTGCTGATCAAGGCGGCCGCGCTGAGCGCCGGCGGACTCGTCGCCCTGCTGGTGTGCGTCGTGATGTCCTGGCGCATCACCCGCTCCCTCTCCCGGCGGCTGCGCGGTCTCCGGATGGCCACGCTCAGCCTCGCCGAGGAACGGCTGCCCGACGTGGTCGCCCGGCTGAACCGGGGCGAGAAGGTCGACGTGGAGTCCGCCACCCCGCCCCTGGACTACGGCGAGGACGAACTCGGTCAGGTGGCCAAGGCGTTCAACACCGCCCAGCGCACGGCGGTGTACACCGCGGTGGAACTCGCCGACACCCGACGCGGCTTCCAGAAGGTGATCCTCGGCATCGCCCGGCAGAGCCAGAACCTGGTCAACCTTCAGCTCAGCAAGCTCGACGCGCTGGAACGCGAGCACCAGGATCCGGGGATCCTCAAGGGCCTGTACGAACTCGACTCCACCGCCAGCCAGCTCCGCCGCTACGAGGAGAACCTCGTCATCATCAGCGGCGAGCAGCCCCGGCGCAGCTGGACCGAACCGGTCGCGCTGATCGACATCCTGCGCAGCGCCGTCGGTGAGGTCGCCCAGTACCAGCGGGTGGACGTGCACACCGACGACGAGGTGTACCTGAGCCCGCCCGCGGTGGCCGACGTCATCCATCTGCTGGCCGAACTCATCGACAACGCGACCACCTACTCCCCCGCGCCCAGCCCGGTAGGGGTACGGGCCGCGATGGTGGCCAAGGGACTGGCCGTCGAGATCGAGGACCGGGGCCTGGGCCTGTCCGAGGAGGACTACGCCGCGTTCAACGCCCAGTTGGCGGTGGCCCCGCAGTTCGACGTGGTGGCACTCGCCGACGACCTGCGGCTCGGCATGTTCGTGATCGCGCGGCTCGCCACCCGGCACGGCATCGCCGTCACCCTGCGCTCCTCGCCGTACGGCGGCACCACCGCGATCGTGCTGATCCCGCACGACATCGTGGTCCGCGAGACCCCCGACTCCCCCGCCACGGACGGGGAAGTCGCGGTACCGGCGGGGGTCGTGGCGGCGAAGGGCTCCGCCGACGACGCGGTCCCGGAGCGCCGGCCCCATGAACGTGCGGAGGAGGCACCCCCCTCCGCCCGGGCCCGCACGACCGACTCCGCCGCGCCGCGCTCCGGCCCCGCTCAGGGCGCCGCCCGCCGCGACGGACTTGCTCCGCTGCCGCGCCGGGTGCCGCAGACCAGCCTGGCCACGGAGCTGCGAGAGGAGGCGGCGCCCTCCGAAGCCGACGACAAGGATGCCACCGACCTCGCCGACTTCACCGCGGAACGCGCCGCCTCCTCACTCGCGGGCTTCCAGCGCGGGACGCTCCGGGCCCGCGACGACGAGGAGATGTCGTACGACCACGGGGGCGAGGAACCGTCGTACGACCACGGGGAGGACCCGGCCCCGACCCAGCCCGCAGACCGCTCGTGGACTCCGCCCGCCGACCGCTCGTGAAGGACAGAGAAATGACACGCCCCAGCACCGCCACACACAGCCAGCTCGACCAGCTGCTCACCGGACTGGTGGAACGGGTCGCCGATGTGAACCACGCCGTCGTGCTCTCCGAGGACGGACTGGTCGTCAGCAAGTCCACGGCGTTCGTCCGCGACGACGCCGAACGGCTGGCGGCGACCGCGTCCGGCCTGATGAGCCTCAGCAAGGGCGTCAGCATGGACTTCCGCGGCGGTCCGGTGCGCCAGGCGCTGATCGAGATGCGCGACAGCTATCTGATCCTCACCGCCGCGGGCCCCGGCGCCCATCTCGCCGTGCTCACCAACCAGGGCGCGGACGTCGGCGTGGTGGCGTACCAGATGAACATGCTCGTGAAGAAGATCGGCGAGCACCTCAGGGCAGCACCTCGTGCGGGCGTCGCCGCCGCGGCCGACAACGGCGAGTGAGGTGAGCGAAGGCGACGCGGCCGGCCGGCTGGTACGGCCGTTCACGCTGACCGGAGGCCGCACCCGGCCCAGCCGCGCCGACTTCACCCTCATCACGTCGGTGACCGCGGTGGATCCGCCGCCCGAGGGCGCCACCCGGCCGCAGCCCGAGCACGCGCGGATCCTGCGGCTGTGCGCGAGGCCGATCGTGGTGGCGGAACTCGCCGCCGAACTCGACCTGCCGGTGAGCGTGGTCGTGATCCTGCTCTGCGATCTGCTGGAGGCGGGCCGGATCACCGTCCAGGCTCCGCGTCTCGTCTCCCGTACCCCGGACCTTGACCTGCTGCAGAAAGTGAGGGACGGCCTTGGCCGGCTCTGACCCCGCCGCGCGCGGGACTTCGGCACCCGACGCACCCTCCGCTCCCGACGCGGTCAAGATCCTGATCGCCGGAGGGTTCGGCGTCGGCAAGACGACCATGGTCGGGGCGGTCAGCGAGATCGTCCCGCTGCGCACCGAGGAACCCCTCACCTCCGCCGGTCTGAACGTCGACGACCTCGACGGCATCGAGGAGAAACGGGCCACCACCGTGGCCCTGGACTTCGGGCGGATCACCCTCAGCCCCGAACTGGTCCTGTATCTCTTCGGCACCCCGGGCCAGCAGCGGTTCTGGTTCATGTGGAACGACCTCGCGATCGGCGCCCTGGGCGCCGTGGTCCTCATCGACGTCCGCAGGCCGGAGTCCAGCTTCGCCGCCATCGACTTCTTCGAGCGGCGCGGCATCCCCTTCGTCGTCGGCGTCAACGGCTTCCACGGGCAGCACCCGTACACCCCCGAGGAGATCCGCGACGCCCTGGCCCTGCCGAAACGGACCCCCGTGCTGCTCTGCGACGCCCGTGAGCGCGGGTCGTGCCGGGACGTACTAATCACTCTGATCGACGAGTTGATCGCTTCGTCCAGCCACAACTGACTTACGGAGACCGGCTGTTCACCGGTCTTCCTGTGACCCGCCGATGCCCGGCTGTGCGGAAGCTGTGAGTTCCCTGATTCTCATCCTTCCCTCAGCGCGGGCTCAGCGACGGCCCAGATCCGGCCCGGATCGTCGGGGCCATGAACGAAACGAACGCGGGAGGCGTCCGGCAGCGGTCGGTCGAGATCGTGGTGCCGGTCCACAACGAGGCACACGTCCTCGGCGACAGTATCGGCCGCCTCCACGCCTACCTCGAAGCCTCTTTCCCGTTCCCGTTCCGGATCACCGTCGCGGACAACGCGAGCACGGACGCCACCTGGCAGGCGGCGACCGGGCTGACGGCCCGTCTTCCGCACGTCCACGCCGTCCACCTGGAGGCCAAGGGCCGGGGCCGCGCGCTGAAGTACGTGTGGAGCAGGTCCGAGGCGGACGTGGTCGCGTACATGGACGTCGACCTGTCGACCGGACTCGACGGCTTCCTCCCGCTGGTCGCGCCCCTGCTCTCCGGTCACAGTGACCTGGCCATCGGCAGCCGGCTGCACCGCCAGTCAGCGGTGGTCCGCGGACCGAGGCGCGAGTTCATCTCCCGCTCCTACAACCTGCTGCTGAGGCTGGGGCTCGCGGCCCGCTTCTCGGACGCGCAGTGCGGCTTCAAGGCGGTACGCACCGAGGTCTTCCGGGCGCTCGCCCCGCACATCGAGGACAACACCTGGTTCTTCGACACCGAGTTGCTGGTGCTGGCCGAGCGCAACCGGCTGCGTATCCACGAGGTGCCGGTGGACTGGGTCGACGACCCCGACAGCCGGGTCGACATCGTCGCCACCGCCGTCGACGACCTCAAGGGCATGGGCCGGATGCAACGCCGGATCCTGACCGGCCGCACCCGCGTCGCCCTACCGCCCCGGTCCGGTACGGCACACATGACGGCCGCCGCCCACGGGGCCGCCTCCGTGGAGCCCGGCCCCGGCGGGGGCGGGGATCACGCGGGAGCCGAACCTACGTCGCCCGCCGCGGGCGCCGAGCGTACGTCGCCCCCCGCGGGAGCCGCCGCCCCGCCCGCCCGGGCGAAGGCGGCGTGAGCACGCCGCGCGGCCGCGGCGCGCGACAGCTGCCGCGCCTCCCCGTCGCCGTCGCCACGGTGGGCAGCGCCCTCGTCGACCTCACGCCCCTGATCACCACGGTCGGCGCCGACCTCGGCGCCACCGCACCCGCTTCGCCCTGATGCGGCTCCGGGCCCTCCGCCCGCGTCGCACTCCCTCTCCCCGCTTGGAGCCCGCGTCATGACGACTCTCGCCCCACCGCCCACGTCCTCACCGAGCAGCAGGCACCGGGCGGCACCGCCCACCGACGGCGGCTTCGTCGCCCGTGGCCGAAGGCTCTTCACCGGCCCCGCCGAGGACCCCCGCTGGACGCGCCCTGCCCTGTGGGCGATCCTGCTCGCGGCGACGGCCCTGTACGCCTGGAACATCACCTCCATCAGCGGCAACAGCTTCTACAACGCGGCCGTCTACAGCGGCACCAAGAGCTGGAAGGCGTTCTTCTTCGGCGCGCTGGACTCCGGCAGCTTCATCACGGTCGACAAACCGCCGTTCGCGCTGTGGGTGATGGGACTGTCCGCCCGCGCCTTCGGCTTCGGCACCTGGCAGTTGGCGCTGCCGATGGTCGCGGTGGGCACCGGCTCCGTGGCCCTGCTCCACCGCATGGTCAAGCGCGACTTCGGCCCGGTGGCGGCGACCGTCGCCGCGCTGGCACTGGCGCTGACCCCGATCACCGTCGCCATCAACCGGGACACCAACCCGGACCCGATCCTGGTCTTCCTGATGCTGCTCGGCGCGGCGGGTCTCTTCAAGGCCGTCCGCACCGGCCGACTGATGCCGCTCGTCTGGTCCGCCGTCGCGATCGGCTTCGCGTTCAACACCAAGATGATGCAGGCGTACGTCGTCCTGCCGGCCTTCTTCCTGGTTTACCTCTGGGCCGCGCACGGCTCGCTGGGCCGCCGGATCCGCCACCTCGCCGTCGCCACGGTGGCCCTGGTCGTCTCCAGCGCCTGGTGGATGGTGGTCGTCGACCTGATCCCCGCCTCCTCCCGCCCCTACATCGGCGGTTCGACCGACAACACGGTCTGGGACCTGGTCATCGGCTACAACGGCTTCGGCCGTATCTTCGGCGCCAGTTCCTCGGTCGGCTCGGCGGGCAACGGTGCGAGCTTCGGCGGCAGCGCGGGCGTCTACCGGCTGTTCAACGAGATCATGGGCGGCCAGATCTCCTGGCTCATCCCCTTCGCGACCATCGCCCTCATCGCGGGTCTGATCCTGCGCGGCCGCGCCCCGCGCACCGACGCCGAGCGTGCGGCGCTCATGCTCTGGGGCGGCTGGTTCGTCCTGCACTACCTGACCTTCGCCCTCGCGGAGGGCACCTTCCACCCGTACTACGTCACCGCCATGGCCCCCGGCATCGCGGCCCTGGCCGGTGCGGGCGGCGTGACCCTGTACCGGGCGTTCCGTGAGGGCTCGGCGGCGAAGTGGGGCTGGGTCCTGCCTGCCGCCGTCGCGGCCAGTGCGGCCTGGGCGATCGTGCTGCTCCAGCGGGTCTCGGGCTCCGGCACGCTGTACACCGTCGCGGAGATCGTCGTCGGCGTCGCGGGCACGGTCGCGGTGCTCGGCCTGCTCGCCGGACGCTTCACGCGGCGCGAGGGGCTCATCGGCTTCGCCGCGCTGGCCGCGGTCGTCGCCCTGCTGGCCGGCCCCGCCGCGTACTCGGTCTCGGCGGCCACCTCCGCCACGAACGGCACCAACCCCACGGCCGGCCCCAGCACCGGTGGCGGCATGGGTGGCATGGGCGGGGGTCCGGGCGGCGCGAGCGGTTCGAGTCGTACGAGTGGTACCGGCGGCCGGTCCATGGGTGAGCCCCCGTCGGGCGGCGGCTCCGCGCCTTCGGGCTCCGACACCCGGCCGAGCGGCAGCGAGACGGGGGACAGCGAGACGGCCAGTGGCCGGACAGGCAGTGGCCAGGCCGGCGGTGGTCAGATGGGCGGAGGCGGCACGCAGGTGTCGTCCGAGATGATCACGTACCTGAAGAAGCATCAGGACGGAGCTACCTGGCTGCTGGCCGTGGCCACCGACCAGACCGCGTCCTCGATCATCCTGGAGTCCGGGCAGCCCGTCATCTCCATGGGCGGCTGGTCCGGCAGCGACAACGCCATGACCCTCGCCAAGCTCAAGAGCCTGGTGAAGTCCGGCAAGCTGCACTACATCATCGTCAGCAGCGACGGCGGACAGGGCACGAACTCCGAGATCGCCACCTGGGTCAAGGCACACGGCACGACCGTCAAGTCCTCGGCGTACAGCTCTGCTTCGCCCTCGACCACCTCTTCTTCCACGTCCTCGACGTCCTCCACGTCCTCCACGTCGAGCACCGGCGGCCTGTACCGCCTGGACGCCTCCGACGTCGGCTGACCCAGCCATCCACCCCGGCAGGGGCGGGCCACCGGACATCCCCCACCGGTGGCCCGCCCCTCCTTTCCGTTCCTTTCCGTCGCTCAGTCCCGGGCGAGGGTGGCCCGGGCTTCGCCCGCCGGGCGCCGTACGGCCGCGTCGGTCAGCTCCTTGACCCGGTCGGCGGGCACCGGAACGCCCGGGGTCTCGAAGAACCACCGCTGCGCCTCCTCCTGGCTCAGCCCCTCGGGCTGCGCCGCGAGGTAGGGCTGCACGTAGACCGGGGTGCCCGGCTCGCTGCGCCAGCTGTCGGCGAGCGTGCCGATGTCCACCGCGTCGTACCCGAGGACGTCCAGCAGCTTCACCACCCGCGCCTTGGCGGCCGCGTCGTCACCGGCGAGGGGCAGGGCGCTGCGGTCGGAGACGCCGGAGGGTCGGGCGGAGAGGAACAGGCGCCGGAAGTCGATGCTGTTGAACGCCTTGACCACCCGGGAGTCGGCCAGGTGGCGCTGGACCAGGGCGCTGGAGGTCGGCCCGCCCTCGTCCAGTTCGGCGAGGCGGCCATCGCGGTCCGGGTAGTAGTTCATGGTGTCGATCACGACCTTGCCCGCGAGAGCCGCCGCGGGCAGCCGGTCGTAGGCCTTCAGCGGCACGGTCGCCACCACCAGGTCACCGGCGCGGGCGGCCTCCTCGGGGGTGGCCGCGCGGGCGTGCCCGCCGAGTTCGGCGACGAGGCCGGCGAGTGTCTCCGGTCCGCGCGAGTTGCTGAGTACGACGTCCAGTCCGGCCGCCACGGCGAGGCGGGCCAGCCCGCCGCCGATCATGCCGCTGCCGATGAGTCCAAGGGTTTTCGTCACGGTGGGTTCTCCCGCTGATGTGATGTGCAGCAGATCGATCAAGAGTGAATCCATATGCCAATCGTGAAACTCGGTGTCACATTAGCGTCCGTGATTCACTATGGCGAGCGGGGAGCGGGTGAGCGGTACGATCCCGAGGTGAACGGAGCAGCGCGTACGAGCACGAGGGACATCGCACGGGCCGCCGTCCGGGCCGAGTTGGCCCAGGTGGCCTTCGAGCTGTTCCGACGCGAGGGCTTCGAGAACGTCACCGTCAACGACCTGGCCGCGGCGGCCGGGGTGTCCCGGAGCACCTTCCTGCGCTACTTCGGCACCAAGGAGGACGCCGTCCTCGACGCGGTGGACGCCCAGGGCGGGCGGATCGCCGACGCGCTGCGCGCCCGCCCGGCCGGCGAGGACGACTGGACGGCGCTGCGACACGCCCTGGGCACGGTCGTCGAGCACCACCGGCAGGACCCGGCCGGCGCGCTCGCGCTGTCCCGTCTGATCATGAAGACCCCCGCGCTGTGCACGCGCAGCATGGAGAAGCAGAACGGCTGGCGCCCGGTCATCGCCGAGGCCCTCGCCGAGCGCGCGGCCCCCGCGCGGCCGTCGGCCCTGGGCCCGCTGGTGCGGGCCGCCGCCGCGGTCGACTGTCTGAACATCGCCGTCAACCACTGGACCGCTTCCGACGGCACCCTCGACCTCGACGATCTGATCGACGAGGCCTTCGCGGCACTCGCACCGCGCTAGGTGAGGACCACTGGATGAGGACCCTGTCGGCCCTGACGGCGGGCGTGGCCCGGGGCGAGCTGAGCGCGGCCGAGGTGATCGCGGACGCGCTGGAGCGACTCGACCGTACGGAGTCCGACGTACGGGCGTGGGTACGGGTGGACCGGGACGGAGCGCTGAGCGCCGCCCGGGAGCTGGATGGCGTGCCGTCGGGCGGCCCGCTGCGCGGCGTCCCCGTCGGGGTCAAGGACATCATCGACGTCGCCGGTCTGCCCACCGAGTGCGGATCGCCGCTGCGCCGGGGCAGGATCGCCGAGGCCGACGCCCCGCTGGTCGCGCGCCTGCGGCGGCTCGGCGCGATTCCCCTCGGCAAGACGGTCACCACCGAGTTCGCGTACTTCGCCCCCGGCCCCACGAGGAACCCGCACAACCTCGCCCACACGCCCGGTGGTTCCTCCAGCGGCTCCGCGGCCGCCGTCGCCACCGGGGTCGTCCCGCTGGCTCTCGGCAGCCAGACCGCGGGCTCGCTCACCCGTCCGGCGTCGTACTGCGGGGTCGCGGGCTTCGTGGCGCCGGCCGGGGGTCCCCTCGACACGACGGGATTCGTGGGCCTGGCCCCCGGCCTCGACGCGGTCGGGCTGTTGACTCCGACGGTGGCCGATCTCCGGCTCGCTCAGGGGGCGTTGACCGGCGCGGACCGGCTCCCCGGCCCTCCGGAACAGCCGACGCGACCGAGGCTGGCGGTGTGGTCGGGCGGTGAACTGGCCGAGATCTCGGAGGACATGCGGGCGGCTCTGGTCCGGAGCGTCGAGGACGCCGTGGCGAACGGCGCCGTGCTCGTGGACGTCGACTGGCCCACCCTCACTCCCCGCCTCGTCGAGGCACACGTCACGGTGATGGCGTACGAGGCCGCGCGGACGCTGGCCGAGGAGAGCACCCACCCGGACCGGCTGAGCGCACCGCTGAACGAACTCCTGGCGCACGGCCGTTCCCTCACCACCGGGGACTACGAGCAGGCGCGGTCCGTCGCGCGGCGGGAGCGCTCCGCGATGCTGGCACTGCTCTGCGACGTGGACGCCGTGCTCGGCCCGGCCGCCCCGGGTGCCGCCCCGAAGGGCCTGACGGCCACCGGGTCGCCCGTCCTGAGCCGCCCCTGGCAGCTCCTCGGCCTCCCGGCCGTGACCGTACCGGGCCACCGGGACGCCCAGGGCATGCCCCTGGGCCTCCAACTCGTGGGCCACCCGGACCGCCTGGAAGGCCTGTTCTCCCTCGGCCACGCCGTCGAACGGGCCGCGCGGGCGAACGGCTGACGCGCGGCGACCGCCGATGGTCGCCGATCAGATCGGAACGGCTCAGTCCTCGACGACCGCCGCGAAGGCCACGTCCGCCGTGCCGACGGTGCCCCCGCGCCGTCCGGGTGCGCTCGCCCACTTCCAGTAGAGGTTGGTGTGCGCGATCACCTGCTCCGGCGGCGGCGCCCCGTACGCGCTGAGGTCCTCCGTCGTGTGCGCGTCACCGACCAACGTCACGTCGTACCCGCGTACGAAGGCCCCGTGCAGGGTGGCGCGGATGCACATGTCGGTCTGGGCGCCCGTGACGACGAGCCGGCCCACCCCGCGCTCGGCGAGCAGCGCCTCGAGGTCGGTGTCCTCGAAGGAGTCGCCGTAGTTCTTGTGGACGAGGGGCTCGGCGTCGCGGCGGACCAGTTCCGGCACGTACTGCCAGCTCTCGCTGTCGCGCTTGAGCTGGTCGTCCGAGTGCTGCACCCACACCACCGGCACGTCCTGCGCGCGAGCCCTGCCGACCAGGGTGTCGATGTTCGCGACCACCTCGTCGCGCCGGTGCGCGCCCGCCACCACCCCGTTCTGGACGTCGATGACGAGCAGCGCCGTGTTCGGCCGATCGGGCAGAGTCGTCATGAGGGGCCTCCGTTGTCTCGCCGGTCTCGTCCGTCCCGTCCATCTCACTCGGCAGGTGCGTTCCGAGTGCGCCCCCTCTTTCTACCGTTCGACGACGGGAGCGCCAACTGCCCTGCCCCACAGGACGACGAGCCCGGCCGTGTCGCCCAGCCGCTGGTGCCCCTTCCCCTCCCGGACACCGCGCCGTCACACCGGGCGGGAACGTTCCCATCGTCCCCCTCCGCTCAAGCCTCTTCTTGTGTCCGTCCGCCGGTACCGCGGGCGTGACGTGGAAGGACGATGTGCGCCGTGTCCCCGCTCTCGCTCGACGATCTCCCCGTAGCGCGCCCCGCCCCTGTCCGGTCCCCCGCCGCCGCCCGCCTGACCCGCCTCACCCGTGTGACGCTGACCCTGCTGCCACTCCTGGCGATCGGGACGTGGGCGGCGGTCGACTGGCGCGCGGTGAGCGAGGGCGCCGCCCGGCTGGCCGCCGCCGATCCCCGGTGGCTGCTGGCCGGGGTCTTCTTCACCTGCCTGGGCTGGGTGGCCGCCGCGTGCGTCCGGCAAGGTGCCCTGCCCGAACGGCTGCCGCCCGGGCCGCTGCTCGCCTCGCAGTTCGCCGCGGGCGCCGCCAACCACATCCTTCCGGCGAGCATCGGCGCCCACGCCGTCACCCTGCGCTTCCTCCAGCGCCGCGGCATACCCCTGGCCCGGGCCACCGCCTCGCTCGCCCTGTACTCACTGGTCAAGCCGCTGGCGAAGACGGTGGTGCTCGTCGTCTTCCTCGTGGCCTTCCCGGACGCGCTACGGCTCGGCGACCTCACCCCGGACACCTGGACGTTGCTCATGGCCGCCGGGGCCGCGGTGCTCGGTCTCGCCACCGCCGCCCTGCTCCTGACGGTCGTACGCCCACTGCGCCGCCCGGCGCTCGGATTCGTACGCACCGCCCTCACCGAGGCACGGACCCTGCACACCCGGCCCAGCCGCGTCCTCGCCCTGTGGGGCGGGTCGGCCGTCGCCCCGGTGCTCCAGGGGAGCGTGATCGCCTCGGTCGGGTTCTCGCTCGGACTGCCGCTGTCCTGGGCCCAGGTGGTCCTCGCGCTGCTGCTCGCCAGTACCGCCGTCGGCGCGGTGCCCGCCCCGGGCGGCATCGGCCCGGTCGACGCGGCCATGGTCCTCACCATGGCCGCGTACGGCGCCCCCGTGTCCCTGGCCACGGCAACCGTCATCGGCTACCGCGTCCTGACCGTCTGGATCCCCCTGCTCCCGGGCGCCCTCGTCCTCTCGGCCCTCGTCCATCGCGAGGTGCTGTGAACCTCAGCCCTCGTCCGGAGCCAACCGCAGCGAGATGCTGTTGATGCAGTACCGCTGGTCGGTCGGGGTCGGGTAGCCCTCGCCCTCGAAGACATGGCCGAGGTGCGATCCGCAGCGGGCGCACCGCACCTCCGTGCGGACCATCCCGTGGGAGCGGTCCGCGATCAGCTCGACCGCGTCGGAGTCCTTCGGGTCGAAGAAGGACGGCCAGCCGCAGTGGGACTCGAACTTCTCGTTCGACGTGAAGAGTTCGGCACCGCAGGCACGGCAGGAGTAGACACCCTTGGCCTTGGTGTCGGTGTACTCGCCCGTGAAGGCGGGCTCGGTGCCCGCCTTCCGCAGGACGGTGTACTCGGCCGGGGTCAGCTCCGCGCGCCACTGCTCGTCCGGCTTTTCGATGTCGTACGACATGAAGCTCAACCCCTCACAAACGTCACGGCTACTTCGACAGGCGGGTCAGGATCTCGGGACCGAGGTCCGTCACGTCTCCCGCGCCCATGGTGAGAACGAGATCACCGGGCTTCGCCATTCCCGCGACGACCGAGGGCACCTGCGCCTTGTCGTGGACCGGTGTCACGTCCGCGCCCGCCGCCCGCGCCGCCTCGATGATCAGCTCGCTGGTGACGCCCGGGATCGGGTCCTCGCGGGCCGGGTAGATGTCCAGCACGATCGAGGCGTCGGCCAGGGCCAGGGACTCGCCCATCTCCTTGGCGAGCTCCTGGGTGCGGGAGAACAGGTGGGGCTGGAAGACCACCAGGATGCGGCCGTCGGCACCCGCGCGCATGGCCTCCAGGTCGGCCGTCATCTCGGTCGGGTGGTGCGCGTAGGAGTCGATGACCTGGACGCCCGCCTCCTCGCCCTTCAGCTGCAGACGCCGCTTCACACCCGTGTAGGAGGCGATCGCGGGGGCCAGCTCCGCGGCCGGAATGCCCAGCGCCGCGCCCGCCGCCAGCGCGGCCACCGCGTTGTGCGCGTAGTGGCGGCCGGGGACGGAGACGGCGAAGGTCAGCTCCGTGCCGTCGAGGAGCACCGTCACCTCGCTCTTCAGGCCCTGGGGGATCACGGACAGGACCCGTACGTCCGCGTCCGGCGCGTCGCCGTACGTCACCACCCGTACGTCCGCCGGCAGACGCCGGGTCAGTTCGCGCGCGCCCTCGTGGTCCGCGGAGATCACCAGCGTGCCGCCCGGCACGATCTTGGCGGCGAAGGTCTCGAAGGACTCGTAGATCTCGTCGATGGAGGCATAGTTGGCGTGGTGGTCGAGCTCGACGTTGAGGACGATCGCGACCTCGGGGGCGTACTTGTGGAAGCTGCGGTCCGATTCGTCGGCCTCGGCGACGAAGATCTCACCGTCGCCGTGCAGGGCGTTCGAGCCGGGGGCGTCCAGGTCGCCGCCGATCGCGTACGAGGGGTTCAGTCCCAGCGCGGAGAGGGACACGGCGAGCATCGACGTGGTCGTGGTCTTGCCGTGCGTGCCCGCGACCGCGATCGGGCGCAGGCCGTCCATCAGCCGGGCGAGGGCGTCCGAGCGGTGGACCACCGGGATGCCGAGCTCGGCCGCGCGGGCCAGCTCCGGGTTGTCCGCGCGGATCGCCGAGGACACCACCACACAGGTGGCGTCGGAGGCCAGGTGGTCGGCCGCGTGGCCGATGTGCACGGTCGCGCCCAGCGCCCGCAGGGCCTCGGCGGTGGCGGACTCCTTCGCGTCGCTGCCCGCGACCTTCGCCCCGCGCTGCGCCAGGATCTTGGCGATGCCCGACATCCCGGCGCCGCCGATGCCGATGAAGTGCGGTCGGTCCATGGCGGTAGGAAGGCCGGGTGCCATGCGTGTATCTCCCAAGATCCGGTACGACGGTAAGCGCGCTCCCACAGACAGGAACCCGCCCCAGCCTATTCCGTACGACCCCCCGCAACCTCCCAGGGGCGCGGGGCTGTGACATGTGCGCCTCCGCCGCGTGGGCGCGACCAGCCACGTGCCGGCCGCACCCGACCGATCCCGGCAGCCCCTACGGCGCCACGCCCACGCCCGGCGGGAGCCCTACACCTTGCTGTGCGAGAACAGCTTCAGCACCGGCACGCCGACCTTGTGACGGGCCCGCGAGGCCCAGTCGCGGTGGAAGAACTCCTCCACGTAGTGCGGGTCGGTCAGCACGATGACCTCGTCCGCGTCGATCTCGTCGACCAGCTCCTTGAGGGCGTCGAGCGGGTGGTTCTCGATGAGCCGCCCCTCGGCCTCGCTGCCGGCCGAGCGCAGCGCCACCAGCGACACGTCGAGGGCCTGCTGCCCCTGACCGGCCGCGTCCGCGCCCTCCGGCGTCTCACGCTCGTGGGCCGCCTCGTCCAGCTCCCCGAGCGCGACGTCGTCGATGGCGCGCAGCAGCCGGTCCGCCTGGTCGCCCCGCGGCTGGAGCAGCACATGGAAGGCGACCACCTCGTCACCGTGCAAGGTGGTGACGAACTCCACGTCGGCGGACGTCAGGGCCTTCTCGATCATCAATACGCTTGTGAACACGACAGGCGCCCTTCTCCTCCGTGGGCCTCCCTGGCCCCCTGCGGAAACCATCCTGCCCCGTGATCGCACGGGGACTGCGGTTTTTAGTGTGCCCAGCGGAAGATAATCGGAACGATCTACTCCGCTACCTTGCCCTGACCGACGGCCGGGACCGACGCCAGGGCCGCCGATCAGGGGCGACGGTATCGGGCGAAGAGGAATCCGGCCTCCTCCAGGAGGGACGCCAGTTCGAGCCGCTCGGGAACCGCCATCGCGGGCCCCCCGGCGATCCGCTGCGCGTCTCCCCCGGCGAGCGTCGGGGAAAGGGTCAGGCACAGTTCGTCGAGGACACCCGCCGCGACCATCTGGCCCAACAGCCGCGGGCCGCCCTCGGTCAGCAGCCGGGTCATGCCGCGCTCGGCGAGGGCACGTACGGCCCGTACCGGGTCCACGCCCATCCCGTCCCCGGCGATCACCACCTCGGCGCCCGCCTTCTCGGCCGCCGCCACCCGGTCGGGGGCCGCCGCGGCGCCCGTCAGGACGAGCGTGGGCACCAGGGGCGAGGTGAACAGGGGCAGCGAGAAGTCCAGGTCGAGGCTCGCGGTGACGACGGCGATCACGGGCGCCGGGCCCTGTCCGGCCGCCTCCCGGGACGCCGCGAACTCCGCACGCGCGCGTGCCGGACGGTAACCCTCCTGGCGTACCGTTTCCGCGCCGACGACCACGACGTCCGCGAGAGCCCGCAGCACCCCGAAGATCCGCATGTCGGCGGCGCTGGAGATGCCCTGGGACTTCCCGTCGTGCTGGGCGGCGCCGTCGAGCGTGGAGACCATGTTGGCCCGCAGCCAGGGCTGCCGGACACCGGCGGAGCGGAGCTCGGGGTAGGCGTACGCCTCCGCCAGCTCCAGCAGTTCCCACTCACGGTCCGTCGCATCCGTCACATCCGCCACAGCCGCACCAGGGGCTTCTGAGGCCCCGGCGGTGGCCTGGGCTGCTGTTTCGTAGGTCACAGGGAACAGGCGTCGCATGTCGTGCAGTGTGGCACGGCCCTTAGAGTGGGGAACCGTGTCGTCCTCCTCCGCCGCTTCCGGGTTCGAACCGATATCCGAAGCAGCCCCCACGTCCCTGTGCGCCCGCGAGCCGCACGTCCCCGCGGACCGGCTGGTCGCCGAGATGGTGCCGCCGCCGCGCTTCGACTCCGTGCGCTTCGAAACGTACATTCCGGACCCGAACCAGCCGAGCCAGACCGAGGCCGTACAGGTCCTCGCCGGCTTCGCGGCCGGTCTCGGCGGGGCGCACGCGCTCGGCGGCGGCAAGCGCGGCTTCTTCGGCTTCGGCAAGGCCAAGGCACCGAAGACCCCGGCCGGCCCCCGCGGTGTGTACCTGGACGGCGGCTACGGCGTCGGCAAGACCCACCTGCTCGCCTCCCTGTGGCACGCCACCCCGGCCGAGCCCGCGCTCAAGGCCTTCGGCACCTTCGTGGAGCTGACGAACCTGGTCGGCGCGCTCGGCTTCCAGAAGACCGTGCAGACGCTCTCCGGGCACCGCCTCCTGTGCATCGACGAGTTCGAACTCGACGACCCGGGCGACACCGTCCTCGTCTCCACCCTGCTCGGCAAGCTGGTCGACGCGGGGGTCGCGCTCGCGGCCACCTCGAACACCCTGCCGGGCAAGCTCGGCGAGGGCCGGTTCGCGGCCGCCGACTTCCTGCGCGAGATCCAGGGGCTGTCCGCGCACTTCCGGCCGCTGCGCATCGACGGCGAGGACTACCGCCACCGCGGGCTGCCCGAGGCCCCGGCGCCGTTCACCGACGAGCAGGTCACGAAGGCCGCGTACGCCACGGACGGGGCCTCCCTGGACGACTTCCCGCATCTGCTCGACCACCTCGCGCGCGTGCACCCCAGCCGCTACGGCGCCCTGACCGACGACCTGAAGGCCGTCTGCCTCACCGACGTCCAGCCGGTGCCCGACCAGTCGACGGCGCTGCGGCTCGTGGTGCTCGCCGACCGGCTGTACGACCGCGAGGTGCCCGTCCTCGCCTCCGGGATGCCCTTCGACCAGCTCTTCAGTGAGGAGATGCTGAACGGCGGCTACCGGAAGAAGTACTTCCGCGCGATCTCCCGGCTCACCGCGCTGGCCCGCGACGCCAAGGGACTCGTCGAGGCGTAGTTTTCGGCCCCTCCACAGCGTTTTCGGCCCACTTCACTGTGAAACGTCGAGTTAACCCTGCAAACAACTTGCCGCGTTAACCTATGTATTGACATGGAGGATGGGACGCCGGGAGGGGGCGCATGTTACGAGGTGCGACGGCCCGACCCCTGTACGTGGTACTCGCCGCCGTCCTGATCAGCCTCCAGCTCTTCGCTCCCACCGAGGCGTTCGCGTCCGCGCACAGGGGCGAAGTCGTCTCCTGCGCCGAAGCGGAGCATCCGCACAAGGTGGCACCCCCTCTGGGCGCCCGCCAGCGGACCCGCGACGAGGATCTCGTCCCCGACACACCCCCGCGCGCCCTGCTCGCGAGCGACCCCGCGGCCTCGTACGCGCCGCTCGCGCCCGCCCCGGCGCACCCGCGCACGTCGAGATCCTCGACCGCCCACTCCCCCGCCGTACTTCAGGTCTTCCGCTGCTGAGCGGAGCGCGTCCCCCCACGCTCCGTCTTGTAAGCCGACGCGCCCTCAGGGCGCGCCAGGAGGAACTGACATGCAGCCCCTCATCGACCATGCCCGCTCCTTCGGCCGGCGGCCCGAGGAGTTCGCCTCGCTCGCCGACGGCCAGTCCCCGCAGGTCCTGTTCATCACCTGCTCCGACTCCCGGGTCGTTCCGGCCCTGATCACCGGCGCCCGCCCGGGCGAGCTCTTCGAGCTGCGCACCGCGGGCAACATCGTCCCGCCCTACGTCCCCGGCCGGCCGACCTCCGAGGCGGCCACCGTCGAGTACGCGGTGGACGTGCTCGGCGTGTCCGAGATCGTGGTCTGCGGCCATTCGCACTGCGGTGCCGTCGGCGCGCTGGTGCGCGGCGAGGACCTGACGGCCGTACCCGCCGTGCGCGACTGGCTCGCGCAGGCGCAGCGCCCGTCCGACGCACCGGGCGACGACCCCACCGTCGCCGACGCGGTGCAGAACCACGTCCTCGCGCAACTGCTCAGGCTCCGCGGATACCCGTGTGTGGACAGGGCCCTGACGACGGGTCGGCTGCGTCTGCACGGCTGGTACTACGAGGTCCACACCGGAGCCGTGCGCGAACACCGTGCGCACACCGACACCTTCGAGGCCCTGTGAGCCGCGCGATGAACACGTCGAGCCTCATGGGCAAACTCCCCCACCTGCGGCAGGACTTCGCCGCCTCGATCGTCGTGTTCCTGGTCGCCCTGCCGCTGTGCGTGGGCGTCGCCGTCGCCTCCGGTGTCCCGGCGGAACTCGGCCTGGTCACCGGCATCGTGGGTGGTCTCGTCACCGGCCTGATGCGCGGCAGCAGCCTTCAGGTGTCGGGCCCGGCGGCCGGACTGACCGTGCTGGTCTACGAGGCCGTACGGGAGTACGGGCTCGCCGTCCTCGGAGTCGTCGTGCTCGCCACGGGTGTGCTCCAACTCCTCATGGGCGCCCTGAAGCTGGGGCGCTACTTCCGGGCCATCTCGGTGGCCGTCGTCGAGGGCATGCTCGCCGGGATCGGCCTCGTGCTGATCGCGGGCCAGCTCTACTCGATGGCCGGGCTCAAGGCCCCCGCCTCCGGACTCGACAAGCTCGCCGGACTACCGGAGGCCGTCGTCGACGCGGCCCGCAGCACCGAGGCGCTGGCCTCGGTCGGACTCGGGGCGGGCACGATCGCCGTGCTCGTCCTGTGGCGGCGGCTGCCGCGCCGGGTGCGTGCGGTGCCGGGGGCCCTCGGCGCGGTCGTGCTGGCCACCCTGGTGGCCTCGGGGTTCGGGCTCCCGGTGGCCAAGGTCGAGGTGCGGGGGCTGGTCGGCTCGATCCAGCTGCCGAGCCCGGAGGCCTTCGGGGAGCTCGCGAGCGTGGGCGTGCTCGGCACGGTGCTCGCCTTCACGCTGATCGCCTCCGCCGAGTCGCTGTTCAGCGCGGCGGCCGTGGACCGACTGCACGACGGCCCCCGGACCGAGTACGACAGGGAACTGATGGCGCAGGGCGCGGGCAACACGGTCTGCGGACTGCTCGGCGCGCTGCCGATGACCGCGGTGATCGTGCGCAGCGCGGCGAACGTCCAGGCGGGCGCGCGGACGAAGGCGTCCCGCGTGCTGCACGGCGTCTGGCTGCTGCTGTTCGCGGCGCTGCTGCCCGCCGCGCTCGGCGTCATCCCGCTGCCCGCCCTCGCCGGCATCCTGGTGCACGCGGGCTGGAAGCTGGTCCCGCTGCGCGAGGTCGTCTCGCTGTGGCGCGAGCACCGGGGCGAGGCGCTGATCCTCGTCGTCACGGCGGTGTCGATCGTCGCCGTCAGCATGTTCGAGGGGGTGCTCATCGGGCTCGCGCTGGCGATCGTCAAGACGGCGTGGGAGGCCTCGCACGTCCGCCTGGAGGTCATAGACAAGGGTGCGGGCCCCGTCCAGGCGTATCTGTCGGGCAACGCGACCTTCCTGAGGCTGCCGAAGATCCTCGACAGCCTCGAGGCACTGCCCCAGGACCGCCCGGTCGAGCTGGACCTCTCCGGCCTGCACCACCTCGATCACGCCTGCCGCACCGCGCTGGAGAACTGGTCGGCGCGGCACAGTGAGGCGGGGACGGAACCGGTGAAGATGACCACCGGCTGACCACCGGCTGACCCACGGGGCTCGCGGTCGGGGGAACCCTCGACCGTGAGCCCGCGTGAGGCATATCGTGGGATTAGTGGTGGTATGCGGCGGCTCGAAAGGGGGTCGTCATGCTCGATGAGCTCTTGGCCACGGCCGCGGTGGTCGGTACCGCGGGGGTGGTGTACGTCGTCGCGGCGGCCCGGGTCGTCAAGCAGTACGAGCGGGGCGTGGTGCTCCGGCTCGGGCGGCTCCGGGGTGGCATCAGGCCGCCCGGGTTCACCATGATCATCCCCGGTGTGGACCGGCTGCGTAAGGTCAACATGCAGATCGTGACGATGCCCGTCCCCGCGCAGGACGGCATCACGCGGGACAACGTCACGGTCCGGGTCGACGCGGTCATCTACTTCAAGGTGGTCGACGCGGCCGACGCGGTCATCCAGGTCGAGGACTACCGCTTCGCCGTCTCGCAGATGGCGCAGACCTCGCTGCGTTCGATCATCGGCAAGAGCGACCTGGACGATCTGCTCTCCAACCGGGAGAAGCTCAACCAGGGCCTGGAGCTGATGATCGACAGTCCGGCCATGGGCTGGGGTGTGCAGATCGACCGGGTCGAGATCAAGGACGTGTCGCTGCCGGAGACGATGAAACGGTCGATGGCCCGGCAGGCCGAGGCCGACCGTGAACGGCGCGCGCGCATCATCAACGCGGACGCCGAGCTGCAGGCGTCGAAGAAGCTGGCGGAGGCCGCCGGGGTGATGTCCGAACAGCCCGCCGCGCTCCAACTGCGGCTGCTGCAGACCGTGGTGGCGGTCGCCGCCGAGAAGAACTCCACCCTCGTGCTCCCCTTCCCGGTGGAACTGCTGCGGTTCCTGGAACGGGCGCAAGTCCAGCCGGGGGCGCCGACAGTGGAGCAGATACCGACGCGTCCGCGGCCCGACGAGCACAAGGACGACGAGTTCGTGCTCGATGAACCCAAGGGTGACAAGTTCAGCCGCGAGGAGGCGGAGGACGACGAGTTCCCGCTCGACAACCCCGGCGCGAGCCCTCTCCTTGGCCCCGACTGATCGCCCCCACCCGTTGCCCCCACTAATTGCCGCGACCGCCCGTCGACTCCCTGCTAGCGTCCCTGCCATGAAGCGTGCCGCTGTGAAGACGACGACGCCGGAGAGTGTCCCGGCGCGCTGACTGCTGACGAGTCCGAAGCCCCGGGGCGAGTGCCCCGGGGCTTCGCCGTGTGGTCACCCGCCCCTCGAGAAGCGAGGAGACCACCATGACCGCCCTCCCCGACCACCGCCGCCTCGGCCGTGAACTGGACCTGTTCGACACCGATCCCCTGATGGGCGCGGGCCTGCCCTACTGGCTGCCCGACGGCGCGGCCGTGCGCCACGCCCTGGAGGAGTACGTCCGCGACGCCGAGCGACGCGCGGGCTACCAGCACGTGTACTCACCGGTGCTGGGCAAGCGCGAGCTGTACGAGATCTCCGGGCACTGGTCGCACTACAGCGAGGACATGTTCCCGCCGATGGAACTCGGCGGCGAGCAGGTGGTGCTGCGCCCGAGCCTGTGTCCCCACCACGCGCTCATCTACCGCTCCCGCTCCCACAGTTACCGCGAACTCCCGCTCCGCATGGCCGAGTTGGGCGGGATGTACCGCTCCGAGGCGTCCGGTGTCCTCGGCGGCCTCACCCGCGTACGCGCCATCCAGCTCAACGACGCGCACCTCTTCTGCACCCTGGAGCAGGTCACCGAAGAGGCGTTGGCGGCACTGGGGTTGATCCATCGGGCGTACGAGGCGATGGGCATCCGCGCGGCCCGCCACCGGCTCTCCCTGCCCGGCCCCGGCGGCAAGTACGTCGCCGACCCCGAGCTGTGGCGGCGCTCGGCGGCGCTGCTGCGCGAGGTCCTCGACCGCTCCGGAGTGGCGTACGAGGCCGTCGAGGGCGAGGCCGCGTTCTACGGCCCCAAGATCGACGTCCAGATCGCCGATCCGGCGGGCCGGGAGTCCACCCTCTCCACCGTCCAGATCGACTTCCACCAGCCCGAACGCTTCGACCTGCACTACATCGGCGCCGACGGGGCGAAACACCGGCCGGTCATGGTCCACCGCAGTGTCATCGGCAGCCTGGAACGAGCCGTCGCCCATCTCATCGAGGCGCACGGCGGTGCCTTCCCGCCCTGGCTCGCCCCGACCCAGCTGGTGGCCCTGCCCGTCTCCGACGCGCGGGCCGAGGTCGAACAGGCGGCCGATCTCGTACGCCGCTGCCTGGACCGGGGTCTACGAGCCCGGCTCATCACTCCCGACCAGGGCACCCTCGGCGCCCGGATCCGCGCCGCCCGTCTGGTCCCGTACCAGGCGGTGATCGGCCCCCGGGAGACCGCGGCCGACGAGATCGCCCTGCGCCTGCGCGACGGCCGCCGACTCGACCCGCAGCCCGCCGCCGAGGCGCTGGACCGCATCACCCGTCTCGTCCGCGCCCACAGCACCGAGCTGATCGGCTAGATTTCCGCGCCGTGGACAAACTGCCGGTGCACCAGGGGTGGTTGAGACAGCGGTGGCGGTCGGTGGCCGTGCTGGGAGCGGTCTTCGCGCCGGCCGGGCGCGGGGCGCTGTACGCGGAACTCCGCCCGGTGTTCCCGCGGACGGACGCGCGGGCCTGCTCCGACAGCACCGTGCCGCTGGCGGAGCAGGCCGGCGCGGCCGCGCCGGCGCTGCCCGAGCACGCGACGGACCTGCGCTACGACACCGCTCGTCTCCGCCCACGGGCCGGGACCCCGACGGGCACAACCGGCAGGACGGTCCTGAGGATGGAGTTCCGCGCCACGTCCGTCGACATCCAGAGGTGGCTGACCGCCAACCGTCTGCCGAAACCGACCGACTTCGACACCTGGGGCGGTCCGGAGGCGCTCGGTGCCACGTGCGGGGTCCTGGGGGACGGCTTCTCGTGAACATCGACCCCGACAGCCGTCCGCGACCGGCCGTCCTGGTCACCCTCGAAGAGGCCTGAGCACGACTCGCGGGTACCCGGCTCCCGTCGCACCATCGAGGGACACGGCCGGAAGGGGTACGCGGTGGCCAAGAAGGACGGCAAGGGCCCGAGGGACGGCGCGGGCCCGAAGGACGGCGAACGGCGCAAGGGCAGGGAACCGGCCCCGCTGCGCCGCCTGCTGCGCGTTCCCGGCGGCAAGGACGTCGACCTCTCCTCGTACGACGCCAGGGCCACACCCGCCGGTCCGCGCGACAAGGCCGCCGGGCTTGCCGCCATCGCCCAGATGGTCGAACGCCTCGCCGACCTGCAGGAACGCCTGTGGGCCGCGAGCACGGCGGGTGACCGCCGCCGGGTCCTGCTGATCCTTCAGGGCATGGACACCAGCGGCAAGGGCGGCACGGTCAAGCACGTCATCGGGCATTTCAACCCCGCGGGCTGCCGCATCCGGGGCTTCAAGGCGCCGACCGCCGAGGAGCGTGGGCACTCCTTCCTCTGGCGGATCAGACGGGCCCTGCCCGAACCCGGCGAGATCGGCATCTTCGACCGCTCGCACTACGAGGACGTCCTGATCGCCCGCGTCCGCGAACTGGCTCCCCGCAAGGAGATCGCCCACCGTTACGGCGAGATCAACCGTTTCGAGAAGTCCCTCGCCGACGACGGCGTCACCGTGGTGAAGTGCTTCCTGCACATCTCCTACGACCAGCAGCGCCGCCGGCTCCTCCAACGGCTCGACAACCCCGACAAGCACTGGAAGTTCAGCCCCGACGACATCGACGACCGTGAACTGTGGCCCGCGTACCAGAAGGCGTACGAGATCGCCCTGGAGCGCTGCTCCACACCGGAGGCCCCCTGGTTCCTCGTCCCCGCCGACCGCAAGTGGTACCGGAACTGGGCGATCAGCACCCTGCTCCTGGAACACCTCGAGACACTGGCCCCGCAGTACCCGAAGGCCGACTTCGACGTGGCGGAGGCCAGACAGCGGCTGCTGACGGAAACCTGACCTGCGGATCGGCGAAGGTCACCGTCATCGGACTCCTGGAACCCGAAGGCGTGGTGGCCCACGTCCGCTCCCTCGACGTCACATGCGACTGGTCATCGTCCTGATCGTGGGCGGACCCGCTCAGGTGACCGTGTGGCAGTCGAGTTGGGCGTCGATCTGGGCGGCGGTCCTCGGGCCGTCGTCGGTCCAGTACTGACCGGGCTTCAGTTTCGCGGCGGCGACCGTACGCAGGCTCACCACGTAGTCGCGCCCCTCACCCGAGGGGTCCAGGTACGCCACATCGAGGGTGCGCGGCAGCGGGGCGGGCTTCGCCGCATGACGGTCGAACCCCTCGGCGGACCAGAGCCTGACGACGCCGCTCTTCGCCGATGCCGTCCTCGGACCGGAGGCCCACCAGACGATCGGCGGGTTCGTGTCCTCGGCCTTGTCCCAGTCCGTGACCTCCACCCGTCGCAGTTCGTCGGAGGGACAGAGCGGGATCTTGACGACGATCGTCTCCCCTTCGGCCCTGGCCCCGGCCACCGTCGTGTCCGCCGGATCCGACGGCCCCAGGAAGCATCCGCTCGCCAGCAGGGCGATCGCGGTGAAGAGGAGGACCGGTGGAGCAACGCGTCGCCGGTTCGGCACCGGTACCCACCCCGTCTCGCGTCGGTCCTGCCGTTCGGATCGGTCGCGACAGGGGTTCGATCCTGCACGCGGACACGGGAAATGGGAACCGGCGTACGAGACCGACGTACGAGACGGCGTGAGAGGCGGCGTGAGAGGCGGCGCGCGTCTCGCCGGGTCCAGCCGGGTGACTTCCTTGCCCCCGTCGCCGGGCACGTGCGGACAATGGGCGAATAGTAAGTATTGCCCACATATCTTCATCGGGTGATCATTCCAGTACGACGATTCGTCGCGACCTGCGCCCTCGGCACACTCGGGGTCGTGCTCGCCGCCTGCGGGACCCCAGGAACCCCGCACGCCGCCCGCCCAGGGCACCCCGCGTCGGCCTCCGGCAGCACAGACGCCCAGCCCTCGCGACCCCCCACACTCGCCCCCGGCTCCAGCGGTATCACCCCCGTCTTCACCAACGGTCCGCGCACGCAGGACAAGACCGTCGCGCTGACCTTCGACGCGGACATGACCGCCGACGAGGGTCCACGCGCCGCGGCCGGGGAGCACTTCGACAACCCCGAACTGATCGCCACGCTGCGCGCGTTCAAGGTGCCGGCGACCCTGTTCATGACCGGACGCTGGGCCGACGAGTACCCCAAGGAGGCCAGGGCCATCGGGCAGGACCCGCTGTTCGAGGTCGCCAACCACTCGTACAGCCACTACGCCTTCACCGACAACTGCTACGGCCTGCCCATCGTGCCCCAGGAGCGGATGCGGGCCGAGGTGGAGGAGGCCTACGCCGCCTTCAAGAGGGCGGGCGTGCCCCACGCGATGCCCTACTTCCGGTTCCCCGGCGGGTGCTACGACCAGCAGGCCCTGCGCACGCTGAGCGCCGTGGGCGTGACCGCCGTGCAGTGGGACGTCGTCAGCGGGGACGCCTTCGCGACCGACGCCGACGCCGTGGCCCGGCAGGTGCTGGAGGGTGTGAAGCCCGGATCCGTCGTCGTCATGCACTGCACGCGCAGCGCGGCTCCGGTGACCGAACAGGCCCTGCGGACGATCGTCCCCGAGCTACGGAAGAAGGGTTTCCGCTTCGTGAAGGTCTCCGAGATGATCGGCTCGGCGACGCAGGGCGAGCGGCACGGCACCACGTAGGCGTGCTCCGGTCCCGGCCTACGCTGGGGCCATGAGCGACGACTACTGCGCCACCCCGGCGGCCCCCACCCCGACACCGGACCCGACCGACGCCGGGCCGCCGTTCGCCGAGTGCGTGCTGTGCCGGAAGCCGACCGAGTACCCGGAGTCGTACAAGGGGATCACGCTGTGCCCCGTCTGCGAGTGGCAGGAGGCACAGCGGACCGCCTGTTCCGGGTGACGGTGACAATGACGGTGACGGTGACGGTGACGGTGGCATGACCGCCCGCCGAAGAACCGATCTTCCGCCTGGCACACTGGAGGGCGTGAGCAGCGACCCGACCGTAGCCGACGCACCCGGCCGACCCGACGTACCCGGCTCGGCCGAGGACAGCCCCTTCCGATCCGAGCGCACCGCGCGCGACGAGGCCCCGCAGTTCGTGCTGCCGCTGGTCGTGCGCATCGAGAAGGCCGCTCCCCCGGCACGCACGGACGCGCTGGAGACCGCGGCCCGCGCCGTGCTGACGATCCTCAGCGATGAGCGGGCCCTCGGGGACGGCGAGTGGGCGCAGGCGGTGCGGGACTGGCAGGACGCCCGGATCCGCAAGGTCGTACGACGGGCGCGCGGCGCCGAGTGGCGACGGGCCGAGGCTCTGCCCGGCATCACGGTGACCGGGAAGTCCGCCGAGGTGCGCGTCTTCCCGCCGGTCCCCCTGGACGGCTGGCCGAAGGACCTGGTCAAGCTCCAGGTCTCCGGCACCGACCTCGACGACCCGGAGCCGCCGGTGGACGCGGACCCGACGGCGCCGGTGCTGTGGCTCAACCCCGATCTCGACATGTCGGCCGGCAAGACGATGGCGCAGGCCGGGCACGGCGCGCAGCTGGCCTGGTGGGAACTGTCGGACGAGCAGCGGGCGGCCTGGCGCGACGCCGGTTTCCCCCTCGCCGTCCGCGCCGCCGACCCGGCCCGCTGGAGTGGACTCACCACCTCCGGGCTGCCGTTGGTGCGCGACGCCGGGTTCACGGAGATCGCGCCGGGGTCGTGCACGGTGGTGGCCGACCATCCGGCGCTGCGCTCCTGACCGACCCCGACCGATCCCGACCGACCCTGAGTGACCTACGGACCCGAGGAGGCGCGATGGCCGGGACCCGGCTGGACGGCAGGGTCGAACGCGGCAACCGCACACGGCAGTTGGTGCTCCGCCGCACGGTCGACATCGCCTCGGTCGAAGGACTGGAAGCACTGTCCGTGGGCCGTCTCGCCACCGAGCTCCAGCTCAGCAAGAGCGGAGTCTTCGCGCTCTTCGGCTCCAAGCAGGAACTGCAGCTGGCCACCGTGCGGGAAGCGGCGCGCATCTACGTCGAGCGGGTGATCCGGCCCACGTCCGAGACCCCCGCCGGTGTCGCCCGGACCTGGCGGCTGTGCGAACTCTGGCTGGACTACTCCCAGGGCCGGGTCTTCCCCGGCGGCTGTTTCTTCTACGAGGTCATCGCCGAGTTCGACGCCCGGTCGGGGCCCGTGCACGACGCCGTCGCGGAGACCCAGCGGGACTGGGCGGCCCATGTGGAACACACCATCACCGAGGCCCGGGACCTGGGTGAGCTGCGCTCCGACACGGATGCCGCGCAACTCGCCTTCGAGCTCATCGCGTTGATGGAGACGGCGAACGCGGTGTCGGTGCTGCGCGACGAGACGGACGTCTATCGCAGGGCCCGCGTCGCCATCCTTTCCCGGCTGCGCGCGGCGGCGACCGACCCGTCCCTCGTGCCCGAGCCCTCCTGACCTGCCGAGCTCTCCCGACCCGCCGAGCTCTCCCGATCTGCCGAGCCTTCGACGCGGGAACCGTCACAGCGGAAAACAAGTAGCACGATCGTTCGCTCAGTTTTATGCTCGGCCGTATGACATCGACCGGAGTGGACATCGTCGAGCTCGACCGGATCGCCGTGTACGAGTCACTGCGGCTCGTCGGGCTGGCGCGGGGCACGGACTGGGAGCGGGACACACCGTGCGCGGGGTGGACGCTGCGGCGGCTGGTGGCACACATGGCCGCGCAGCACCACGGGTTCGCGGCCGCCGCCCGGGGAGCGGGGCACGAGACGGCGTACTGGCGGGAGCCGGAGGACATGAGCGACCCGGAGCGGACCTACCGGGGAGCGGCGACGGCGGTGCTGGCCGCTTTCACCGAACCGGGCGTGACAGAGGAGGAGTTCGTGCTGCCGGAGATCAGGGACGGGGGCGGGTTCCCCGGCGGGATGGCCCTGGGCTTCCACTTCGTCGACTACGTGGTGCACGCGTGGGACGTCGCCGCCACGCTCGGCGTCGGACTCGAACTGCCGGACCACGTCCCCGGGGCGGCCCTGGCCGTCGCCCGCCTCGTACCGACGGATCCGGCCGGTCGCGGGCCGGGGTTCGCGTTCGCGCCGCCGGTCGACGTGCCCATGGGCGCGGATCCGCTGGACGAGGCACTGCGGCTGCTCGGACGTACACCGGAGAAGTGGCCGCTGTCGGCCGACGGCGCGGATTCACAGCTGATTTGACCTGAACCGAGGGTTCGCTTTAGCCGCGCTTGAACATTCCCGGCGCCCCGCACGTATCTCACGTCGCTGGCCAAGTACAGGTTTCCAACGACCAGTTGGTTTCCCCCGGGAGGCTCATTTTGCGGCGTATCAATGGTTCTGCCTTCGTCATCGCGGCGCTCGCCGCCACGGTCGGCGCGCTCGCGTTCCCTGTGTGGTCGTACGCCGACCGCGCCGGCACGGGGCAGGCGAACCTGGCGGCGGGGACGGTGAACACACAGTGGGGGCCCCTGTCCGCCGCCGACCGCGATCTGATCGTGCGCGTGCGGCTGGCCGGACTCTGGGAGCTGCCGGCGGGACAGCAGGCGCTCGAGCGGGCCCCCAACAAGGCGATCAAGGAGGTGGGCGACCACCTGATCGTCGGCCACACCGACCTCGACAAGCGGGTGCGGGTCATCGCGGCCCAGCTCAATGTCGAGCTGCCGAACCAGCCGAACGCGCAGCAGCAGGGCTGGCTGCAGGAGATGACCGCGGCGACGGGCGCGGAATACGAACGGAAGTTCGTGAACCTGCTGCGGGCCGCGCACGGCAAGATCTTCCCGGCGATCGGCGCGGTCCGTAACTCCACCCGCAACACGCTGGTCCGGCAGCTGGCCTCGGACGCCAACCAGACCGTGCTCGACCACATCACCATCCTGGAGAAGACCGGGAGCGTCGACTTCGACGCCATCGCCAACGACACGGCGGCCCTGTCGACCGCGAGCCCGACCGGCCCCCCGGCGCCGGCCGCCGGCGTCACGGCGCCCTCCGCGCCGCCGGTGCAGCCGGCCGACGGCGTCGTCGTCACGTCGAGTCCGTCGCCCGCGCCGCCGGGGCAGGTCAACACCGCCCGGCCGGAGCCCTCGGATCCGGACAACGTGCTGCGGTAGCGGTGCGGCCGTCGGCGCCTCGGGGCGCCGACGGAACCTCAAATGTTGCTCTGAACGTCCGTCGACTTGGGTTCGGCCCCGGTTCCCGGGGCCATGACTCCGTCACGCCGGAACACGGGTCCGTCGTGAGCAGACAGCGGCCAGGGTCGCAGCAGCCGGGGTTCGAGCGGTGACGGAGGAGGCGACATGACACAGCCGAGGCGGCTGGGAACGGGCATCGGGTGGCGGCCGGAGATCGCCGAGGCCGTGGAGCGCATGCCCGGCATCGACTGGGTCGAGGCCGTGGCGGAGAACCTGTGCCCCGGGCATCTCCCCGAGTCGCTGCTGCGGCTGCGCGAGCGGGGCGTCACGGTGGTGCCGCACGGGGTCTCGCTCGGCCTCGGTGGCGCGGACCGGCCCGAGGAGTCCCGGCTCGCCGCCCTCGCGGAGCGGGCCGAGGCGCTGGGCTCGCCACTCGTCACGGAGCACATCGCGTTCGTACGGGCCGGGGGCGCGCTCACCGCGTCGCCCTCGCTGGAGGCCGGGCACCTGCTGCCGGTCCCCCGCACCCGGGACGCCCTCGACGTGCTGTGCGAGAACGTCCGCATCGCGCAGGAGGCCCTTCCCGTCCCGCTCGCGGTCGAGAACATCGCCGCGCTGATCTCCTGGCCCGGGGAGGAGATGACCGAGGGGCAGTTCCTGTACGACCTGGTGGACCGCACCGGCGTACGCCTCCTCATCGACGTGGCCAACCTCCACACGAACCACGTCAACCGGGCCGAGGACCCTTCGAAGGCCCTCGACGAACTCCCCGTCGAGGCCATCGCCTACGTCCACGTCGCCGGCGGCTTCGAGCGGGACGGCGTCTGGCACGACAGCCACGCCCACCCCGTCCCCCGGCAGGTCCTCGACATCCTGGCCGACCTCGCCTCCCGCGTGACCCCACCGGGGGTCCTCCTGGAGCGCGACGAGAACTTCCCGGACCCGGGCGAACTGGAGAGGGAGCTCGGGGCGATCAGAGTCACCCTGACGAAGGCGCGGGCACGGGTCGTGACGCCGTCCGAAACCCCGGCAGGCCCGCACTCCGGTGAGGCCGCCGCCCCTGCGAGCGGCACCCCCGGGGCAGCCGGGAGCCACGCGGCCGACGTGGCCGTGGGTGCGCGGCAGCGGCTGGCGCTCGGGCAGGCCGCGCTGTTGTCCGCGCTCGTCGCGGGTACCCCCGTACCCGAGGGGTTCGACCGGGGGCGGCTGGGTGTGCAGGCGCGGGCGCTCGCGGCCAAGCGGGCGGACGTCGTCGCGAAGGTGGCGGTGGAGCTGCCGGAGATCCTCGGGGACGCGTACCGGCCGGCGTTCCTCGCGTACGCGCAAGGGCATCCGATGGGCGGTGGGTACCGGCGCGACGCGTTGGACTTCGCCGAGTACATGCTGCTCGCGGGGCACCCCGAGGACGCGGAGACGCGGCGGCGGCTGCGCGCGTGGTGGCTGGAGCGGTCCGGCCCGACCCCGCCGTCGCGGCGGCCCACGGCCCGGCTGGCCCGCGCGACCCGACGGGTACTGCTGCGCCGCTGACCCCGCCCGCGTCACAGGAGCCGACGCGCACTCCTACGCGCGCCGTAGTGCCTCGCCCCGGCAGAGTGTGCCGGGGTTAACACCGGGCCCCGTCCGACCGGATCCGACGTCCGTTTTCCACGGTTTCCTGACGGTCTGGACTCCGGTCGAACCACCCCATTCGGCGCCTTCCTCCCACCCGGCAACCCTTACTCCTCGTACGGCAGTTGGCGTAGTGCCCGAAGTAATATGCCAACCCGCACCCGTAGCGCACTAGCGTGCGGTGCCGCAACAGGAGGCACCATGCGATCCATCAACCGCACCGGATTGGTCAGTGGGACAGGACTCATCATCGCGGCCCTCACCGCGACCCTCGCCGCCCTGATCTTTCCGATCTGGTCGTACGCGGACCGCGCCGGAACCGGCCTGGACACCCTGAACGCCCAGTCCGTGTCGACGCAGTTCGGTCCGCTGTCCGCACTGGACCGGGAGTTCATCACCAAGGTCCGGCTCGCCGGGCTGTGGGAGCTGCCCGCCGGCCAGCAGGCCGAGGAGCGCGGCACCACCCAGGCCGTGAAGACGGCGGGCGCGCACCTCGTCGAGGGCCACACGTTCCTCGACGCGCGCGTCCGTAACGTCGCCGCACGGCTCGGACTCGAACTCCCGAACCAACCCAACCCCCAGCAGCGCGGCTGGCTGGCCACGCTCGACGCCGCGCACGGTACGGACTACGACCAGAAGTTCGCGAACATCCTGCGCAGGGCGCACGGCAAGGTCTTCTCCGTCGTCGCCCAGGTCCGCGCGAACACCCGCAACTCCCTCGTACGGGACCTCGCCGACGACGCGAACACCACCGTGCTCGACCACATCAAGGTCCTCGAAGCCACCGGGTACGTGGACTTCGACGCCCTCGCCCAGGACGCCGCGACCGCGAGCCCGCCCCCGCTGACGGCTTCCCCGGCCCCGCCGGGTCCCACCGCGTCCCCGGACAGCCCCGTCCCCGTCACCCCGTCCGGAACCTATCCACTGCCCCCGGCCGCGTCCCGCCCCAAGAGCTAGCGTCGCGGCGCCCCTCGGGGAGCGCCTCGGCGGGCACCGGAACGTCACAGAGCCACAACGCTCCGTCCATATCGTGGGCATACCGTGGCGCCGACCTGGACTCCTCGCGTAGAAACACGCCATGTTCTGGGTCCTTCTCCTGCTCCTGGCCTGGGCCGCGGCCGGTATCTCCTGCACTCGGCTGTGCCTGGCCGCCGTGCGCGCGGCGGCGGTCGACGCCGACGCGGCGCGCGGACACCACCTCACGCTGTACGAGGCGGCGTTCCTGTCCGGCGGCCCCGCCCGGGTCGCCGATCTGACCCTGGTGTCGATGGCCCGTCAGCGGCGGCTGCTGCTCGCGCACACGGGCTGGGCGACCGTCGTGGACCCGCGCGGTCGCGACGAGATGGAGCGCTCGGTGATAGGGGCGATAGGTCCGCAGGGGCAGTCCCGGATAGCGCCCGTACGGGCGAGCACGGCCGCCGCGGACTCCGTACGCCGCCTCGCCGACCGTCTCGTCGCCGCGGGCCTCGCCGTGCCCGACGGCGCCCGCACCACCGTCGCGAGCGCCATCCGCCAGGTCCAGGCCGCCGCCGCGGCCGTCCTCACGCTCGGCGCCGTCGCCGTGCTGATGCCCTCCCAGTCCCGGGCGAGCGAGAACGACGTGCCGATCGCCGTGTGGTTCTCGCTGCCGCTCATCCTCACCGTGAGCTGCCTCGCCATCGCCCGCATCGAGGTCCACCCGTACACGCGCTGGGCCTCCCCGGCCGGACAGCGGCTGCTCGGCACCCTCGCCCGGCACCCCGACGCCACCGGCGACGACCGTACGTACCTCACCTCGGTCGCCGTACGCGGCGTCCGCGCCGTCGGCGAGCCGGAGCTGCGCGCGGCCTTCGCGCACCGCGACAGAAGCCCCGAGCGGCAGCGCTGAGGGCGCCCGAGGGGGCGCATAGGGGTCATTGGGGCCGACACCGGCACCAGGTGCTTTACTTCATCAACTGACGAACCAAACATCCCTTTTGTCGCTGCCGTGCGCCGAAGGGGATACGCGATGAGAGCTGCCGTCCTGTACGGAACCACCGGGTCCTTGCTTCTGAGCGGCCTCGTCGCCGCCCCCGCGGGCGGTGCGGCGGCCTGGCCGAACCCCGCGGCCGCCCTCGAGGCGCGCGGCACCGTCGTCGCCGCCGCCCGTGCCGCGAGGGCCGGCATCCACTGGGGCGCCTGCCCCAAGGGGGACGACTTCCCGGTCAAGATGCGCTGCGGCACGGTCACCGTGCCGCTGGACTACGCGCAACCCGACGGCAAGAAGATCAAACTGACCGTCAGCCGCGCCGGCGCCACCGGCAAGGACCTGCGCAACTCCAAGCACAAGGTGCCGCGTCAGGGCTCCCTCGTCTACAACCCGGGCGGCCCGGGCGCGTCCGGCATGTACTTCCCGCTGATCGGCTTCCTCCCCGAGTGGAAACGCATCGCGTCCGCGTACGACCTCGTGGGCTACGCCCCGCGCGGCGTGGACCGCTCGGCCCCGTTGTCCTGCAAGGACCCGAAGCACTTCCTGAAGGGGCCCGCGCAGTCGCCGACGAACCCCTCGGAGACGTACAAGAAGGAGCGCATCGCGGAGGCACAGGCGTACGCCCGCGGCTGCCTCAAGCGCTCCGGGCAGGGCATCCGGCACTACACCTCGCTCAACAACGCCCGCGACCTCGATGTGCTGCGCGCCGCGCTGGGCGAGCGGAAACTGACGTTCATGGGGGCGTCGTACGGCACGTACTTCGGCGCCCTGTACGCGACGCTCTTCCCCTCGCACGTACGCCGGATGGTGTTCGACTCGGCGGTGAACCCCGCCCCCCGGCAGATCTGGTACCGGAACAACCTCGACCAGTCGGCCGCGTTCGAGGCCCGTTGGGCGGACTTCCGCGCGTGGGTCGCCAGGCACGACAAGGAGTACGCGCTCGGCACCACACCCGAAGCGGTGCTGCACAACTACGAGAGGGCGCGGGCACGGCTCGCCGCGGCGCCCGCGGGCGGCAAGGTGGGGCCGCGTCAGTTGCAGGGCGCGTTCCTGGAAGCGGGGTACTTCGACGACTACTGGCCGCAGCGCGCCCTGGCGCTGTCCGCCTATCTGAAGGGCGACCCGAAGCCGCTGATCCAGCAGGCCGGGCCGCATCCGGAGGCGTCGGCCGAGGCGGAGAACGGCAACGCGGTGTACACGGCCGTGGAGTGCAACGACGCGGCCTGGCCGACGGACTGGCGTACCTGGGACCGGGACAACACGCGGCTCGCGCGCGTGGCACCGTTCGAGACCTGGGACAACGCGTGGATGAACCTGCCGTGCGCCTACTGGCCGGTGCCGCGGCAGAAGCCCCTCGACGTGCGGACGCTGCCCGGGGCGCTGGCGCCGGTCCTGATCCTGGCGGCCGAGCGGGACGCGGCGACGCCCTACGAGGGGGCGGTGGAGCTCCAGCGGCGGCTGTCCGGCTCGGTCCTGGTGACCGAGAACGGCGCCGGGACACACGGGATCGCGGGCGGGCCCAACCAGTGCGTCAACGGCTACCTGGACGCGTATCTGCTGGAGGGCCGCCTCCCGAA
The DNA here is from genome assembly GCF_019091445.1 of Streptomyces sp. GbtcB7. NCBI lineage: Bacteria > Bacillati > Actinomycetota > Actinomycetes > Kitasatosporales > Streptomycetaceae > Streptomyces > Streptomyces sp. GbtcB7. Next base: position 269,917 of record NZ_JAGXJM010000002.1, read on the forward strand.
GCGGCGCGCGGCGTGCGCCCCGCACGCGGAGCCGGAGCCGGCGGCGCCGGGCGGTGACAAGACCACCCGGCACGACGCACAGGACCGTGAGGACGCGAAGACGACCCGCCAGGCTCCCTGATCAGGCGAGCCCGGCGACCAGCTCGGCCACGGACTTACGGCGGCCGGTGTAGAACGGGACCTCCTCGCGGACGTGCATGCGGGCCTCGGAGGCGCGCAGGTGGCGCATGAGGTCGACGATGCGGTACAGCTCGTCGGCCTCGAACGCGAGCATCCACTCGTAGTCGCCGAGGGAGAACGAGGCGACCGTGTTGGCGCGCACGTCCGGGTAGCCGCGGGCCATCTTGCCGTGGTCGGCGAGCATGCGGCGGCGGTCCTCGTCGGGCAGCAGGTACCAGTCGTAGGAGCGCACGAAGGGGTAGACGCTCACATAGTTGCGCGGCGTCTCGTCGGCGAGGAACGCCGGGATGTGCGAGCGGTTGAACTCGGCGGGGCGGTGCAGCGCCATGTTCGACCAGACCGGCTCCAGGGCTCGGCCCAGCCTGGTGCGGCGGAAGAGGTTGTACGCCTCCTGGAGCTGGTCGCTGGTCTCGGCGTGCCACCAGATCATCAGGTCGGCGTCGGCGCGCAGCCCCGACACGTCGTACGTACCGCGGACGGTGACGTCCTTCGCGGCGAGCTGGTCGAAGAGCTCCTGGACCTCGTCGGCGAAGCCGGCGCGGTCCTCGGGCAGCACGTCCTTCAGCTTGAACACGGACCACAGGGTGTAGCGGATGACCTCGTTGAGGTCCTTGGCCAGCTTGCCCTTGTTCGGGACCCTGCCGGACTCGGTGGTGGGGGCGTCGTCACTCATGAGGCTATTCTCCCGCTCCGCCGTGCAGGCTCTGCACCGGGTTCGCCCTCAGCGCCTCCAGTCCGGCGCGGTCGCCGCCGAGCTGGTCCACGGCGGCGTACGCGCTCGCGACGCACGCGGGGATTCCGACCCCGTCGTACGCCGCGCCACAGACGGCGAGCCCCGGGAGCTTGGCCACGTGCTCGCGGACGCGGGCCACGCGCGTGTGGTGCCCGACCGGGTACTGCGGCAGTCCGGCGTCCCACCGGGTCACCCGGGTCGCCACGGGCTCGGCGGCCAGGCCGGTGGCCTCGCGCAGGTCGTGCCGGGAGACGTCCACGAGGTCGGCGTCGTCGCGGCCCAGTACCTCCGTCTCGCCGTACCGCCCGACGGAGGTGCGCAGGACGAGCAGGTCGGGGTTCTCCTCGGCGATCCAGCCCCACTTCTGCGAGGCGAAGGTGGATGCCTTGATGGTGTGGCCGTCCACCGGCGGCACCAGGAAACCGCTCCCTTCGGGGAGGGTGACGTACGCGCGCCGGTAGGCCAGCGTCACCAGCGCCATGGAGGCGTACTCGACACCGGCCAGCTCGGTGGCCGCCGCGGGCGCCTCGGCCCTCAGCAGGGCGGCGGCCGCGCCTGCGGGCACCGCGACGACGACCCCGTCCGCGTACAGGACGCGTCCCCCGGCCACCACCCGCCAGCCGCCGTCCCCGGCGCGGCGCAGCTCCGTCACCGCGGCGCCGGTGAGGATCTCGCCGCCCCGCGCGCGCACCGACCGCGCGACCGCGAGCGGGAGTTGGCCCACTCCGCCCTCGATGCCCATGAACACCGGCCCGGTCTGCTGGGCCGCGGCCGCCTTCGCCTGGATCTCACGGACCGCCTCGGTCAGGGAGACATGGGTGCGGACGGCGGCGAAGAGCTGAGGAACGGCCAGGCGCATCGAGATGCGGTACGCGTCGCCCGCGTAGACGCCGCCCAGGAGGGGCTCGACCAAGCGGTCGACGACCTCGCGGCCGAGGCGTGCCGCCACGTACTCCCCCACGGCCACGTCGTCGCCGACTTCCGTGCGGGGCAGCTCGGCGTCGCGCTCGATGCGGGCCAGGCCCTCGTCGGAGAGGACTCCGGAGAGGGCGGCGGCCGTGCCGGGCACGCCCATGACGTGGCCCTTGGGCATGGGGCGCAGCGCGCCGCGCGTCCACAGGGAGGCGGTCGCGGTGGCGGGCGGCTGGAGGCGGTCGGCGAGGCCCACCTCGCGGGCGAGCGCGACCGCTTCCGGGCGGCGGGCGAGCATCGACTCGGCGCCGAGGTCGACCCGTGCGCCCGCGATCTCGCCGGGCAGCAGCTTGCCGCCGACGCGGTCCGACGCCTCCAGGACGGTCACCCGCGCGCCGCGGTCCAGCAGGCGGTGGGCGGCGGCCAGACCGGCGATGCCACCCCCGATGACGACGACCTGTCCCGTACCCGTACGACTGTCCTGTGCGCGCATGACTCCACCTTCTCAGACCCCGCCGGCAAGCCCGCCGGGACCCGGAGCCGTCGTCCGGTACGGCGGTGCCCTGCGCGAGTCCCGACCGTGACCGCATCGGGATCGGATCCGGCAAACGTCGCGCCCGGCCCCGGCGTCGAAGGAAGGTCAGCAGTCACCAGCCACGGGGGTACGCCCACATGCACACACGACGTTCCGCACGAACCGGCCCGGTCCTGGCCGGGATACTCCTCGCCGCCGCCCTCGCGGTGACGGGCTGCGGCGCCGCCGGCGGTGGCTCCGACTCCAGCGCCGACAAGGCGGCCGCGCCGGGCGCCGAAAAGGCCCGCTCGGGCGCCGCGGACAGCGCCGCCTCGGGCGCGGGCGGCGCCAGGTCCACGACCCCGTCCAAGGCCACCGGCACATCCGTGCCGGCCGGCAGCCACATCATCCGCACCGCCTCGCTGACCCTGCAGGTCAAGGACGTGCCCAAGGCGCTGGACTCCGCCCGCACCGCGGCCGTCGACGCGGGCGGCTACGTCGGCAACGAGACGACCACCCGGGACGGCGGGGGCCGCGAGCGCACCCGAGCCGTACTGCGTGTGCCCACCGACCGCTACGACGCGGTGCTCTCCTCCTTGGAGGGCACCGGGAAGGTCGTCGAGCGGACGGCGAAGGCGGAGGACGTCACCGACCAGGTCGTCGACGTGGAGAGCCGCGTCAAGTCGCAGCGCGTCAGCGTGGCCCGGGTCCGCGAGCTGATGGACCGGGCCACCAAGCTCAGCGATGTGGTCGCCCTGGAAGGCGAGTTGAGCACCCGCGAGTCGGACCTCGACGCCCTGCTGGCCCAGCAGGCGTCCCTGAAGGACCGCACCAGCCTGGCCACCATCACGCTCTCCCTCTCCGAGACCCCGCTGAAGGACGCCGGGAAGAAGTCCGACTCCACGGGCTTCGTGGACGCGCTGACGGGCGGCTGGGACGCGTTCGTCACGATGCTGCGCTGGATCGCGGTGGCGTTCGGCGCGGTGCTCCCGTTCCTGCTGAGCGCGGGGCTCCTCGTGGCGCTCTGGCTGCGCCTCGCCCGCACGGGGCGGCCGCGCCGGCCCGCGGCCGAGACGGCTCCCGCGAGCGCGGGTTCGCTGCCGGTGGCACCGCCGGTGCGCGAAGAGCGCGAAGAGGGTGGCGACGAGGACTGAAATGCCCGGTCCCCGTAGCGTGTTCGCATGAGCATGAGCCGTACGGAGCGACTGGTCGTGATCGGGGGTGACGCGGCGGGCATGTCCGCCGCGTCACAGGCACGCCGGATGCGCGGGCCCGAGGAGCTGGAGATCGTGGCGTTCGAACGCGGTCACTTCAGCTCCTACTCGGCCTGCGGCATCCCGTACTGGGTGGGCGGCGACGTCCCCGAGCGGGAGCGGCTGATCGCCCGGAGCCCGGCGGAACACCGGGAGCGCGCGATCGACCTGCGGATGCGCACCGAGGTCACGGAGATCGATGTCGCCGGGGGCCGCGTCCGCTCGCTCGACCTCGAGACGGGGGCCGAGGAGTGGACCTCGTACGACAAACTCGTGATCGCGACCGGTGCCCGTCCGATCCGCCCCGACCTGCCGGGCGTCGACGCTCCGGGCGTGCACGGCGTGCAGACCCTGGACGACGGCCAGGCCCTCCTGGACACACTGGCGACGACCGAGGGACGTCGCGCGGTGGTCGTCGGCGCGGGCTACATCGGCGTGGAGATGGCCGAGGCCCTCATCAACCGCGGGTACGAGGTGACGGTCGTCAACCGCGGCAAGGAGCCGATGTCCACCCTCGACCCCGACATGGGCCGCCTGGTGCACACGGCCATGGAGAACCTCGGCATCACCATGGTCAACGACGCCGAGATCACCAAGCTCCTCACCGGGGACGCGGGCCGGGTCCGCGCGGTGGCCACCGAGGACGCGGAGTACCCGGCGGACGTGGTCGTGCTCGGCATCGGCGTACGTCCCGAGACCACGCTCGCACGGGCCGCGGGACTCCCCCTCGGCGAGCACGGCGGGCTGCTCACCGACCTGGCGATGCGGGTGCGCGGGCACGAGAACATCTGGGCCGGCGGCGACTGCGTCGAGGTGCTCGACCTGATCTCGGGACGCGAACGGCACATCGCGCTGGGCACGCACGCCAACAAGCACGGCCAGGTCATCGGCTCCAACGTGGGCGGCGGGTACGCGACCTTCCCCGGTGTCGTCGGTACGGCCGTGAGCAAGGTCTGCGATCTGGAGATCGCCCGCACCGGGCTGCGCGAGAAGGACGCGCACCGGGCGGGCCTGCGGTTCGAGGCCGTCACCATCGAGTCGACCAGCCGCGCGGGCTACTACCCGGACGCGGACCTCATGACGGTGAAGATGCTCGCCGAGCGCCGCACGGGGCGGCTGCTCGGCGTGCAGATCGTCGGCGGGGAAGGCGCGGCGAAGCGGGTCGACATCGCCGCGGTGGCGCTGACCGCGGGCATGACCGTGGAACAGATGACATCCCTGGACCTGGGCTACGCGCCCCCGTTCTCCCCGGTGTGGGACCCCATCCTGGTGGCGGCACGCAAGGCGGTGACGGCGGTACGAAAAAACGCCGCGTAAGTGGAGCGCCCCGAAGGGGCGCGGGGCTGTGACATTTGCGGCTCCGCCGCGTGGGCGCGACCAGCCAACGACAACCCGCAGTCAACGCCCGACCGCAGCCCCCACGGCGCGCCTACGCCGATTCGTGCCCCGCGTTCCCATTGATCCGGTCTATCGCCTGCCGCGCCTGCTCGGCCGGCGGCCGCGCCGGAAGCGAGGACACCGACGCCGAGGCGGTGACGGCCGCGGGCTGCGTGGTGGGCGGCTTGGCGTGGGCGGCCGACCGCGCGGAGCGCAACCGGTGGCTCACGGCCTCGTCGAGGGTCACCGGCCGCTGCATGCGCGCCGCGAGCCGTCCGGCCTCCTGGCCGAGCGCGGCGACGTCCTCCCAGGGGAGGTGCAGCACCAGGGCGATTTCCGCCTCGCCGTCGGGCAGGGCATGCATCGGAGGAGTAACTCGGTCGTTCATCGCCTGTGTCCTCACGTCTCTCGCGTCGCGTCTTCGTCGCGGCGCGGGCGGTTGAGGAGACATACGGACGCGGGGGCGGGGGCGTTCACGGATTCACCCGGCGTATCCCGGGCACTAGTTCCTCGTGGTCATCCCCGTCCATGACGTGAACCCGGTGCGCCGCACGCCCTATGTGACGTATGCGCTGATCGCCGCCAATGTTCTGGTGTTCCTCTACACGCCCGGCCTCGCGGGATCGGTGGCGGGTGACAGCGGGCTCTCCCAGCTGTGCCATCTGCACGCGTTCCTGGAGCACTACGCCGCGGTGCCGCAGGAGTTGGTCCACCACCAACTGCCCCGCCTGGTCCCGACCGGCGACGTCGGCGTCGGGGCAGGTGGCCCCGGGTGTCTGGTGGGGCCGCCGACGTACGACAAGTCGCCGCCGCTCTCGGTCCTCACCGCGATGTTCCTGCACGGCAGCTGGCTGCATCTGCTCGGCAACATGCTCTTCCTGCTGATCTTCGGCAACAACATCGAGGACCGCCTCGGGCATGTGCGGTTCGCGGTGTTCTACGTGGCGTGCGGTTACGCGGCGGCGTACGGCTTCGCGTACCTCAACGCCGACTCGACCGACCCGCTGATCGGCGCCTCCGGAGCGATCGCCGGAGTCCTCGGCGCCTATCTGGTGCTCTATCCGAGGGCCAGGGTCTGGGTGCTCGTCCCGTTCCTGGTCTTCCTGCCGCTGCGACTGCCCGCGTGGCTGGTGCTGGGCTTCTGGTTCGCGTTGCAGGCGGTGTACTCGTCCGGCGGCGGCGTCTCCACCGCCGGAACCGTGGCGTACGAGGCCCACGTGGTCGGCTTCCTCGTGGGGATGCTGCTGGCCTGGCCGCTGCGCCCGGGCACCCCGCCACCGCCGGAACCGCGAAGCCTGCTGTTCGGCAGACAGGCGCGGCACAGCTGGTGAAGGGGGCGGCGTCGAGGCGTGCGTCGTTCCCCGTAGGTCGTCCCCCGTAGGTCGTCCCCCGTAGGAGGTCAGCGCGCGGTCTGCTGGTGGACGTGCTCCACGAGGCGGGTCAGCGCGTCCGGGTCGGTGCTCGGCAGGACGCCGTGGCCGAGGTTGAAGACGTGACCCTCGAGACCGGCGGCGGCGTCCAGCACCTCGCGGGTCTTGGTCTCCACGGCCTCGGTGGTGGAGAAGAGGACGGCGGGGTCGAGGTTGCCCTGGAGCGCCCTGCCGGGGCCGACACGGCGGGCTGCCTCGTCGAGCGGGACGCGCCAGTCGACGCCGACGACGTCCGCGCCCGCCTCGCCGATGAGGCCGAGCAGCTCGCCGGTGCCGACGCCGAAGTGGATGCGCGGCACGCCGTACCCGGCCACGGACTCGAAGACCTTGGTGGACGCGGGCATCACCGAGCGCCGGTAGTCGGCGGGTGCCAGGGCGCCGACCCAGGAGTCGAAGAGCTGGACGGCGCTCGCGCCCGCCTCGATCTGCACCTTCAGGAAGGCGGAGGTGATCTCGGCGAGACGGTCGAGCAGGTCGGCCCACAGCTGCGGGTCGCCGTACATGAGCGCCTTGGTGTGCTCGTGGTTCTTGGACGGACCGCCCTCCACGAGGTAACTCGCGAGGGTGAAAGGCGCGCCCGCGAAACCGATGAGCGGGGTCTCGCCGAGCTCGGCCGTCAGAAGCTTGATCGCCTCGGTGACGTACCAGACGTCCTCGGGGGTCAGATCGCGCAGCTGGGCCAGGTCGGCGCGGGTGCGGATCGGGTTCTCGACGACCGGGCCGACGCCCGGCTTGATGTCGAGGTCGATGCCGATGGCCTTCAGCGGGACGACGATGTCGCTGTAGTAGATCGCCGCGTCCACGTTGTGCCGGCGTACGGGCTGGAGGGTGATCTCGGCGACCAGCTCGGGCCGCATGCAGGAGTCCAGCATGGCGATGCCCTCGCGCACCTTGAGGTACTCGGGCAGCGAGCGACCGGCCTGCCGCATGAACCACACCGGCGTGTGCGGCACGGGCTCGCGCCTACACGCCTTCAGGAAGGCGGACTCGTACGTGGCTGTCGGCGGCTGGCCCGCGGCGGGGCGGTCAATGGCACTCACGACGGAAAGTCTCGCACGCCCCACCGACCCGCAAGTGCCGGGCTCCGGCGCCCAGAGCGGTCCGCTCCCGCCTGCGCTTTCGCACGGCACGATCCGGACAGTGGTCCGGCGCACGGGTGTCTCTCCCTGCGCGCGGGCTCCGTTCCCCTTAATCTTCCCCGCATGGCTGCGGCTCAGGGACGACTGTCGGACGGCGCTGGCGAAATGGACGATGCCAAGGAGGGGGACCGGGATGCGAGGGAGACGGCTCCGCCGCCCTTCCGGGCTGCCGTCGACGCACTGAGGGCCGCGCGGCTGCGGCCCGAGATCGAGATCGACCCGACGCGCCCACCACAGCGCCTGGCCCCCTACGCGTACGCGCTGGAGGCCGCGGTCGTCGCCGACGACGAGGACCTGGCGGACGGCCGGCTCATCCTGTTGCACGACCCGGCGGGGCACGACGCCTGGCAGGGCTCCTTCCGGCTGGTGACGCTGGTCCGCGCGGAGCTGGAGCCGGAGATGGCGGCCGACCCGCTGCTCCCCGACGTCTCCTGGTCGTGGCTGACCGGCGCGTTGCAGGCCCGCGGTCTGTCGTACGGCGAACCGAGCGGCACCGTCACCCGGGCGAGCTCGCACTACTTCGGGGGGCTGTCCGAGCGCCCTGCCGCGTCCCAGATCGAGATCCGGGCCTCCTGGACGCCCCGCGAGGGCCTGGGCGGCGTACCGGACACGGCCGCGCACCTCGCCGCCTGGTGCGACCTGCTCTGCCAGATCGCGGGCCTGCCCCCGGCGGGGCCGGGCGACGGCTCGGTGGTGACCCTCCCGCAGCGCCGGGGTCCGCAGTCCCGCTGAACGCCCTTTTTTCGGTTCTCCGTCTTCCGGGGCGCCCGTGTCATGGCGAACGGGCGCCCTTCTCGACCTCGCGGAACGCCGCGCCCTTTGCCGAGTTCCTTGCCGAGGCTTTGTCGATACGGCCACTTTCAGCCGTGTCGCGACATGGAACGACTCGGTTCGATCTTCGGATGATCGATCGCGTGTCCGAATTGCACGGATTGTTACTCACCAAATCGTGATCATTCTCTAAAGGCGGACGGGTTTGATGCCGAAGACGTCTGTGACCTTGAAAGCACGGTTCGCCCCGGCTTCATCCCCACAGCCGGTCCCCGTCCCGCACCCCCAGGAGGCCTGGTGTCCGTTCTCCTCGAGCAGCCCGCAAGCCTGGTCGCCTACCGCCCGAACAAGCCGACCGCCATGGTGGTCGTGGCCGACCCACGGGTCCGATCCACCGTCACCCGCCACCTCTGGGCGCTCGGAGTGCGCGACGTCATCGAGGCGTCGTCCGTCGCGGAGGCCCGTCCCCGAATCGGCAACCCGCGCGACATCTGTGTCGCCGACGTCCACCTGCCCGACGGCAGCGGGCTCACCCTGCTGTCCGAGACCCGAGCCGCGGGCTGGCCCAACGGCCTCGCCCTCTCCGCCGCCGACGACATCGGCGCCGTGCGCAACGCCCTCGCGGGCGGCGTCAAGGGCTATGTCGTCACCGGCACCCGTACGAACGTCGGGCTCCCCACCCGACCCGGTGTCGCGCCCATCGGCTCGGCCGCCGCCCGTATGCACCGCCGCCCCCCGGGTGCCCCGAGCCACCCGGGCGGCTACCGCGAGCTCTCCGGCCGAGAGGTCGAGGTGCTCCGGCTCGTCGCCGAGGGCCAGTCGAACAAGGCCATCGGCGTCTCCATGGGCCTGTCCGCGCTGACCGTCAAGAGCCACCTCGCCCGCATCGCCCGCAAGCTCGGCACGGGCGACCGCGCCGGGATGGTGGCGGTCGCCCTGCGGACGGGGATCATCCACTGAAACAGGGGCACACTCCCCACCGGGCCGGAACTTTCACCGACCTGACTGGTTTACGACCCTCCTACGCCCGTCGACGGAACGTTCCGTCGGCGGGCGTAGTCCATACACAGATACCCTTGACAGGTGACCGACGCCCAAGAGACCGCAGAAGACAGCTCACTGCGAACCACCGGAGGCGGCCCTCCGGACGACGTCGAATCGGCGCCGATCCCTTTGCTTGAGCCCCGAGAGGGCATTCCGCCCGTCGTCGCCGACGAGACCTCGCTCGCCGAGGTGATCGCGGCCTTCGCCGCCGGCTCCGGCCCCGTGGCCGTGGACGCCGAACGCGCGTCCGGGTACCGATACGGCCAGCGCGCCTATCTGGTGCAGCTGCGCCGCGAGGGCGCCGGCACCGCGCTGATCGACCCCGTCGCCTGTCCCGACCTCTCCGGGCTCGGCGAGGCCATTTCCGGCGTCGAGTGGGTGCTGCACGCCGCCACCCAGGACCTGCCGTGTCTGCGGGAGATAGGCATGGTGCCGACGCGGCTCTTCGACACCGAGCTGGCCGGACGCCTGGCCGGGTTCCCCCGAGTGGGCCTGGGCGCGATGGTCGAGAGCGTGCTCGGCTTCGTACTGGAGAAGGGGCACTCCGCGGTCGACTGGTCCACGCGCCCGCTCCCGGAGCCGTGGCTGCGCTACGCCGCGCTCGACGTGGAACTGCTCGTCGACCTGCGCGACGCCCTGGAGAAGGAGCTCGACCGGCAGGGCAAGCTGGACTGGGCCCGACAGGAGTTCGACGCGATCGCGCAGGCCGAGCCCGCGCCGCCACGCAAGGACCCCTGGCGCCGCACGTCCGGGATGCACAAGGTGCGCCGCCGTCGGCAGATGGCGGTCGTGCGGGAGCTGTGGGAGGCCCGGGACCGGATCGCCCAGCGCCGGGACATCTCGCCGGGCAAGGTGCTGGGGGACGGGGCCATCGTGGAGGCCGCGCTCTCCCTTCCGGCCAACGTGCACGCGCTTGCCGCGCTGAACGGGTTCGGGCACCGGATGGGGCGGCGCCAGCTGGAGCAGTGGCAGGCCGCCGTGGACCGCGCGAAGGCAGTGCCGGACACCGAGCTGCCGCAGCCGGGGCAGCCCGTCACCGGGCCTCCGCCGCCGCGCGCCTGGGCCGACAAGGACCCGGCCGCCGCCGCCCGGCTCTCCGCGGCGCGGGCCGCCGTGTCGGCGCTGGCCGAGCAGCTCAACATGCCGCAGGAGAACCTGATCACTCCGGACACGGTGCGGCGGGTGTGCTGGGAGCCGCCGGCCGGTGCCGACGCCGAGTCGGTTTCGGCCGCGCTCGCCGGGTACGGGGCTCGTGCGTGGCAGGTGGAGTTGGTCACACCGGTACTGGTGGATGCGCTGGCCGTCAAGGGCGCCTAGTCGCCGTACGTGGTTCTGACGTACGGCGAACGCGGGTTGCTCGCGCAGTTCCCCGCGCCCCTTTCGGGGCGCGGTTTCGTCTCCCGTGCGCTCCGAAGGGACCCTTGAAGCGAAAGAGCGACGTCGAGATCACGCCAAGATCCCCGGATGGCCTGCAGAGAACGGGATGGAGATCGAGACGATGTCCGTGCCCGAGCGGAGACGATCGGCGGATGTGACGTTCGCCGCTCCCGTCGTCGGGACTGGGCAGGGTGGTTACTCGCAAGTAGCATGACGGGGTGAGCGCGCGCTCAGTCGCGTGCGACGCGCAGCAGTGCCATCCCGCATCTGGAGGAGAGCCATCGTGCCTCGTACCGTCAGGGACGTCGTCTTCGTCGACGGCGTCCGCACCCCGTTCGGCAAGGCGGGCCCGAAGGGCATCTACCACGAGACCCGCGCCGACGACCTCGTCGTGAAGGCCATCCGGGAGCTGCTGCGCCGCAACCCGGGCCTCGACCCGAAGAAGATCGACGAGGTCGCCATCGCCGCGACCACGCAGATCGGTGACCAGGGTCTGACCCTGGGGCGGACCGCGGGCATCCTCGCCGGGCTGCCGCAGTCGGTCCCCGGCTACTCCATCGACCGCATGTGCGCGGGCGCGCTGACCGCCGTCACCACCACCGCGGGCTCCATCGCCTTCGGTGCGTACGACGCGGTCATCGCCGGTGGTGTCGAGCACATGGGCCGCCACCCGATGGGCGAGGGCGTGGACCCGAACCCGCGGTTCGTCAGCGAGAAGCTGGTCGACGAGTCCGCCCTGTTCATGGGCATGACCGCCGAGAACCTGCACGACCGCTACCCCACGATCACCAAGCAGCGCGCCGACGAGTACGCCGTGCGCTCGCAGGAGAAGGCCGCCAAGGCGTACGCCAACGGCAAGATCCAGCAGGACCTGGTGCCGATCTCGGTGCGCAACACCAACGCGGAGGTCGGTGAGACCGGCTGGGGCCTGGTCACCGCCGACGAGCCGATGCGCCCGGGCACCACGCTGGAGAACCTGGCCGGACTCAAGACGCCGTTCCGCGTGCACGGCCGGGTCACCGCCGGTAACGCCGCCGGTCTGAACGACGGTGCGACCGCGTCGATCCTCGCCTCCGAGGACTTCGCCCGCGAGAACGGCCTGCCGGTCAAGATGCGCCTGGTCTCGTACGCCTTCGCGGGCGTCGAGCCGGAGGTCATGGGCTACGGCCCGATCCCGGCCACCGAGAAGGCCCTCGCCCAGGCCGGCCTGTCGATCGAGGACATCAACCTCTTCGAGATCAACGAGGCCTTCGCCGTCCAGGTGCTCGCCTTCCTGGAGCACTACGGCATCGCCGACGACGACGCGCGCGTCAACCAGTACGGCGGCGCGATCGCCTACGGCCACCCCCTCGCCTCCTCCGGCGTCCGTCTGATGACGCAGCTGGCTCGCCAGTTCGAGGAGCAGCCGGAGGTCCGTTACGGCCTCACCACCATGTGCGTCGGCTTCGGCATGGGCGCCACGGTGATCTGGGAGAACCCGCACCACAAGGACGCCGGAGGCAACAAGTGAGCACCGCTGAACTCCTGAAGGGTGCGGCCGAGCTGTTCCCCGACGAGGTCGTGACGTCCGCGCACGTACGCCACCTCGACCTGCCGTTCGGTGCCGGGCGCTTCGCGCTCATCACCCTGGACAACGGCTTCGACCACACCAAGCCGACCACCTTCGGCCCGGCCTCGCTGGCGAACCTGAGCGCCGCGATCGACCAGGTCGAGACGGAGGCCGCGGCCGGCGAGATCGTCGGTGTCGGCGTCACCGGCAAGCCGTTCATCTTCGCGGTCGGCGCGGACCTGAAGGGCGTCGAGCTCCTCAAGCAGCACGACGACGCGCTCGCCATCGGCAAGGGCGGCCACGAGGTCTTCAAGCGCCTCGCGGCGCTGACAGTCCCGACCTTCGCGTACTACAACGGCGCGGCGATGGGCGGCGGTGTCGAGGTCGGTCTGCACTGCCAGTACCGCACGGTGTCGAAGGCCATCGCGGCCTTCTCCCTCCCCGAGGTCTTCCTCGGTCTGGTCCCGGGCTGGGGCGGCTGCACGCTGCTCCCGAACCTGATCGGCGCCGACAAGGCCGTCTCGGTCATCATCGAGAACTCGCTCAACCAGAACAAGCAGCTCAAGGGCGAGCAGGTCTTCGACCTCGGCATCGCCGACGCCATCTTCGAAGGCGCCGACTTCCTGGAGCAGTCGCTGATCTGGACCGCGTCCGTTCTCAAGGGCGACATCGCGGTCGAGCGTCCCGAGATCGACCGCGGCGAGGCCTGGGACCAGGCCGTCGCCAAGGGCCGGTTCATCGCCGACGGCAAGGTGCACGGGGCGGCTCCGGCCGCCTACCGCGCCCTCGACATCATCGAGGCGGCCAAGGACGGCGACCTGCAGAAGGGCTACGACGCCGAGGACATCGCCCTCGCCGACCTGATCATGGGCGGCGAACTGCGTTCCGGCATCTACGCCTTCAACCTGGTCCAGAAGCGCGGCAAGCGCCCCGCGGGCGCGCCGGACAAGAACCTGGCCCGTCCGGTCACCAAGGTGGGCGTCGTGGGCGCGGGCCTGATGGCCTCGCAGCTCGCCCTGCTCTTCCTGCGCCGCCTCGAAGTACCGGTCGTCCTCACGGACATCGACCAGGAGCGCGTCGACAAGGGTGTGGGCTACGTCCACGCCGAGATCGACAAGCTGCTGTCGAAGTCCCGCATCAACCAGGACAAGGCCAACCGCCTCAAGGCGCTGGTGACCGGTGTCCTGGACAAGGCCGAGGGCTTCTCCGACGCCGACTTCATCATCGAGGCCGTCTTCGAGGAGATCGGCGTCAAGCAGCAGGTGTTCGCGGAGGTCGAGGCGGTCGCCCCGGCGCACGCGATCCTCGCCACCAACACCTCCTCCCTCTCGGTGACGGAGATGGCGTCGAAGCTGAAGAACCCCGAGCGGGTCGTGGGCTTCCACTTCTTCAACCCGGTCGCGATCCTGCCGCTCCTCGAGATCGTGCGCGGCGAGCAGACGGACGACGCCTCGCTGGCCACGGCGTTCGCCGTCGCCAAGAAGCTGAAGAAGACCGCGGTGCTGGTGAAGGACGCCCCGGCGTTCGTCGTCAACCGCATCCTCACCCGCTTCATGGGCGAGATCCAGAACGTCATCGACGAGGGCACGCCGGTCGAGGTCGCGGAGAAGGCGGTGGAGCCGCTGGGTCTGCCGATGTCTCCGCTGGTCCTGCTCGAACTGGTCGGCCCCGCGATCGGTCTGCACGTCTCGGAGACCCTCAACCGGGCCTTCCCGGACCGCTTCACGGTCTCGCCGAACCTCGCGGCCGTCGTCAAGGCGGGCAAGCGCGGCTTCTACGTGTACGACTCCGGGAAGCCGGAGCTGGACCCCGAGGTCGCGGCGCTCCTGAAGCAGGGCGACGTGGTCCTCACGGAGGAGCAGGTGCGTGCCCGTGTCCTGGACGCGGTCGCCCAGGAGATCGGTCTGATGCTCGACGAGGGTGTCGTCGCCGAGGCCCAGGACATCGACCTCTGCCTGATCACCGGTGCCGGCTGGCCCTTCCACCTGGGCGGGATCACTCCGTACCTGGACCGTGAGGGCGTCTCCGAGCGAGTGACCGGCAAGCGGTTCCTCGAGGTCGGGGTGGCTTCCGTCCCCGCGTAAGCGCTCCGCTGTGTCCGCCGGGTGCCCTGTATGCCGACGTGGCGTACGGGGCACCCGTCGTTTCCCTCGCCCCCGCATCGGCCTGAACGGCCTCGTCCTCAAACGCCGGACGGGCTGAAAGATGCGCGCCGGCGCTCTTGAGGGGCGCGGGGAACTGCGCGACCAGCCCCCACCCGCCCGCAGCCGAAGAACACACCCCCGCTTTCTGTCACACCGGGCGCCACGCCTCCAGTGCCAAGCCCGGTTCGTCCTTGCGTCGGGTGAGGAGGAGTTCCTCGCTGCCCGGGGCCAGGGTCGCCGCCACCACACGCCCGTCCTCGTCCTCGGCAAGAGACACCGCGGCCCCGACGGGAAGCCCAGGACCCGACTCGGTCCACCACGCCCCCGCCGCCTCCTGCTCGGTGGGATACGCGGCGAACACGATGCGACCACTCGCCGACCGCTGCGCGAGCAACGTGCAGTCGAAGCCGTCGAGTTCACAGCGGATCGCCGAGACGGGGCCGGGACCGGCCGACGCGAGCACGGCGACAGGCTTGGTGCCCGGGCGCCACGCGCACACGTCACCCGCCTCGTCGGTGAAGAAGAGGGTGGTGGAGGAGGGGGAGGTGGCGAGTGCGCGGAGGGTTCCGGGGCGTACGGATGTCTCCAGGGACTCCTGGAGCACCGGCTGCTTGCCCGGCTCCTCCTGGCGCCAGTGGGCGATCCCGTCCGGCACGGCCGCGTACAGCTCGACGAGCCCGGACTCCCCCCTCACGGCCGCCAGATCCTCCCGTACGTCACTGCCCTTGAGGTCGCGCCACGGATCCCAGCCGCCCTTCTCCTTCTGGGCGACCATGCTGACCCCGCCGCCCTTGTTGCGCACGAAGACGTGGGCACGCCCCTGCGCGTCGACCGCGACGGCCGGCGTACCGGTGCGGTCACCCGTCTTGTTGGGGTGCCCGATCGAGTGCCAGTCGAGCGCGGCGAGCCGCGGCCGGAAGTGCGTGGTGTGCACGAGCCCGGACTCGCCGGGCACGGTGGGGCGCCAGGAGACGAGATGGGCGTAGCCGTCGGCGCCCTGGCCGACGGCGAGGACGGGGTGCAGGCGCTGCTCGCCGCCGATGGTGCGCGGTGGGTCCCAGGGGCCGCCGGGGCCGCGCTCCGCCCGGCAGTGGACGGCGGTGCCCGACAGCAGGTACACACTGAGCCTGCCGTCGCGACCGCGTCTGAGCCATTCGCCGTTCACCGGTTCACTTTAATCCGGGGCCCTCTCGTCATCGCCAGGGGCCCAGGGGGCTGCCCGCGGCCGGTGACAGCTGGCGGCGGACGTGCAGGCGCCCGTCGGTGCCGATGACCGCCAGGACGACGGCGCCCGCGGCGTCCCGTGCCATCGCGGGGGCGTGGGTGAACATGTCGCCGGACTCGCGCCAGTGGGTGCCGGAGATGTCCTTGTCGCGGTCGGGCAGCGACACGACGGGGCGGCCACGGCTGCCCCGGTGGGCCAGGTACGCCTCCCGGGCGCCGCGTTCGGGTGCCCACAGCGCGGCCACGGCGCCCGTACCGCCGTGGCCGCCAAGACCGGCGCCGGATCCGGGCCAGCGGCCGTCGGCGTGTTGGCGGTAGGCCATGACCTGCTGGGTGCCGGCCTCCCGGTAGTACAGGCAGGTGCGGCCGCCGCCCGAGTCGACGGCGGTGATGCCGCCGGTCGCGGGGCGTCCGGTCTTGAGGGTGTCGTCGAGGGCGAAAGGGCCGCCGGGTTCGGGCTGGTACCAGCGCCATACGGTGTTCTTGCCGGGGACGTACAGCTCCACCGTGCCGTTCTCGGTGGTCAGGGCCGTGCCCGCGTCCTGGACGAAGGAGCCGCCGAGGTTCTCCCAGGGGGCCCAGGCGCCCGTGGTGTCGCGGCGTCGCAGGCTGATGCCCTGGGCGAAGTCGCGCACGAACACGTGGAGTCGGCCCATGCCGTCGACGGCGGCCGACGGCACGCCCACCTCGCGCTGGCGGCGGCCGTCGCCGTGGGACCAGTCCGGGTTCTCCAGGGTCCGCCAGCCGCTGAAGCCGTTGCCGTCGGGATCCTGCACGGTGTGGACGACGTCGACGGTGACCCCGCTGCCGACCACCGACTGGCGGCGCAGGCCGACGAGTTCGGCGGGGCCGCCGGGTACTCCGGTGACGGCGAGGGTGGGGGCGATCCAGCCGTCGCCGAGGACGAAGGGGCCCTTCCACTCGCCGCTCGCGGGGGCGGTCTCCGTCCAGAAGGCGAGCCGTCCGGCGAGCACCCCGAAGGCGTTCAGCCGGCCGTCGGGGCCCAGGCGCAGCCAGTCGGTCGTGGGCGAGTAGCGGTAGGCGGCGCTTCTCATGTGCGTGCTGCGGAAGGGGTTCGGCCCCAACTGCCGGTCGCCGCACCGCTCGCAGGTGCCGTGCGGGCAGGCCTGGGGTGCGTCGAGGCCCGCGTAGGTGGCCAGGTATGCGGCCTTCTCCGAGACCGCCGCCGAGTCGAGGTTGTAGCCCCAGAAGCGGTTGGCGTAGGCGCGGTAGTGCTCGACGACCGGGGTGTGGCCCGCCTCGCGGTGCCGGGTGAGGGCGGCGAGCGCGAAGTGCGCGGTGGCGGTGTGGTCGACGTGGTCGGAGCAGACGTACTCCTCCTTGCCGCCGTCGTGTTCGGGGTCGGGGTCCATGGTCCGTACGACGGTGGGGCGGACGTGGGCCAGCAGGGCGGTCAGCGCGCCGACGACCTGTTCCCGGGTGACGTGCTGCACCTCGCCGACCGTGCAGCCGCGCACCGGCAGCGTGGCCTGGGTGCGCAGGGCGCCCTCCCACAGCTCGTGGATCCGGGTGCGGCCGCGGTCGGTGGGCGCGCCCTGGTGGAGTTGGAGGAAGTACAGGCACACGCCGTCCCGGTCGGCGAGCGTGAACCGCTCGGCGGCGAACCCGGGTACGAGGTCGACGGGTTCGCGCCGCCAGGGGCTGTCACGGTCGCCGGTCGCCATCCGGGCGTACGCGGAGCGCAGTCCGCACCCGCGCTCGGTGCTGTAGCCGGTGAAGTCCGGCGGGAGCGCGGCGCGTTCGGGGTCGTTGGTGTCGGCGTTGATCCCGTCGCCCTCGCCGGCGGTGAGGACGACCGTGGTGACGAGGTCGCCGTCCTGCAGGGATCTGACGAGGTCGGGGTTCATGAAGTACAGGTCGTCGTCCTGGTGGGCGACGATGTGCAGGAGGGAGCGAGTCGTCTGGTTCATCGGTCCACCACATTCATGGCCATGGCTCCGGAGGCGGAGCAGTAGGGCCGTACCCACACCGGGCGTGCCGGGTGGACGACGGCGTACGGGGAGGGCTCGTCGCCGACGAGCGGGACGGACGGATAGGCGTAGGCGCCCTTGACGTCGGGGAAGTCCTCGAGGAGGTGGCAGACGCGGACCTTGCGGCGGTCGGCGGGGTTCGGCTGGAGCCACCAGTCCCAGTCTTCCCAGCGCGCGAGGCGCAGGTCCACGATCCGGCGGACGGGGACCTCGGCGCGGAACCCCTGGCGGCCCAGGATCTCGACGGGAACGGTGAGGTTCCTCTCGTACCGGCCCCGGCGGCTGACCACGAAGAGGGCGCCCGGCTCGACCCGGCGCTCGCCGCACAGGACGCCCGCCAGGGTGATGCCGGTGTCGGTCACCTCGACCGAGGTGCACTCGGCGTGTTCCTGGCGCAGCACGGTGCGCAGCATCAGCCGGCCGTTGGGTTGGGCGTAGGGGAGGTTCCAGCCGACGGAGCGGGTCGTCGGGCGGGCCATGAGGCGGGCGCGGGCGTCGATGAGCGCCCGGGTGTCGCGCAGGCCGGCCTTCATGTGCACGACGGACGACTTCGGGCTGCGCATGGTCACCTGCCAGCGTCCGTCGCCGAGTTCGTCGAGGGCGGACGGGGTGAGGGCGGCCGTGTAGCGGGTGCCGCCGTTGTCGAGTGTTCTGCGGACGGTGCGCAGCGGCAGGTCGGGGCGGCGGTCGTCGTCGGAGGGTTTGTGGCGCAGCACGAACTGCCAGCGCTGCCGCCCCTCGCCGGGGCCGTCGGCGGCGAACCGCAGCCAGCCCGCGTCGTCCGCGGTGACGTCCACGGTGGCCGCGCCGAGGGAGACCGGGGGCACGGTGACCTGGGCGGTGGCGGCCTCCTTGGGGCCCGCCGGTGCGCGGTAGCCGCGGGCGGCGGCGGCGCGGCGGGCGGCGTCCTCGAAGAGGTCGACGTAGCGGGCGGCGACGGCGGCGGGGTCGTAGCGGGCGGCGTTGCGCAGTGCGGCGGCGCCCATGTCGCGGCGCAGCGCCTCGTCGGCCATGAGGCGGCGCAGGCCCTGGGCGATCGCCTCCGCGTCGCCGTTGGGGACGAGGAAGCCGTCCTCGCCGTCGCGCAGGATCTCCCGGGGGCCCACCGGGCAGTCGGTGGAGACGACGGGCAGGCCGCAGCGCATGGCCTCGACGAGGGTCATGCCGAAGGATTCGGCGCTGGAGGTGACCGCCGCGATCGACCCCTTGGCCCACTCGGACTCGATCGGTGAGAAGCCGCCCATCAGCAGGGCGCGGCCGGCGAGGCCCAGTTCCCGTACCAGGGTGCGGAGTTTGCCCGCCTCACCGCCGTCGCCGTAGATGCGCAGCTGCCAGTCGGGGAACTCCTCGGCGAGCATGCCGAAGGCGCGGATGAGGAGGTCGTAGCGCTTGATGTGGTGCATGCGGCCGGCGCTGACGACGACCTTGTGCGCGCAGTCGGAGGGCGGTACGGCGGGCTGGGGGACGCTGTTGGGGATGCCCACCACGGGGATGCCGGGGATGGGGGTGTTCTCCAGGAACGACCGGGCGTCCGCCTCCGTGACGGTGGTGACGGCGTCCAGGCGTGGGTAGACGCGGGCCATCTCCGCGCGTACGGCGGGCGGGATGGCCAGGTGGGTCATGTGTTCCTGGGCGACGCGCAGTGCGCCGTCGCGGGTGTGGGCCGCGACGAAGAGGTTGAGGCTGGGGCGGGTGCCGACGACGACGTCGGCGTCCGTCTTCTGCAGGTCGCGGATGATGCGCTCGTCGGTGAACCTGCTGTATTGCGCGTAGAACTCCTCCTGGCGCGGGACCACTTCGCTCGGTTCGTCGCTGCCGGCGGCGCCGCGGTCGGCGGAGCCGGGGCGCAGGTCGACGAGGGCGCGCACGGTGATCCGCGGCGAGATCTCGAACTTGGTGGTGGTCGCGCGCCGGAAGACGGAGACGATCTCCACGTCGTGGCGGACGGCGAGCGCCTCGGCGAGGTTGATGACCGTGCGGTTGGTGCCCCCGATGCCG
Organism: Streptomyces sp. GbtcB7; assembly: GCF_019091445.1. NCBI lineage: Bacteria > Bacillati > Actinomycetota > Actinomycetes > Kitasatosporales > Streptomycetaceae > Streptomyces > Streptomyces sp. GbtcB7. The sequence continues at coordinate 289,553 of NZ_JAGXJM010000002.1, forward strand.
TAGATGTTGTTGATGAGGAAGGAGATCTTCACCGGATCTCGGGTTCCTTCCGCTCGAAGGGGCTGGGCACGGGGTAGTACGCGTCGAGGAATCGTCTGAGCATGGCCGTCTGGCGTTCGGTGTCCTGGCCGTCGGAGAGAGTGTCGTTGATGCAGAACGCCTGCCGGTCGCGGCGGGCCAGCAGGATGCCGAGGCGCCGCTGGATCTCGGGTTTCGCCAGGTCGAGGTAGGCGAAGCCGATGGTCGAGGGCACGGCCCGGCCGGTGAAGTAGGCGTAGTAGTGGTAGAGCGAGGACGGGATGGAGATGTCGGTGGCGCTGCGGAAGCGGCTGAGCGAGGTCTGCCGGTGGGCGTCGGCGAACTCGCGCTCGATCTCCTGAAGGACGCTGCGCCGCAGCGCGTAGGGCGCGTGCCGCAGCTTCTGGACGATGGCCGAGCCGAAGTTGTCCAGGATGAGGCGCCGGTTGTTCTTGCCCGCGGCGTCGACCGGGCGGTCGCCCTGGGTGAGGTCCCAGCGGGGCACCTGGGACGGCGAGAAGAACGTACGGGTCATGCCGTTGGAGAGGAAGAAGTCCTGGGGGGTGACGGGGCAGCCCAGGAACATGTCGTCGTTGAAGTAGAGGAAGTGCTCGGACAGGCCCTTGATGTGGTGCAGCCGGCTCTCGATGGCGTGGGAGTTGAAGGTGGGCAGCGCGCTGGGGTCGTCGAAGATCTCGGAGTGGTCGACGACGGTGACGCGCGGGTGGCGGTCGTTGAGCCAGGCCGGACGCTGGCGGTCCGTCACCACGTAGACGTGGCGCACCCAGGGGGCGTTCTGCTCCAGCGCGCGCAGTGAGTAGCGCAGTTCGTCGCGGCTGATGTAGCGGGCCGCGTTCGCGGACTCGGTGTGATAGCCGCCGTGTCCGAACGCGGCGCGCCGCTGCTGCCAGGCGGGGTCGTTGCCGTCCACCCAGGTGTAGACGACGTCGATCGGGAAGCGGACGTCCTCGGGGAGCGCGTCGGCGCACGGCCGGATGGTGCGCACCGAGCGGGTGCGGCGGGTGTGCAGGGCGGCGAAGCCCGTGAGCCGGCTGACCGGGATGGTGACCCGGGGCTCGTCGGGGGCGACGTCCTCGGTGATCCGGTTGGGGCGGGGGGCCACCAGACGCCCTTCGCTCGGCTGCCAGAACTCGAGGTCGCAGCCGTACTCCAGGCCGAGGACGAGGGTCCCCTTCGGGTCGCTCCACACCATGCCGACGCGCAGCACCCGTGAGGCGTGGGTGACGTGCCGGCCGCGCCGGGAGCCGCACAGCGCCGTACGGCCCGTCGTCTTGTCGCCGTGGCAGGCGCTCACGTAGACGGGTCCGGTGCGCGCGGAGCGGTCCAGGGCTCTGCGGACCCGGTCGCGGTCGGCCTCGGCGACGGCCAGGCTGGAGCGGAAGTCGGAGTTGCCGCGGATCGCGAAGTAGTCGACGCCCGCCTCCTCCAGCAGGGTCGCCACCAGTTCGAGGTTGGCCTCGCGCAGTCCGAGCGGCGACACCGTGGGGCGTACGAGGGCGATCTGCGCGCCCCGTCCGGGGAGCACCGCGAGCCGCTCGCCCTCGCCGAACAGCTGCGGCCAGCGGCGGCGGGCCCGCAGGCCGCGGAAGAGCCGGGCCCCCAGGGTGACGGACTGGAGCCGGCGCAGCAGCTGCTTGAGGGCCATGCGCAGCCGCATCGGCACGCGCCGTGCGATCCGGCGTCTGAGGCCGGTGGGGACCAGGGTGCGGTACACCCCGACCGCGGCGGATGCCTCGGGATTGCCAGTGCTCACGAATGCGTGTCCGGGTCTTCGGGTTCCCCGTGCTCGAAGGCGGAGGCGACGGGGAAGTAGCGGCGGAGGAAGTGGTGGACGGCGTCGGTGCCGCCCCGGCGGTGTGCCTCTTCGGAGCCCAGGCCGAAGAGGTGGATCTGCTGGGTGTCCCGGCGGACGAGGAGTCGCTCCAGACGGTTCTCGATCCCGGGCAGGGCCGCGTGCAGCAGCACGGACGCCTCGCCGGAGGGGTCGGCGAGCCCGGCGACGTACCCGAAGTGGTGGACGAGCCCGTCCATGGGGTGGGTGCCGGGTACGGCGGGCAGCCGCTGTCCGTCGGCGAGTTCGGGCGGGGTGGCGCCGGCCGCCGCGAGCCGGGCGAGGGTGTCCCGGCGGTAGGGCTGGGGGCCCGCGGTGTAGCCGTGCGCGGTGACGCGGCCGGTGGCCGTGTAGGCGGCGCGGGTCCACGGGGCGAAGGACTCCTCCGCGTTCCAGGGGCCGCGCCGGGGGCGGGTCGCGCCGTGCGGGGTGAAGTAGTCGAAGGGGCGGACCGGGCGGCCGATCAGGGCGCCCGGGCGCAGCAGCAGGAAGTGGTCGGCGAGGTCGGGCAGTTGGTGCAGGGTCCGTTCGGCGCCCGGCGCCGCACGGACGATGTCGAGCCGGTCGTCGGCGCGCAGCCAGCCCGGTACCGGCGCCTCGGCGAGCACGTGGACGACGTCGACCCAGGGCGCGTACTGGTGCAGCGAGCGCAGCGCGGCGCGCAGCAGTTCCTCGCCCCAGGGGGTGGGGTCCTGCCACAGGAGGACCGCGTCGACGGGGAAGGTGATCTCTTCCAGCCGGGGGATGTCGAAGTCCTCGAGCGTGATCGTCGGGTCCATGTCGCCGTCGATGTCGCAGTACCCGGAGAGCCGGTCGAGTCCGATCTCGATGCCGAGCGCGTCGCTCGGGACGGTGCGCTGGACCCGGTTGGGGCGCGGTCCGACCAGCCGTTCCTGGGGCAGGTCGGTGTTGACGGTCCAGAACTCGATCTCGATGCCCTGGTCCTCACCGACCCACAGGTTCTCGGTGGGCTCGGTGCGCAGCCAGGTCAGGCGGATCACCTTGGCCTTGCCGAAGTGCTTCCAGGCCTTCAGATGGCTGGCGGGGACGGTCTCGGTGTCGCTCTTCGCGGGGGACACCGAGACGACGTATCCGGTGTGCTCCTCCATCAACGCGCGCAGGGCACGGCGTACGGCGCCCTTGTCGCGCTGTTCCACGGCCAGGCAGATCCGGCGGTCGTCGAGCGCGGGCACCGCGAACCACGGGATGTCGGCGGCGTCCAGCGCGAAGGTGACCAGGTCGTGGTCGAGGCGGCGGGCGAGGTCGATCGTCAGGCCGGTGTGGACGTGGCCCACCCGCCCGTCGGGGGCGGTGATCCGGCGCTCGGAGTGCCCGAACTCCGCCTTGCGCACCCGGCGCAGCGCGCGTCGGTGCAGCCGGGCCTCGCGGCGGCCGAGGGTCCGGGCGAGGCCGCGCTTGACCTTGCGGCGGACCCGCAGGGGGACGGTGCCGGCCGCGGCGGAGCGCAGTGGCTGGGGAACGAGTCGCTTGTAGACGTGGGCCGCGGAGCTCATCGACGTCGGGTCGGACACGTCATGAACTCCGTTTCATCGCTCGTGGGGACCGGAGGGGTCGGGGTCGAGTGGGCCGGGGCCCACCTCGTGCGGGCCGATCTCGTGGGGACTCGGGGTGGGGAAGTAGGCGTTGAGGAATCCGTCCAGCAGTTCCTGCTGGGCCTCGATGTCCTCGGGTGTGGAGAAGGCGTCGTTGAGACAGAAGGTGTCCTGGTCCCTGCCGTCGAGCAGTCGTTGCAGCCGGTCGGCCAGGTCGGGCACGGCCAGTTGCAGATAGGTGAAGGGCATGGAGCCCGGCTGGCCCCGTCCGGTGAGCGCCGCGTAGTAGAGCGCGAAGGACGAGGTCGGTGAGAGGTCCGTCATCGCCCGGAAGCGGCTCGCGGAGGTCCTCGCCCAGGCCTCGGGGAAGTCCCGTTCGGCCTCGTCCATCGCGCTGCGGCGCAGGGCGTACGGGATGTGTTCCATGGGCTGGGTGATCACCCTGCCGAAACGTTTTTTCAATAGCGCGCGGTTGTTCTTGCAGGCCGCGTCGACCGGGGTGTCGGTCGCGACGACCGGCCCCTGCGGGATGCGGTTGCGGGAGGGGAAGTAGCGCGCGGTGCCGCTCGGCGTGAAGAAGGCGTGCGGCGCCACCGGGCGGCCCATGAACATGTCGTCGTTGAAGTACAGGAAGTACTCGGCGAGCCCCTCGATGTGGTGGAGCTGGCTCTCGATCGAGTGCGAGTTGAAGGTCGGCAGGTCCGCGGGGTTGCGGAAGATCTCGCGATGGGTGGCGATGCGCAGACCCGGCAGGTCCTCGCGCAGCCAGTCCGGGACCTGGTCGTCGGTGACGATGTAGACGTTGCGGATCCAGGGCGCGAACAGGTGCAGCGAGCGCACCGAGTAGCGCAGCTCGTCGCGGCTGATGAAGCGCGCGTCGCTCGCCGACTCCGCGTGGTAGACCTCGCCCTTCGCCTGCGCCTTGCGCTGCTTCCAGGCGGGATCGTTGCCGTCCACCCAGGTGTAGACGGCGTCGACGGGGAAGGCGATGTCGTCGGCGCAGTTCACCAGGAACTCGGGCCGGGTGGCGAGCGCGGGCGCGAGACGGCGCTCGGTCCAGTCCGACACGAACCGGCTGAACAGCCGGGCGGCGCCCAGGACGTTCACGCCGTCGGCGGCGACGGCCCAGGTGACGCGGTTGGCGCGGGGCGCCACGAGATGGGTGCCCTGACGCTGCCAGAACTCGATCGCGCAGCCGTACTCGTGGCCGAGCAGCAGATGGCGGCCGGGGTCGGTGCGCGACCAGCTGACCTGGAGGACGCGCGCGGTGGCGACCTCGCGCCAGGCCTTCGGGTCGCGCGAGGAGACCGGGCCGGCCTGGCGGGGTCTGTCGGGATCGGTGACGCTCAGGTGTCCCGGGTACTGGCTCAGGCCCCGGAACAGCACACCGAGCACCCGCTCGCGGTCCTCCTCGGCGACGGCGACGACGGTGCCGTGGTCCGAGGTGCCGCGCACCGCGAAGTACCCGACGCCGGCCGAGGCGAGCAGCGCGGTGAGGGCACTGCGGTTCGCCTCGCGGGCGGAGAGCGGGGTCAGGCCGGGCTCGACGTAGACGTCGCCCCGTTCGGGGTCGGGCGCGGCGTGCCCCGGCCGGGCGGAGGCCTGCTCGGCGGCACCGGTGCGAGCCCCCGAGGCACCGCCGGAGTCACCCACCGCCCGATGGACGGCGGGGTCGGAAACGGTCGTCACACCCGCTGCCCCTCATGGGCAGACGCATGCAGCGGCACAGCCACCCTCCTCGTTCCTCGCCTGGCCGGAAACCGACGGCGAGCACCTTCACGGTCGCCCGCCCTCGTGCCCCCCGGCTCGAATCCGCGACCGCGTCCACACCGTCAACATCGACGGTGCCATTCACACCAAAGATTTAACCTTCACAGGTCTGGCACATCATCACTAGGTGAATCCTCAACTGTCAACAGTGATTACAAATGACAGAAAACACACAGCTGTCCACAGCTGGGGTGAACCTCCGGTAACGCCCTCATGAACCGGCCGCCGCCGAGCTTGTTCGAAAGTCGGTCTATAGTTCAGCCACATCGCGGCACGTGAGCCGCCTCGGGCTCGGCCTCTCCCCCCACTCGCGCCCTCCCCCGTTCGATTTTCGGCAGCGAGCCGGCAGCGAGAGGACACCGCGGAATGACGCACGCCCTGACGGAGACGGAGTCGGGCCCCCGTAGATCGAGGCGCGCGCCGTCGAAGCGCGACGGCAAGCCGCCGCGGCGCCGCCGGGTGTGGCGCTGGATCGCCCTGGGCCTGGCCGTCGTCCTGCTCGGGGCGGGCGGAACGGTCTGGTGGATGTACGAGAGCCTCAACTCGAACCTCTCCGACGTCGACATCGACAAGGCGCTCGGGGACGACCGCCCCGAGAAGGTGCCGACCAGTGGCCAGAATCTGCTGGTGCTCGGCTCGGACTCCCGGTCCGGCGCCAACGCGGCCCTCAACACCGGGCACGTGAGCGGCGCGCGCTCCGACACCGCGCTGGTGGTGCACATACCCGAGGGGCGCACGCGCGCGACCGCGGTGAGCATTCCCCGCGACACGCTCGTCAGCCGCCCCGCCTGCACCACCGCTTCCGGCAGACACCTGCCCGCGGCGAAGCGCGTGATGTTCAACTCCGTCTACTCAATGGGCGGTCCGACCTGCGTGGTGAAGACCGTCGAGTCGATCTCGGGCATCCGCATGGACCACTACATGGAGATCGACTTCGCCGGGTTCAAGGACCTCGTGGACGCCCTCGGCGGAGTGACGATCAAGCTCGACGAGGCGATCAAGGACTCCAAGACCGGACTCGACCTGACCGCGGGCACCCACCACCTGGACGGGACCGACTCCCTCAAGCTCGTCCGCACCCGTTACGGCTACGGCGACGGCAGCGACCTCGGACGCATCGGCCTCCAGCAGAAGTTCATGCTCGCCGTGCTCGCCGAGGTCAAGCGCCAGGACGTGCTGGGCAGCCCGACGAAGCTGTACGACATCGCCAGCTCCGCCACCAAGGCGCTGACCACCGACTCCGGCCTGGGCTCCCTCACCAAGCTCGCCAAGTACGGGGGCAGCCTCAAGGCCATCGACCCCGGCAGCATGGAAACGATCATGCTGCCCGTCCAGTACGACACCCAGGACCCCAACCGGGTCGTGGCCGCGCAGCCGCAGGCCGGCCGGCTCTGGAAGGCCCTGCGCGAGGACGAGACCGTCCCCGAGTCGGCCAAGAAGTCACCCGCGACGGGCGGCACCAAGTCCTGACGGACGGCATGGGGACCCGCGCCGACCAGACCGAGCCGCTCTGAGTAGAAACGGCGTGCGCGGTCCAGGTCCTGGGGCCCGTTCCGTCGGGCCCGTTCCATCCGTTCCGCTGTCAGACGCGGATGGACGGGTCCATCACCAGACCCCCGCCACCGTTCTGCCGCGCGACGCACAACGCACCGTCCGCGCCGATCATCCCGAGCACGACACGCCCGTACGCGTCGAGGGCCGCCGCCGGTGCGCCCACGCAGCGCTCGCCGGTGGGTGACCACCACAGCCCGGCCTGCTCGTTCTCCGTGCCGCAGGCGGCCAGCATGAGCTGACCGTCGAGGTCGCGATGGGCCAGCACCGTGCAGTCGTAGCCGTCGAGGACCGCGCGGAGCGCCACCACGGGTTCCCCGGCCGGCGCGCCGCCCAGCGGGATCACCCAACTCCCCGGCCGGTGCGCGACGATCCCGCCGGTGGCCGGGTCGGTCCAGTAGTACGTCGCCCGGTCGGGCCCGGTCGCCAGTGCGACGGCGCTGCCGGGAGCCACCGCGAGCGGGATGTTCGGGGCCTGCCGGAAGTCCCCGCCGGGTTCCTCCTGGACCCAGCGCATGACACAGCCGTCACCCCCGGCCATCGCCTCCACGCGACCGGAGGGATGGACCACCGCGGCCACCGGATCCTGTACGCGGCTGCCCTTGAGGTCGGTCCAGGGGCCCCACTTGCCGCCCGGCAGCTCCCGGCGCAGCATCACACCGCCCCCGGCGTTGCGCACGAAGACGTGCACCGTGCCGTCCGGGCCCACCGCTCCGGACGGGACGCCGAGCCGCGCCGCCTTGTCCCGGTCCTTGTGCGGATTGCCGAGCGAGCGCCACTCGGTGACGGGGCGGTCGGTCTGGTACTGGATGGCGTGGACGATCTCGACGGCGGACGGTCCGTCCCCCTTGCGGACCTCGCGCCGGCCGAGGAAGTGGACGTAGCCGTCGGCTCCCTGGGCCACGGACACCCACGTCAGATCGGCCGCCGGGAAGACGTCCGGGCCCGTCCACCGCGAGCCGCCCCGCCGGACCTCGGTCCAGCGCAGCAGCCCCGCACGGCCGTGGGCGTACGCGCTGAGCCTGCCGTCCTTGCCCAGGACCAGCCAGGGGCCGCCGACGACGGTGTCCGCCACGTGCCGCCCGGCTCCCCCGGGTGCGTCGGCGTCGACCTTCGCTCTGCCCCGGACGGCGGCGCGCCCGGATCTGGTCCGCATGACGTGACCTGCCCTTTCCCATGACACTCGGCGCGGCTCCCCTGCCGCCTCCGCGTGCGGGCACACGGGAGGCCGAGCGCGCCCCATCATAGGATGAACGTTTCCTCAAGCTTGTGCGACGGCCGTTCAAACGACTGTTCAAACGGATGTCCATACGGCTGTTCATGCGACGCTGGTCGGATGACCGACCAGCCCCTGCTCGTGATCATCGACGCCGCCAACGTCGTCGGCTCCGTCCCGGACGGCTGGTGGCGCGACCGCCGGGGTGCCGCGGAGCGGCTGCGGGACCGGCTCGCCCAGGACGGACTGCCCGGGCACGAGGATCCGGTGGAGCTGGTCCTCGTGGTGGAGGGCGCGGCCAAGGGAGTGGAGTCCGTCCCCGGTGTACGGGTCGTGGAGGCACCCGGCAGCGGCGACGACCGCATCGTGGAGGTGGTGACCGAGGCCGGTGACCGCCCCGTCCTGGTCGTCACGGCCGACCGTGAACTGCGGCGCAGGGTGACCGAGTCGGGTGCGGAGGTGGCGGGACCCCGGACGGTACGGGGGCCGTCCTGAGCCGGTGCGCGACCGCCGGGCCGGGGCAGGTCGGCGGGCGAGCGGGTGGGGCGAGCCCGGATGAGCGGCGCGGCCCCGGGGTCAGTCCGGCGGCCCCGTGCGGGCGTACAGCACCGCCCCGTCCACCGTGCCCGCCTCCTCGTAGCCCGCGGCCAGCAGCCGGCGCAGCGAGCCGACCCGGTCGGGGGCGTACGGCTTGCCCCGGGAGTCGTCGACGACGAGGGCCGGTGGGTGCGCCGTCAGTTCCGCGCGGAACACCGGCCAGGCGCCCTCGACGGCGTACTTCTCGCCGACCTGGGGACCGTCGCGGCCCCCGCTGTAGTTGGTGAGGAGCCCGGCGGTCAGATAGCGGCTGGCGGGGGTCCGGTTCGCCAGCCAGTACGTCTCCGGGTGTATGCCCCACACGAGGACGCGGTCCCCGGGATCCGTACGGTGGTCCAGGGCGGCGGCGAGACGCTGGGCGTGCCCGAGTTCGGGGCGTGGCGCGAGCAGGCCCCAGGCCAGGAACAGCGCGCAGCAGCCGACCGAGGCAAAGACGGCGGTCACCAGGCGGTCGCGGGGCAGGATCTGGAGCGCGGCCGTCGCCAACAGGGCCACGGACGGAATGAGTTGCAGGTAGTAGTGGCCGAAGAAGTGGAAGCCGACCAGGACCGCCACCGCCGACGCGCCGAGCCACAGCCAGAGTTCGGCCGCACCGGTGCGGGCCACGCGCAGCGCCCGCAGGATCGGCGGGATCAGGCCCGCGCAGGCCGCCGCGAGGATCCCCGTGTTGGTCAACCCCCGTGACAGGACGTGGAGTTCGGAGCCCCTGAAGGAGACGTAGGCACCCGAACCGGTGACCGTCCAGAACAGGAAACCCGCCGGCGTGGTGAGCAGCGCCGCGCCGAGGACCGGGGCGACCACGCCAACTCCCAGCCACAGCATGCCCTTTCGGAGGGCCGTCTCCTGCCGCCACAGCATCCAGAGCACCGGCACGAGCACCACCCCGCCGGTCTGCTTGGTCAGGAAGGAGCAGGCCACGGCGACCCCCGCGGCCCCCCAGCGGCACCGGTCGGCGCACCACATCGCGGCCGTCGTGCAGGGCAGTATGAACACCTCGAAGGTCGCCGCCTGCGCGTCCTCGGGGTTGAGCCCGATCGAGACCAGCACGTACAGCACCCCGGCCGTGCGCCCGGCCGAATCGCCCCAGCGACGCCGGGCCAGCGAGGCCAGCAGCACGGCGGTCGACAGCTGGGCCACGATCGCGAGGACGCGCACGGACGTCAGCGAACCGGAACCGAACACCGCGAACGCCGCCTCGTACAGCCACGGCACGAGCGGCGGCTTGCGGTCCACGACGGTCTCGTACAGCTCTCCCCCGCCCGCCAGTATCCGCGCCTGTACGGCGAGATAGCCCTCGTCGGGGTTCCACAGCGGCCGTACGAAGGAGGGGGCCCGGGTGAGACAGACCAGCACCCCGAGGACGGGCAGCAGCCGTCTCCAGTAGCCGGGGCCCGACATCCGTGACGCGGCTGCGGAGCGTGGTGTTTCCAGGAGCCCGGCGAGCATACGGTGCACGCTATCCGGCCCCGCGGTCTCCACCGAAGCGGGACATACGGGGTCGGAGCATCAATAGGGGCCGATCACTGGGTGTCGGGGCGTGGCGGGTGCACCGCGGCCCCGGTCGTCTCCTGGTGCCGCCCGAGACGGCTGTGCGAGCGGCCGTACAGGAAGTAGACGACGAAGCCGATCACCATCCAGGTGGCGAACCGCAGCCAGGTCTCGGCCGGCAGGTTGAGCATCAGCCAGAGCGAGGCGAGGACGGAGACGATCGGGACGAGCGGGACCAGCGGGGTGCGGAAGGAGCGGGGCAGGTCGGGGCGGGTGTGGCGGAGGATGACGACGCCGATCGCGACGACGACGAAGGCGAAGAGCGTACCGATGTTGACCAGTTCGGCCAGTTCGCTGAGGCTGGTGAAGCCCGCCAGGATCGCGATGATCACGCCGAGCAGGATGGTCGGCCGGTGCGGGGTGCGGAACCTGGGGTGGACCCGGGAGAAGAACCGCGGCAGCAGTCCGTCGCGGCTCATCGCGAAGAAGACCCGGGTCTGGCCGAGCAGCAGGATCATGCAGACCGTGGTCAGGCCGACGGCGGCGCCGAAGCTGATGACGCCCGCGTACCAGGGGTGCCCCGTCGCCTTGAAGGCGTCGGCGAGCGGGGCGTCGATGGACAGCCGGTCGTATCTCTGCATGCCGGTGACGACGATCGACACGGCCACGTAGAGAGCGGTGCAGATGAAGAGCGAGCCCAGGATGCCGCGCGGCATGTCCCGCTGCGGGTTCTTGGTCTCCTCTGCGGCCGTCGCCACCACGTCGAAGCCGATGAAGGCGAAGAAGACGACGGAGGCGGCGGTGAAGATGCCCATCACGCCGAAGTTGGTGGGCGTGTAGCCGAAGATGAGCTGGACGAGCGGGGCATTGAGACTGCCGCCCGCCTTCTGGGCCTGCGCCTTGGGGATGAAGGGCGTGTAGTTGTCGCCCACGATGAAGAAGGCGCCCGCGATGATCACGATCATCACGACGGTGACCTTGATGGCGACCACGACCGTGGTGACGCGGGCGGAGAGCTTCACACCGATGACCAGGATCGCCGTGAGCACCAGCACCAGCGCGGCGGCGAGGATGTCGAAGCCGAACCCGGAGGACCCCTCACGCCCGCTGAGATAGTCCGGCAGATGCCAGCCCGCGTTGTCCAGCAGCGAGCGCACGTACCCCGACCAGCCGACGGCCACCACCGCCGTACCGAGCGCGAACTCCAGCACCAGGTCCCAGCCGATGATCCAGGCGGGCAGCTCACCGAGCGAGGCGTACGCGAAGGTGTAAGCGGACCCCGCCACCGGGACCGTGGAGGCGAACTCCGCGTAGCACAGCGCCGCCAGGGCGCAGACGACACCCGCGACGACGAACGCCAGCGACACCGCGGGGCCCGCGTTCTCCTTGGCGACCTTGCCTGTGAGGACGAAGATGCCGGTTCCGATGATGACACCGACGCCGAAGACGGTGAGATCCAGAGCCGACAGCGACTTCTTGAGTGCGTGCTCCGGCTCCTCAGTGTCCAAGATCGACTGTTCGACCTTCTTAGTCCTGAAGAGGGTGCTGCTCACGGGCGTACCTCCACGCTTGATGTCCTCGACATGATCGAGGGGGCGTCTACCGCGCATGCCCCGATGCGGTCGATTTCACGCAAATGGGCCGGTTTCGCCACCCGTGCGGGGTGGCGAAACCGGCCCGATGGACCTGCGTTCGAGCGTGGTACGTCAGTCGCGGGCGGGCTCCACCGAGTCCACCGCCTGCGCGGCGGCCCCCGGGAAGCGGCCGTCGAGCTTGGAGACGAGACCGGTGACCTGACGGGCGATGTCCGGTGCCGTCAGGCCGATCTCCGCCATGACCTCGGCGCGCGAGGCGTGGTCGAGGAAGCGCGGCGGGATGCCGAAGTCGCGCAGCGGGACGTCGACGCCCGCGTCGCGCAGGGCCTGCGCGATCGTCGAGCCGACGCCGCCCACCCGGGAGTTGTCCTCGACGGTGACGACCACGCGGTGCTGCTCGGCGAGCGGGGTCATGGCCTCGTCGACCGGCTTGACCCAGCGCGGGTCGACGACGGTCGTGGAGATGCCCTGCTGGTCGAGGAGGCCGGCGATCTCCAGGCACATCGGCGCGAGGGCGCCGACGGAGACGAGGAGCACGTCGGGCGCGTCGGTGCCCGGCTCACGCAGCACGTCCATGCCGCCGATCCGGCCCACCGCGGGCACCGCCGGACCGACCGCGCCCTTGGAGAAGCGGACCACGGTCGGCGCGTCGGTCACGTCGACGGCCTCGCGCAGCTGGGCGCGGACCTGGTCGGCGTCACGCGGCGCGGCGAGCCTGAGACCCGGCACGACCTGAAGGATCGACATGTCCCACATGCCGTTGTGCGAGGCGCCGTCGGTGCCGGTGACACCCGCGCGGTCCAGCACGAACGTCACGCCGCACTTGTGCAGGGCCACGTCCATCAGGACCTGGTCGAAGGCGCGGTTGAGGAAGGTCGCGTAGACGGCGAAGACGGGGTGCAGTCCGCCGGTCGCCAGACCCGCCGCGGACACGGCGCCGTGCTGCTCCGCGATGCCGACGTCGTACACCCGTTTGGGGAAGACCTTGGCGAACTTGTCGAGGCCGACCGGCTGGAGCATCGCGGCCGTGATGGCGACCACGTCCTTGCGCTCCTGGCCGAGCTTGACCATCTCCTCGCCGAAGACGGAGGTCCAGTCGGCGCCGGAGGAGGCGATCGGCAGGCCCGTGTCGGGGTGGATCTTGCCGACGGCGTGGAAGCGGTCCGCCTCGTCCTGCAGGGCCGGCTGGTAGCCGCGGCCCTTCTCGGTGAGGCAGTGCACGATGACCGGGCCGCCGAAGCGCTTGGCGCGGGCCAGCGCCGACTCCAGGGCCTCGATGTCGTGGCCGTCGATCGGGCCGACGTACTTCAGGCCCAGGTCCTCGAACATGCCCTGCGGGGCGATGAAGTCCTTGAGCCCCTTCTTCGCGCCGTGCAGGGTCTCGTAGAGCGGCTTGCCGACGACCGGCGTGCGCTCCAGGAGGTCCTTCCCCCGGGCGAGGAAGCGCTCGTAGCCGTCCGTGGTGCGCAGGGTCGCCAGGTGGTTCGCCAGGCCGCCGATCGTGGGGGCGTACGAACGCTCGTTGTCGTTGACGACGATGACCAGGTGGCGGTCCTTGGCGTCCGCGATGTTGTTGAGCGCCTCCCAGGCCATACCGCCGGTGAGAGCGCCGTCACCGATGACGGCGACCACGTGGTCGTCCCTGTCGAGCACCTCGTTGGCCTTCGCCAGACCGTCGGCCCAGCCGAGGACCGTGGAGGCGTGCGAGTTCTCGATCACGTCGTGCTCGGACTCGGCCTGCGAGGGATAGCCGGACAGGCCACCCTTCATCTTCAGCTTCGAGAAGTCCTGACGGCCGGTGAGCAGCTTGTGGACGTAGGACTGGTGACCGGTGTCCCACAGCACCCTGTCCTTCGGCGACTCGAAGACGCGGTGCAGGGCGATGGTGAGCTCCACGACACCGAGATTGGGGCCGAGGTGGCCGCCTGTCTTGGAGACCGCGTCGACCAGAAAGGTCCTGATCTCGCCGGCCAGCTGGTCCAGCTGCTCCAGGCTGAGCCGGTCCAGATCGCGCGGTCCCCTGATGCGGGTCAGCAGCGGCACCCGTGCCTCCTTGCAGTAGAGCTGTTCGAGCTTTGCCGGGCCTGTCGAGTCTAATGTTCCGCCAGGACATGACTGTGCCCGGCACCGCCATTGGTACCGGGCACAGGTCAAAGGAGGCTGCGTGCAGCGCGCCCCTCAGGGGCGCGGGGAACTGCGCGACCAGCCACAGCCGGCCCGCAGCTTCCCTGCAAACCGCTACGCGCGCCCCGCCGTCTTCTGCGTCTTGCGGGTGACGGCGTCGATGACGACCGTGGCGAGAAGCACACCACCGGTGATCATGTACTGGATCGGCGACGCGATGCCCTGCAGCGCCAGACCGTACTGGATGGACACGATCACCAGCACACCCAGCAGCGCGTTCCACGTACGACCGCGACCACCGAAGAGGCTGGTGCCACCGATGACCGCCGCGGCGATCGCGTTCATCAGGAGGTCACCCGCGCCCGCGCCCTGGTTGGCGGAGGCGATCTTCGAGGCGATGAACAGACCACCGATGGCGGCGAACGTACCGGAGATCGCGAAGACCGAGATGCGGACCATCTCCACGTTGATACCGGCACGCCGGGAGGCCTCGACGCTGCCACCGAGCGCGAAGATCTTCCGGCCGTACGCGGTCCGGCGCAGCACGAAGTCCGTGATCAGCAGCACCGCGATGAAGATCACCACGGCCAGCGGAAGGCCCTTGTACTGGTTGTAGGTGATCGCCACGGCGAAGGCGACGATCGCCAGCAGCGCGGTGCGCAGGATGGTCTCGCTCAGCGGCCGGGACGGCACACCCGCGGCCTCGCGGCGCTTGTTGCCGTAGAAGGAGCTGAGGAAGAACACGGCGGTGACGCCGATGGCGAGCACGTAGGCGGCGGCGACATCGGTGAAGTAGTAGCTGGTCAGCTTGGCGACGAGGCCGTTGCTGTCCAGGTTGATGGTGCCGTTGCTGCCCAGGATCTGGAGCATGAAGCCGTTCCAGAACAGCAGACCCGCCAGGGTGACGGCGAAGGCCGGCACACCGATGCGCGCGAACACGAAGCCGTGGATCGCGCCCGCGACCGTGCCCGTGAGGATGGCCAGCACGAAGGCCAGATACTCGTTCATGCCGTGCGTGACGTTCAGCACCGCGAACGCGGCGCCCGCGACGCCGGAGACCGAACCGACCGACAGGTCGATCTCACCGAGCAGCAGCACGAAGACGATACCGACGGCGATCATGCCCGTGCCGACCATGGCGACGGAGATGTCGGACAGGTTGCCCGCGGTGAGGAAGTTGGAGTTCAGGCTCTGGAAGATGATCCAGATGATGACCAGGCCGAGGACGACCGGGATGGAACCCAGGTCACCGGCCTTCATCTTGCGCTTGAACTCGGAGGCGTAGCCCGCGAAGCCCTGCTCGCGCACGAGGAGCCGGGGGTCGACCGCGGTGACCGCCGCGGCGGCCGCCTCGGGGTTCTCCACGACGTGGTCCTCGGGGGTCTCAGAGGTCTTGTCGATGCTCACTTCTGAGCCTCCCCATTGCTGCGCGCCGCACGACGGGTCACGGCGTTCTCCGTGGCGCCCGTGATGGCGGAGATGATCTCTTCCTGCGAGGTCGACTTGACCTCGAAGATGCCGTTGTTGCGCCCGAGGCGCAGGACGGCGACCTTGTCGGCCACGGCCTTCACATCCGCCATGTTGTGGCTGATGAGGATGACAGCGTGACCGCGCTCACGCAGCCGCTCGACGAGGTCGAGCACCTGGGCGGTCTGCTCGACACCGAGGGCCGCGGTGGGCTCGTCAAGGATGACGAGCTTGGGCTCGCCGAGCATCGAACGGGCGATCGCCACGGTCTGGCGCTGACCGCCGGAGAGCGAGGCGATCGGGATGCGGACGCTGGGGATACGGATGGACAGCGTGTCCAGCAGCTCGCGGGAGCGGCGCTCCATCTCGACCTCGTCCAGGATGCCGCGCTTCTTCAGCTCCCGGCCCAGGTAGAGGTTGCCGACGACGTCGATGTTGTCGCACAGCGCCAGGTCCTGGTACACGGTCGCGATACCGAGGCCCTGGGCGTCTTGCGGCTTGTTGATGTGGACGGTCTTGCCGTCCCACTCGATGGCGCCCTCATCGATGGGGTGCACGCCGGCGATCGTCTTCACCAGCGTGGACTTTCCGGCGCCGTTGTCGCCCACCAGGGCGACCACTTCACCGGCGTGGACCTCAAGCTCTACATCGGTGAGCGCCTGGACGGCACCGAATCGCTTGGAGACCCCGCGCAACGCCAGGACAGGCGTAGCGGACACGTTAACCATCTCCTTCGCCGCCTGACCCGGCGGGAGGTTGTGCAGAAGTTTGTGGAGGGGGGTGTTCCGTCCGGCGCCCCGCCCTAGCTTTGCGGGGCTGATGGATGCGGGGCGCCGGAGGGGCTTCTATGACGCAAGTCCCGTACGGAAATTCAAGAACGAATTCCCGTACGTGGATAGAGACTTGCGGCGGCTACTTCAGTTGCTCGGACTACTTGATGCCGAGCGCGTCGCACTTGGCCTTGTAGGCGCTCGTGCAGATGTCGCTGACCGTGTAGACGCCGTCCTTGAGGACGGTGTCCTTGATGTTGTCCTTGGTCAGCGAGACGACCGCGACGATGACCGAGGGGATCGCCTTGTCGGTCGGGCTGTCGACCTTGTCCTTGGCGACGGTGTCGAGCGACTTGCCCTGGGCGAGCGCGACAGCCATCTCGGCGGCGGCGTCGGCCTCGGGGGCGTACGGCTTGTAGACGCTCATGAACTGCTCACCGGCGATGATGCGCTGCACACCCGCGAGCTCGGCGTCCTGGCCGGTGACCGGGACGGAGATGCCCGCAGCCTTCAGGGCCGTGATGATACCGCCGGCCATGCCGTCGTTGGCGGAGTAGACGCCGACGACGTTCTTCTTGCCGAGGGCGGAGATGGCGCCCTCCATGTTGGCGTTGGCGTTCTCCGGCTTCCAGTCCTTGGTGTCGTACTCCTTGCCGATGTTCACCTTGCCGTCGAGGACGGAGTGGGCACCGGCCTTGAACTGGGCGGCGTTCGGGTCGGTGGACGACCCGTTCATCATCACGATCTTGCCGGACTTGGCCTTGGAGCCGAGCGCGGTGAGGAGGGCCTCACCCTGCGTCTTGCCGACGGTCGTGTTGTCGAACGACGTGTAACCGCTGATCGGACCCTGGGCGAGACGGTCGTAGGCGACGACGGGGATGCCGGCGTCCTTGGCCTTCTGGACCGAGTTCTTGATGGCCGCGGAGTCCACAGCGTCGACGATCAGGACGTCCACCTTGTCGGTGATCATCGTCTCGACCTGCTGGGCCTGCGTGGTGGCGTCCTGCTTGGCGTTGGCGTACTGGACCGTGCCCTTGCCGTTCGTAAGCTCCTTGACCTTCTTCTCGATCAGCGGCTTGTCGAACTTCTCGTAACGCGCGGTCTGGTTCTCGGGAAGGAGCAGACCGACCTTGATCGCGTCGCCCTTCTTGGCGGAGCTGGAGCTGTCGCTCTTGCCACCGGACTCCTTGGCACTGCCACAAGCAGCCAGCGAAACGGCCATCGCACCAGCGGCAACGGCAAACGCGGCACGACGCATACGCGTGTTCACTCTTGAAACCTCCCTGACGAGGCCGCGTCGTTGCGGCCGAGGTGGCTGGAAGTCAACTCGGCCACGCGTGCGACGTCAAGAAGTAAATACTTAACGAGATGGCAACGGTGCCATGCGTTCTCTAAGTGAAGGCAGGGGCCGCTGCGGACAGCGATCCGTCCAAAAGGGTCGAATCGCCCATCTCGCTGAGTGCGAGAGCGAGCGCCCCGAGGACCTCCGCACGACCGCCAAGTGCCCCTGGCAGCACCGAGAGTTGACGTGCGGCACTGGGGATCGCGTAGCGGCCGACCGACTCTCTGATGGGCCCGAGAACCAGTTCCCCGGCCTCGGCGAGATCGCCGCCGAGGACCACCCGGCTCGGGTTGAGCAGATTGCAGAGATTCGCGACTCCACTGCCGATGTGACGGCCGACATCGGCGATCACCCGACGGCAGCCCGGGTCTCCGTCCCTGGCCAGTCTGACGACGCCCTCCATGGTCAGATCGGTGCCGTGACTGGACTGCAGGAGCGGCAGCACATAGCGCGCCGCCGTGAAGGTCTCCAGGCAGCCCCGGTTGCCACAGCGACAGACAGGACCGGATTCATCAAGGGTGATGTGTCCGATTTCACCTGCCGTGCCGCCGGGCCCGCGGTAGATCTTGCCGTCGATCACCAACCCGGCGCCGACACCGCTCGCGACCTTGATGTACGCCAGGTCCTTGACCCCGCGCCCACTGCCCCAGACCAGCTCGCCGAGCGCGCCCAGGTTGGCGTCGTTGTCCACGTACACGGGCACGCCGAGCCGCCCCCGCAGCTCCTCGGCGGGCTTCGCACCGGTCCAGCCCGGCAGGATCGCGGTGGACCCCAAGGTCCCCGACTCCACGTCGATGGGACCGGGCACGCCGAGCCCCACGCCCGCGATCTTGGACCGGTCCACCCCGGTCGCCGCGATCAGGCGACTGACCAGCTCTTCCGCCCGGTCGAAGCCCTGTGCGGCGCTCGCGTCCACGTCCAGCGGCTCGGACTCCTCGGCCAGCACCTGGTGGGCGAGGTTCCCGACCGCGACGCGCAGATGCGTATGACCGAAGTCGACGCCGATCACGATGCCGGCGTCACCGCTCAGGGACACGCTGCGGGCCCTGCGGCCACCCGCCGAAGTGGGGGTGACCTCGACCGTTCCGCCGTCCTTGAGCTCCCGGACGATATTGGAAACGGTCGCGGCGGAGAGGCCCGTCGTCCTCGCGATCTCCGCTTGCGTGAGCGAACCGGCAAGGCGCACCGCACGTACGACGCGCTCCAGATTGGCTCGGTGCAGCGACGACTGCGACCCCGGAGTCTCCACGACGACCTCCCGCGTACGAGGCCGCCACGATGAGGCCCCGCCTATGTCCAACTAGTGAACTCTAAGCTGAGCTGTTTGGGTTACCTCCCGTCAAGAGGTTGAGCTGCATCCGGCGCGGATGAGCACACATGTGCGGGACAGACCGGGCCGTAGATCCTTCTATGGCCCAGGTCACACCCCGACTGATTACAAGTTGTCGCCGCCTCCGCCGTACAAGATCAAGACCACGACGCCGCCCCGTCGGGCATGGGCTCCCGCGGAACCCCTCCGGGCGGGCGGGGCCGTTTTCGGGGGACCGGGGAATGCGGAACCCAGCGGACGGGACCGAGTGGGCGGGACCGAATATGTGGAACCGAATGTGCGGTACTGAATGTGCGGGACCGAATGTTCGGAACCGGGTACGCGTAATCCCCTCCGCGCCTTCGGAAGGGATTACGTACCCCGCTGAGTTCTCGGTGTTCGACGGATTTGGCCGTCACCTCGCTCGGCCTACTTGAGAGCCCCCGCCGTCAGCCCCTGGACCACCTGTCGCTGGAAGATGATGTACGCGGCCAGCACCGGGAGCATGGCCATCACCAGGCCCGCGAAGAGGCCCGACCAGTCGCCCTTGTAGCCCTGGCTGGTCGCCAGCTCGACGAGACCCTGGGAGAGGACCTTCTTGTCGGGGTCGGTGTTCAGCACGGTGGGGAGCATGTACTGGTTCCACTGGCCCAGGAAGTTGAAGATCCCGACGCTGACCAGACCCGGCTTGGCCATCGGCAGCATGATCTGGAAGAAGGTCCTGGTGTGCGAGGCACCGTCGACGAACGCCGCCTCGGCGATCGAGGTCGGCAGCGTCCTGAAGAACGAGGTCAGGAAGAAGACCGTGAACGGCAGCGAGTAGGCGATGTAGACGAGGATCAGACCCGGCAGCGTGTTCAGCAGACTCATGTTGTTCAGGACGTAGAACAACGGCACCAGGGCCAGCATGATCGGGAAACTCATTCCTCCGACGAAGAGGAAGTAAATGAAGCGGTTGCCCGGGAACTCGAATCGGGCGAGGACGTACGCCGCCATCGAGCCGAGCGCGAGCGTACCGATCAGCGAGAATCCCACCACGATGAGCGTGTTGCCGAAGTAGTCGCTCATGTGGGCCTGCGACCACGCGCGCGACCAGTTGTCGAAGTGCAGTTTGTCCGGCAGCGACCAGGGCGAGCTGAAAATGGAGTCGTCGTCCTTGAAGGACGTCATCACCGCCCACAGCAGGGGCAGTACGACCATGATCGCCCAGATGATGAGAATGCCGTGCGAGAAGGCGTTGAGGACGCCGCCCTCGCTGCTCTTCGCCTTTTCTGGCGGCGCCTTCTCCTTGGCCACCTGAGGACGGTCCTCGACCGGTTCCACGGGCGGCGGGGTGTCAGTGGTCTTCATGCTAGAACTCCAACCGCTCGCGCCGGCCCACTCGCATCACGATCGCCGCGAACAGCAGCGTGACGATGAGCAGCGCGACACCGATCGTGGTGGCGTAGGCGGCGTTCGCGTCACGGAACGCCGATTGGTACACGTACAGCGGAAGGACCGTGGTCGAGTAGTCGGGGCCGCCGGGACCCACGGTCATGATCTGCACGGCGGCGAACGCCTCGGCGCCGAGCGCCAGGATCCCCATGTACACCCATCCCGACTGCACGGTGTCCCAGAGCAGCGGAAGGGTGATCTTGAAGAAGGTGGTGGCGCGGCTCGCGCCGTCGAGCAGTGCGGCCTCGTAGAAGTCCTTCGGAATCGACGCCATGCCCGCCGAGAACAGCACGACGAAGAACCCGACCGTGCTCCACAGCAGCACCGCCATCACACACCACAGGGCGAGGTTCGGGTCGCCCAGCCAGTCCGGCTGGACACTGCCGAGGCCGATGGCCTTCAACGTCCCGTTGATCACCCCGTCGTTGGGGTTGTAGGCGAATTGGAAAAGCAGGGAGACGATCGCGATCGACAGCACCTGCGGGAAGAAGTAGGCGATTTTGTAGAAACCCGAACCGCGCACTCCGGTGATGGCGGCGCCTTTTCGGCGCCGCCCACCGACATTGAGCATGAAGGCGAAGAAGAGCGCGAGGCCCAGCGTCACCAGCGGCAGCAGCAAAGCGAACAACAGACTGTGCTGCAACGACTTCCAGAAGATGTCGTCGTGCAGCATTCTGGTGTAGTTGGCGAAACCGACCATCTTGAAGTCGGGGCTCAGACCGGTCCAGTCCGTGAACGAGTAGTAGATGGCCTGGACGAAGGGCCAGATCACGAAGATCGCGTACAACGCCAAGGGGGCCACCAAGAACCCCACGATGAACCGGTACTTGCCGTGTTGCATGGTTACCGACCCCGATCGAATCGCGGATGCCACCGCCGGCGACGCGTGGACACGCGCCGCTACTGGTGCTTGTAGTGCTTGATGGACTGGTCCTTGGCCGCCGCGTCCGCGTAGCCCTGGATCTTCTTGATGGCCTCGGCCGGGGTCAGCCGCCCTGCCATCATCTCGCCGAGACCGGCGACACCGATCTGCTCCTTCTGAAGCTTCACGTACCAGTCCTGGAGCCGCGGGTTGACCACGTTGGTCCCGGCCTTCTCCAGGGCCGCGACACCGGACTTGAGGCCCGGGGTCAGCGTGATGCCGTCGGTACCGCCGTTGTAGGCGGTCAGCGACTTCACCTGGCTGGTGAAGTTCTTCGACGAGGCCTCGCTGAGCATGATGCGCAGCTGCTCCATGCCTCCCTCGGGGTTGTTCGCCTTGGCCGGCACGATGAAGGGCTCGCCGCCGGAGGCCCAGATGGTGCCGAACGGCATCTTGTCGGAGCTGTCCAGGCCGGTCGGGCCACTGACGGCCAGGTTGAAGTCCTTCGGGATGACGTTCGCGGACTCGTTCTCCACCCAGGAGCCGTTCGGGATGAAGAGCGCCTTGCCCTTGGCCCAGGCGGTCTGCGACTGGATGTGGTCGATGCCCGGGGTGCCCTGGAGGATGTAACCCTTCTTGTAGAGCTCGTAGTACGCCTCGAACGCCGACTTGACGGCCGGGTCCTTCCAGGCGTTGGGCTCCAGGTTGTCGATCTTGTCGAGAACCTCCCGGCCGCCGATCTTGGCGATGAAGGGGTAGAGCGAGAACGGCAGGTAGTACGGGTACTTGCCCGCGTACGTCCAGCCGGCGATGCCCTTCTTCTTCGCCTTCTCGCACAGCGCGAGCATCGCGTCCCAGGTCTCGGGGTACGTCGCGTCGAGCTTGTCGAGGGCGGTCTGCGAGTACCAGACGCCGTAGACGGTGTACGCGTAGTACATGATCCAGACCGGCGCGCCGTCGAACTGGCCCATCTCCACGATGCCGGGGCGCAGCGTGTCGCGGACCTTCTTCGACGGGTCGTCGATGGACGGCGCGTCGAGGAGCGGGGTCAGGTCGGTGACCTGCTTCTTGCCGACGAGCACGCCCATGTCCATCTGCTGGGCGCCGGAGTTGTCGATCAGGTCCGGCGGGGTGCCGCCGTTGAACTTGGGCTGCAGTTCGGACTGGATCTTCTGGGTCGCATGGAAGTTGACCTTGGCCTTCGGGTAGGCCGTCTTGTACTGGGCGTTGGCGTCGGTCGCGTACTTCGTACCGAATCCGCCATCGAAGATGACGACGGCGAGCGGGGCCGTCTCGTTGACGCCCAGCGGGTTCTTCGTGGTCTTCTTGCCGGCCTTGGCCTTGTCACCGGAACCGCTGTCGCTGCTCGCACAAGCGGACAAAAAGCTCATCGTCGGTACGGAAATCAGGCCGAGTGCCGCGGACCGCTTGATCAGGTCACGGCGGCCGACACCCTCGGTGTTGCTGTTCTCGGCGGAAGTGGATCCCATGCTCAAGTCCTCGCCTTCTCCAGGACTCAGGCGGTGAACCGGATCCTCCCCGGCACCGCGGTTAGGTCAAGCTGGGGTCGTGCGTGAGGGATTCAGTCGGTCAACGCGGCGATCCCTGCCCGTCACACTGGCCGCCGACGTCCGATTCCCCCCGGGACGTGCCTGCCCGCGGCCGTCGAACGGCTGGGCGGGTGCCGACAGGTATAGTCCACTTCCCGTCAGCGGAGCAAGATCGAAAGCGGGTTTACCCGCGGGTCTTTTCCGAGTTGAGACCTCGCGGAAATATGGGGCGTCCGCGACTTCCCCGGGGGAAGATCGACAGGGCACCAATCTCCCACCATGGGAGTAATGCGCAGCTCGTCGCACGATATTCATCCCGGACGCCACATCCAACACCCTTGACACCACTGACAACTTGACTCCCTACTGGTCCTTGCGCAGCAAATCTGACAACGTTGTCCAGGGCCAGGGAGGGTGCTCGCGCATGCAGCACAGAGCTCGGTACAGACGGAGTTCTTCGGCTCGGCTCAGGTGGGGTTCCTCAACGATAATGGGGGTGGTAGCGCTTTCTCTGATAGCGGCCTCGCAGGGCACCGCGATTGCCCTTCCGGCCCAAACGGCGTCCGCCGATCGCGAGTTCGCCTCCTCGTTCGAATCAGGCGATCCGGCACCGACCTGGCTCAACACGGTGGACACCGGAGCAGACGGTGCAAAGCGCGCGTCGGGTGTCGACGGCGGCTACAGCAGCGGCATCCCCGGCAATGTCACCGACCACGTCACGGACGTCAGGGCGAGCGGCGAGAACACCGGCGGCGGCGAGGTGAAGGAGAACCTCGTCGACGACGAGTCGAGCACCAAGTGGCTGACCTTCGAGCCGACCGGCTGGGCGGAGTTCGACTTCGACGCCCCGGTCAAGGTGGTCACGTACGCGCTGACGTCGGCCAACGACCACGACGAGCGCGACCCCCAGGACTGGACCCTCCAGGGCTCCACGGACGGCAAGGACTGGAAGAGCCTCGACACCCGTTCCGGCGAGTCCTTCGGCGAGCGGTTCCAGACGAAGTCGTACGACATCGCGAGCCCCGTCGAGTACCAGCACTTCCGGCTCGACGTCACCAAGAACAACGGCGGCGACATCCTCCAGCTCGCCGATGTCCAGTTCTCCACGGGGCAGAGCGACGACCCGACGCCCAAGGACATGCTCTCGCTGGTGGACCGGGGCCCGAGCGGCTCCCCCACCGCGAAGGCCGGCGCGGGCTTCACGGGCAAGCGGGCCCTGCGCTACGCCGGTACGCACAAGGCGGACGGCCGGGCGTACTCGTACAACAAGGTCTTCGACGTGAACGTGGGCGTCGGGCGCGACACCGAGCTGTCGTACCGGATCTTCCCCTCGATGGCGGACGGCGACCGGGACTACGACGCCACGAACGTGTCGGTGGACCTGGCGTTCACGGACGGCACATATCTGAGTGATCTGAACGCGGTCGACCAGCACGGGTTCGCGCTGACGCCGCAGGGCCAGGGCGCGGCCAAGGTGCTGTACGTCAACCAGTGGAACAACGTCGCCTCGCGGATCGGTTCGGTCGCGGCCGGGAAGACCGTCGACCGGATACTCCTCGCGTACGACTCCCCCCAGGGCCCGGCGAAGTTCCGCGGCTGGCTGGACGACGTGGCGCTGAAGACCGTGGCTCCCGAGAAGCCCAAGGCGCATCTGGCCGACTACGCGCTGACGACCCGCGGCACCAACTCCAGCGGGGGCTTCTCGCGCGGCAACAACTTCCCGGCGACGGCCCTCCCCCACGGCTTCAACTTCTGGACGCCGGTGACCAACGCGGGCTCGCTGAGCTGGCTGTACGACTACGCGCGCGCGAACAACGCGGACAACCTGCCGACCATCGAGGCGTTCAGCGCGAGCCACGAGCCGAGCCCCTGGATGGGTGACCGGCAGACCTTCCAGGTGATGCCCTCGGCCGCCTCGGGCACCCCGGACACCGGCCGCACCGCCCGCGCGCTCGCCTTCCGTCACGAGAACGAGACCGCGCGCCCGTACTACTACGGGGTGACCTTCGAGAACGGTCTCAAGGCGGAGATGGCGCCCACCGACCATGCCGCGGCCCTGCGCTTCACCTATCCGGGTGAGGACGCGAGCGTGCTCTTCGACAACGTGACCGAGCAGGCGGGCCTCACGCTGGACAAGGACAACGGGATCGTCACCGGGTACTCGGACGTGAAGTCCGGGCTGTCGACGGGTGCGACCCGGCTCTTCGTCTACGGGGTGTTCGACGCGCCGGTGACGGACGGCGGCTCGTCCGGCGTCAAGGGGTACCTGAAGTTCAAGCCCGGCGCCGACCACACGGTCACCCTGCGCCTGGCGACCTCCCTCATCAGCATCGACCAGGCCAAGGACAACCTGCGCCAGGAGATCCCCGACGGCACGTCGTTCGGGACCGTCAAGGAGCGGGCGCGCAAGACGTGGGACAGGCTGTTCGGCAAGGTCGAGGTCGAGGGCGCGACGCCGGACCAGCTGACCACGCTGTACTCCAGCATGTACCGGCTGTACCTGTACCCCAACTCCGGCTTCGAGAAGGTCGGTTCGAAGTACCAGTACGCCTCGCCGTTCTCCGCCATGCCCGGCCCCGACACCCCCACCCACACCGGCGCGAAGATCGTCGACGGCAAGGTGTACGTCAACAACGGCTTCTGGGACACCTATCGGACGACCTGGCCGGCGTACTCGTTCCTGACGCCCTCTCAGGCGGGCGAGATGGTCGACGGGTTCGTGCAGCAGTACAAGGACGGTGGCTGGACCTCGCGCTGGTCCTCCCCCGGGTACGCGGACCTGATGACCGGCACCTCCTCAGACGTGGCGTTCGCGGACGCGTACGTCAAGGGCGTGGACTTCGACGCGGAGGCGGCCTACGACGCCGCCCTGAAGAACGCGACCGTCGTCCCGCCGGCCTCCGGCGTGGGCCGCAAGGGCATGTCGACATCCCCCTTCCTCGGCTACACCAGCACCGCCACCGGCGAGGGCCTCTCGTGGGCGATGGAGGGATACGTCAACGACTACGGCATCGCCGAGATGGGCCAGGCCCTCTACAAGAAGACCGGCAAGAAGCGCTACAAGGAGGAGTCCGCGTACTTCCTCAACCGGGCCCAGGACTATGTGAACCTCTTCGACTCGAAGGCCGGGTTCTTCCAGGGCCGCGACGCGCAGGGCAACTGGCGCCTCGACTCCTCGAAGTACGACCCGCGTGTGTGGGGCTACGACTACACCGAGACGAACGGCTGGGGGTACGCCTTCACCGCGCCGCAGGACTCACGGGGCCTCGCCAACCTGTACGGCGGCCGGAGCGGGCTGGCCCAGAAGCTCGACGCGTACTTCGCCACCCCCGAGACGGCCTCGCCGGACTTCGTGGGCTCCTACGGCGGGGTCATCCATGAGATGACCGAGGCACGTGACGTACGGATGGGCATGTACGGGCACTCCAACCAGGTGGCCCACCACGTGAACTACATGTACGACGCGGCGGGTCAGCCCTGGAAGACGCAGAAGAACGTCCGCGAGGTCCTCTCCCGCCTCTACACCGGCAGTGAGATCGGGCAGGGCTACCACGGTGACGAGGACAACAGCGAGCAGTCCGCCTGGTACCTCTTCTCCTCGCTCGGCTTCTACCCGCTGGTGATGGGCAGCGGCGAATACGCCATCGGCTCCCCGCTGTTCACCAAGGCGACCGTGCACCTGGAGAACGGCAAGGACCTGGTCGTCAAGGCGCCGAAGAACAGCGCGAAGAACGTGTACGTGCAGGGCGTGAAGTTCAACGGCCAGCGCTGGACGTCGACTTCGCTTCCCCACTCGCTCATCTCCCGTGGTGGCGTGCTGGAGTTCGACATGGGCTCCAAGCCGTCGTCGTGGGGCACGGGCAAGGACGCGGCGCCCGCGTCGATCACCCAGGACGACAAGGTGCCCGCGCCCCGCGCGGACGTCCTCAAGGGTGACGGCGCGCTCTTCGACAACACCTCGGCGACGGACGCCACGGTCACCTCGGTCGACCTGCCGACGTCCACCGCGGCCAAGGGGGTCCAGTACACCCTGACCTCGTCCGCGGACCGCGCCTTGGCCCCGGGGGGCTGGGTCCTGCAGGGCTCCTCCGACGGCACCACGTGGACCGACCTCGACAGGCGCTCCGGCGAGTCCTTCACCTGGGACAAGCAGACCCGGGTGTTCTCGGTCGCGCATCCGGGCTCGTACGCGCACTACCGCCTGGTCCTCGACAGCGAGGCGACGCTCGCGGAGGTGGAACTGCTGGGCTGACACCCTCATACGGGCGGGGCGGGCGCGGAGATCACTCTCCGCGCCCGCCCTGTTGTGCGGCCGGGGTCTCAGCTCACCGCGACGGTGAACACGTGCAGATCCGCGTTGTCCGGCAGCCGCACGCTCTTGACGGTCTTGCCGGACGGGGCCTGGAAGGGCTTGGTGGCGAAGACGTACGTGGCCACCGGGTCCTTGTCGGCGCCCGCGACATTGCGGTACGCGGTCCTGGCGACGGTCTCGTTGCCGTACTGGACGGTGCCGCCTCCGCCGCCGACGGTCCAGTCGGTGAAGGAGAGGTCGACGGAGTCCGTGCTGCCGTCGGTGTAGGTGACGGTCGCGTGGGTCTGCTGGTTGCCGTTGACCGCGCTGCCGATGAAGGACAACCGGTCGGCCGGGTGGGCGAGTTCGATGGTCTGGGCGGTCGCCGAGGCGTTGTCGGGACGGCCGGTGGGAGAGCCGGGCCAGGTGTACGTGAGGCCGTCCACGGTGCCCTGGGTGCCGGGGGTCAGGCCGGCGGCGGCGAGGGCCTGACGGGAGTAGCTCCAGCCGCCGCCGTCGTAGTCGGCCTCGTCGTGGTCGCCGGTGTCGTCGGAGACACCGGTGTTGTTGTAGGCGGCCAGGAGGGAGCCGGGCGCCGCGACGGTCAGGGCCACCGGCTGCTCGTACGAGGTCGCGGCCGACGTCACGGTGACCTTGACGTCGTAGAAGCCCTGCTGGGCGGTGTCACCGGCGGACAGGGTGATCTCCTGGGCGCCGTCGGTCACGGTGCCCTCGGCGGGGGTCGCGGTCACGCCGGCCGGGGTGTCCACCGTGAAGCGGACCTCGGGACCGGTGCCGCCGCTCAGCGCGAGGGCACGGATGTCGAGCTTCGTGCTGCCGCCGGGTGCGAGCGTCGCCGTGGTCGGGCCGACACCGATCTGGTACGGCTGCTCGCCCTCGCGGAAGGACGGCGGGGCGGCCGCCGGGTCACTGCCCCAGGTGCGGTTCGGGGTGCCGGAGAGGGTGTAGTCGAGCGTGCCGCCGTCCCGGACGAAGGAGGCGGGGAGCCAAGGGCGGTCGCTGGTACGGCCGTCGACCTTCAGCGACTGCACGTACGGGGCGTCGGCGGCGGCGCCGTTCGCGCGGATCTCGATGTCGTTGCCGCCGGGCCGGTTGATCTCCACCCGCGTGAACAGTGGTGAGGCGAGGACGAGTTCGGCGCGGGAGGGGACCTGTGGATACATGCCGAGCGCGGAGAAGACGTACCAGGACGACATCTCCCCCAGGTCGTCGTTCCCGGGGATGCCGCCCGGCTGGGTCGACCACAACCCCGTCATCGCGGCGCGGACGGTCTCCTGCGTCCTGTAGGGCGCGCCCGCGTAGGCGTACAGGTAGGGCACGTTGATCGAGGGCTCGTTGTCCAGCTCGGACTTGTCGCCGCCGTTGCCCGTGAGGGCCCAGCTGCCGTCGGCGTTGTGGAAGAAGGTGTCGAGGCGGTCGAGTGCCTTGTCCCGGCCGCCCATCGCGGCGAAGAGCCCGGCCGGGTTGTGCTGCACCATCCAGGTGTACTGGGCGGCCGTACCCTCCACGAATCCGTTGCCGGTCGCCGGGGTGAAGCCGGTGACCCAGCTGCCGTCCGCCTTGCGGCCCGCGATGTAGCCACCGCTCGGGTCGGCCGCGATGTTGAAGTTGTTCTGCCACCACTGGGAGCGCTGGGCGAAGTCGGCGGCCGTCTGCTTCTTCCCCGCCGCCGTGGCGAGCTGGGAGAGGGCGAAGTCCGCGCCGGACATCTCGAGGGTCTCGGCGGCGCCGCCCCAGGCGTTGGACACGGACGGCATGTAGTGCTGCTTGAGGTACTTGTCGAGCGACGGCCGCTGCCCGACGGACAGGACCGGCTTGCCCGAGGAGGACAGGTCGCCCTCGGTGGGCACGGTCGCCGCCTTGACCAGCGAGTCCAGCGCGCCGCGCAGGTCGAAGTCGGTGCCGCCGAAGGCCCGGATGCCGGCGAGCGCGGTCGGGGACGGGTCGCCGTTCATGACGTGGGTGCCGCTCGCGCCGTGCAGCCAGCGGTCCCAGACGCCGCCGTTCTGCCGGGCGAGTTCGAGCAGCGACTGCGCGATGTCGGAGCCGGTGTCCGGGCTGAGCAGGGTCAGCAGCTGGACCTGGGAGCGGTAGACGTCCCAGCCGGAGAAGGTGCCGTACTGGGCCCGGTGGCCGCGGCCGACGACATGGACCTTGTCGTCGGGGCCCCGGTATCTGCGGTCGGCGTCACTGATGACGTTCGGGTGCAGGAGGGCGTGGTAGAGCGCGGTGTAGAAGGTGGTGCGGTCGCTGTCGCTGCCGCCGCCGACCCTGATCGCGCCGAGCTGGTCGCGCCAGGCCCGGTGGGCGGCGTCCTGGACCGAGGCGAAGGAGCGGGACGGCGGGTTCTCGGCCGCGAGGTTGGCGGCGGCGCCCGCCTGGCTGACGTACGAGATGCCGACCTTGACGTTCACGGGGTCAGCGCCGGGCTCGAACTCCACATAGCCGCCCGCGCCCTTGCCCGCGACGGGACGGCCGCCGCTCGCGAAGCCGCCGCTGCCGCCGCTCGCCTCCGTGGACCCCGGGCTCAGCCTGTCGTCCTGCCAGGTGCCGGTCGACTTGAAGTCGCGGTCGAATCGGGCGGTGAAGTAGAGCGTGTAGTAGGCGCGTTGGCCCTCGGGGTCGAGGTAGCCGCAGAAGTTCCCGGAGGTGACGGACCCGGAGACCGTACGGGTCGCCGGGTCGATCTTCAGGGTCGAATCGGTCGACCCGACCTCGGAGTTGGCACTGCGCACCAGGAGCGAGGCGGGTTTGTCGGCGGGGAAGGTGAAGCGGCCCGAGCCGGTGCGCGCGGTCGCGGTGAGGTCGGCGGTGACGCCGGAGGCGAGGCCGACCTTGTAGTGGCCGGGCTCCGCGGTCTCGTCGGTGTGCGCGAAGTCGGCCGCGTACACCGCGTCCTTGGTGTCGCTCGCCGGGGAGGACGTGACCTCACCGGCGTACGGGAAGAAGGGGATGTCGCCGCTGCCGCCCGCGCAGCCCGTGCCGGACATGTGGGTGAGGCTGAAGCCCCTGATGCGGGTGGCGTCGTACTGGTAACCGCCGGGCGCGGCCGTACGGGTGGCGTCGCCGCGGGTGTTCTCGGGACTCCAGGAGAGCATGCCGAAGGGGACGACGGCGCCGGGGAAGACGTTGCCGCCGTTCTTGGTGCCGATGAGCGGGTCGACGTAGGTGGTGGGGTCCGGGACGAGGTCGGGTGCGGCCGTGGCGGCCGTGGCGGCCGCCGCGGGGGTGACGGTGGGGGTGATCCCGGCGGCCGCCAGGGCGACGGCGAGCAGGACGGATGACGGACGGAAACGCATGACGCGGCCCCTCCTCCTTCGGACGGGTCGCGCACCACAGGTCGCACAAGCCGCAGGGACAGTAACGTGCGCCACGGGTACCACGGAAGACCGCGTGCGGCCCCACAGGCACGCTCGGCGCACACCCCTATGGCGCAACGCGCCCCCCAGTGGTCCCTCAACTCGCTTGACATCGTTGTCGGTTGAGGCGGTAGAGTCATGTACAGACCATCAGACAACGTTGTCGCACGCCTCGATCGTCACAAGCCACGTTCCCCCAAGCTCTCGACTGCGCTCGAGCAGGGGGACCCCCACCCGGGCAGCACCCCCCTCGCCCGCCCGGGCTCGCGGACCGGGTGAGTTCCACACCACCCACCCGGTCCGCCCAGAGCCGGTCAACCGACCCGACAGGGAAGCGCGGTCGCGGGATCACCGCCGGAGCCCGAGACGACGTACCCGAAGGTCGCGCTCTTCCCGGGATCCAGCGCACCGTTCCAGTCGGCGTTGTGCACCATCACGTCCTGGCCGCTGTAGGTCGCGTTGCCGTTCCAGAGGCTGACGACCGACTGCCCGCCCGGCAAGGTCCAGTCCACCATCCAGCCGAGCATCGGCACGTCTCCGGTGTTGGTGACGGTCACCTCCGACTGGTAGCCGCCGTTCCAGCTGTTGGTCGTCCGACGGGTCGCGGAGCAGACGCCGGGCGGGGGTTCGGTGGGGTTGCCGGGGTCGTGAACGCCCGTCACCTCGCCGTTGCCGCCGTCGAAGACGACGTCCGAGCAGGAGTAGAAGGTCTCCGCGCTGTCCGAGCGCTGCCAGACCATGTAGATGATGTGGCGGCCCGACTTGCTCGCGGGGAGCTGTCCGGTCCACGAGTAGTTGGCCTCGACCGTGCCCGGGCTGCCGTTGAGCGGCGGGTGGTCGACGGTCAGGAACGGCTGGTCCTCCATGTCGTTCCAGGTGAGCGCCCTGGTCGGGTCGAAACCGTCCTTGGTGACGTAGACGTAGAACCAACCCGGGTGCGCGGCCCAGGCGTTGTACGAGAAGTCGACCGTGGCACCCGAGGTGAGATGGGTGAGCGGCCAGTCGCTCCGGGGCAGGTTGAAGCCGGTGAAGTTGGGGTTGCCGCCGCTGCACAGCTCCCCGTCGGGGACGAAGCCGCGGGTGCGGCCCGCGCCGTCCGAGCGGAGCACCGAGAACCAGTTGTAGAACGGCGTGGTGCCGCTCACCTGCTGGGCCGCCTTGCAGGCCGGGTTCACGGGCTTGATCTCACCGGTGTCGGTCAGCCCGTCCCGCCAGCACAGGAAGGTGCGACTGCCGGGCTTCATCGGGGTGCCGTGCGCCGCCGCCTTTCCGCCGGTCGTGACGACCAGGCCGAGGGCGGGGACGACGGTGAGGAGGGCGAGGAGGACGAGGAGGAGGGAGCGGCGGCGGGAAGGCCGAGATAATCGAGACCTTGTCACGTTCATGACAGCTTCGGGCATGACGAACCCTTCGCTCGATGTCGCGGGAATGTGAGGTGAGGCGGGAGCAACTCCCGGCGGGTTCCGGTCCGCCGCATGGGAGCGCTCCCACCTCATGCGGACGTTAGCGCGCACAACCACCTCTGTAAACGCTTCACGTGTAAGCGCTTCACGCACGAGGGCCGCACCCCCTGACAACGGGTGCGGCCCTCGCCATGACGGAGAAACCACTCAGGTACCGATTTTCCTATGACTGAGAAACCACCTGAGTCGGTCACGTCACCGATGGTGGGATGACGTCAGATAGTGCTGTCGCAGAAGCTCCCTCCCGTAGTCGTTGCCGTTGGGCGTGCGGATGATGGAGTGGACGTGCTTCTGGGTCGCGCCGCTGCCCCGCCCCGAACTGCCCGTCTCCGACTGCGGCTCCATTGCCGCGCGCTCCCCGGTGCCCCCGGTGTCGAGCTCGGTCATCGTCGCCGGATCCCTTCGCCGTGGGCACGTCCGGGACGGACGGCTGGGCGCACACGACTCCGGGGGAGCAGCCTGAGGCGAACCTGGAGTGCAACGGAGGGAGGGCCTGGTCGACGACAACGAACCGCTCCCTTCCGGGCGCCGGGGCGGGCCGCTGTTCCGTCACCCGCGCTTGGCGCACACCTTGACCTGATGCCTGATCCAGCACTTGCGAACGTATGTCGCCACCGAAGGGAGTGTCAACAATTTCGTTGACCTTCATGACTCACGCACAGGCCGCTCAGGCAACACAGGTCGCCGAGGGGCGGCGCCAAGGGCGGTCTGGCTTCAGGCCGACGCGGGCGCCGGAGTGGGCGCCGGGTCCGGGGTCCTGGCGCTGTCGGCCGGGGGCAGTTCGAGCGTGAACTCCGTACGACCCGGGGCGCTCTCCACGCGGATGCGACCGCCGTGGGCGGCGGTGACCGCCTCGGCGATGGCGAGTCCGAGGCCGGAGCCGCCCTCAGTCGGGTTGCCGCGGGAGCGCGAGGCGTCGCCTCGGGTGAAGCGTTCGAAGACGGACGGGAGCAGGTGCTGCGGGATACCGGGGCCGTCGTCGCGCACGCGGATCGTGCAGGACGCGTCCGTGGCCTCCACCGAGGCGACCACGGTCGTACCAACAGGCGTATGCACACGGGCGTTGGCCAACAGGTTGGCCACCACCTGGTGCAGTCGTGCCTCGTCGCCGACGACCAGGGCCGGGGTGTCCAGCAGCAGCGCCAGCTGCCAGTTGTGGGTGTCCCCGGCGGCCCGCGCGTCCCACACCGCCTCGGCGACCAGTGCCGCGAGGTCCACCTCGGCCGCGTGCAGCGGCCGGCCCTCGTCCAGCCGGGCGAGCAGCAGCAGGTCCTCGACGAGGCCGGTCATCCGGGCCGACTCGGCGGAGACCCGGCGCCAGGCCAGGGCCGGTTCGATCCGCTCGGTGCCGCGGTTCATCAGTTCCGCGTATCCGGCGATGGAGGCGAGAGGTGTACGGAGTTCATGACTGGCGTCGGCGAGGAAGCGGCGCATGCGTTCCTCGCTGCGGCGCATCTCCTCCTCGCCGCGCTGGCGTTCGGCGAGCGAGGACTCCACGTGGTCGATCATGCGGTTGAGGGCGGCACCGACCTGGCCGGCCTCGCTGCCGGGGTCGGTGTCGCGTTCGGGGACGCGGGTCAGGGCGGTGACCTCGCCGTGGCCCAGCGGGGAGCGGGAGACCTCGACGGCGGTGGCGGCGACCCGTCCGAGGGGGCGCAGTTGACGCCGTATGACGACCGCGCAGACGCAGCCCGCGGCGGTGAGGCCGACGGCGGCCACCACGCCCTCGACCGCGACCAGCCAGCCGATCATGTCCTGTACGTCGCCCATGGGGAGCCCGGTGAGCACGGGGACGCCGTCGCCGCCGAGGGCGGTCACACGGTAGCTGCCGAGGCCCGGGACGGTACGGGTGTGCAGGGAGCCGTCGGTGGTGATGCCGTCGAGGGCGGCGCGCTGGACGGCGGTGAGGGTCTGCTGGCCGCCGTCGTGGGTGACGACCTCGGCGGCGAGGATGTCCCCGTCCTCGTCGAACCGGGCGGCGAGCGTGCCGACGGCCTGTCCCCGTTCGTTGAGGAACCCCAGGTCCGTGTCGTCGCCGCTGCGGCGCTGGAGGCCGCCCTGGCTGCGCTCGGCGGCGTCGGTGACGCGCTGGTCCAGGTTGCCGAGCAGGTAGGAGCGTTGGGCGAAGACGGTGGTGAGGGCCATCGCGGCGCAGACGGCGACGAGGGTGGCGCTGATGAAGAGCAGCAGCCGCGTGCGCAGCGAACGTCCGGCCCGCGCCGTGGGTCGGGAGCGTCCGGGGAGCCGGGTCCGTCGGAGGTTCATCTCCCGTCCTCCACCGGGCGGATCGCGTATCCCACGCCGCGCACGGTGTGGATCATCGGCGGCCGCCCCTTGTCGATCTTCCGGCGCAGGCTGGAAATGTAGACCTCGACGAGGTTGCCACCGCCGTCGAAGGAGCTGCTCCACACGTGGTCGAGGATCTGGGCCTTGCTCAGCACCTGACGCGGGTGGCCGAGCAGCAGGCCGAGCAGGTCGAACTCCTTGGCGGTGAGCTGGATCGGCGTACCGTCGCGGCGCACTTCGCGGGTCTCCTCGCTCAGGACGAGATCACCGAGCACCAGGACGGAGTCGTCGGCCCGGAGCGGTTCGGCGCCGGCCCTGCGCAGCAGTCCGCGCAGCCGCAGGACGACCTCCTCCAGGGAGAAGGGCTTGGTCACGTAGTCGTCGGCGCCCGAGGACAGGCCGTCGATGCGGTGCTCCAGCGCGTCGCGCGCGGTCAGCATGAGGACGGGCAGTCTCGGATTCTCGTACCGCAGCCTGCGCAGTACCTGGATGCCGTCGAGGTCGGGCAGCATCCCGTCGAGCACGACCGCGTGCGGGGCGCAGCCGCGGGCGGCGCGCAGGGCGCTGTGCCCGTCGGCGACCGGGTAGGGCCGCCAGCCCGCCTCGGTGACGGCCACGGACAGCAGTTCGGTGAGTGCGGGTTCGTCGTCGACGATCAGCACGCGGACACGGTCCCCACGGGTTCGCTCGCCGCGGGGGTGGTCCCCACGGGTCCGCTCGCCACGGAGGCGGTCCGCGCGGAGGTAATCGCCACCGTCACGTCCGACACGGGGGCGGTCGCCGCCGTCACGCTCGCCGCGGAGGCGGTCGCCGCCGTCACGTTCGCCGCGCACGCGGGCCCCGTGGACGAACTCGCCGCCGTCACGGCCGACACGGAGGCGCTCGCCCCCGTCACGCTCGTCGCGCACGCGGGCGCCGTTGCCGAGGACACGCTCACCGGGGACGCGGTGGCCACCGGGACGTTCGCCACGGACGGGGTCGCCGGGGGCGGGTGTGGCGTGGAGACGTTCGCTTCGGGTGCCAGACATATGACGATCCTGTCCCGGTTCGCTGGGAGAACCCTGTGTTCCGACTTTGCCGCAGCCGTGCGAAGGGCCTCGCGGGTGGAACCGTTGGTTCTCAACCCCCTTGGCCGAAGGGGGCATTGGCACGGCCCGGCCACAGGAATCCCTTGAGCCCCTTCACGCTCGGCCCGCACGCTGGTCCAGACCTCACCAGGTCTCTCAAGGGGAGGAAAGCCCACAGATGCGAAGACTCCACGCCCTCTGGGCCATGGCAGGCGCCGCCGCTCTGCTCGCGGGTGCGGTCGCGCCCTCGGCAGCGGCCCCGACCCCCTCGTCGATCGCCCCACCGGGCGCGGCGCAGGGCAGTACCCGGACCGTCACCCTCATCACCGGAGACACGGTCTCCCTCACCGGCGGCGCGGACGGGAAGTACGCCGTCGACGTCCGGCGCGGCAAGGGCCGTGAAGGCGTCAACTTCGTGACCACCGAGCAGAAGGGCGAGGTCAGCGTCACACCCGACGATGCGATCCCGCTCGTCCAGGCCGGCCGCCTCGACCCGGCCCTCTTCAACGTCAGCCAACTCGTCGAGCAGGGATACGCCGACGAGAAGACCGGCGCCATCCCGCTGATCGCCACCTACGCGAAGGGCGCCGAGACCCCCGAGGGCGCACGCCGGACGCGCGCCCTGCCCGGTATCGGCGGCGCCGCGCTGAGCGCGCGGAAATCGACCGCGTCGACCACGTTCTGGGCGGACATCGCCCCGGCCCCCGGCACCTCCCCCACCGCGAAGGCCGCCCGGCAGCTCGGCGACGGCCTCGACAAGCTGTGGCTGGACGCCAAGGTCTCGGCATCCCTCGACGTCAGCGTCCCGCAGATCGGCGCCCCCGACGTGTGGAAGGCCGGCTTCGACGGCGAGGGCGTCGAGATCGCCGTCCTGGACACCGGCGTGGACACCGGACACCCTGACCTCGCGGGCAGGATCGCGGAGTCCGAGAGCTTCGTACCCGGCGAAGGGATACAGGACGGATTCGGCCATGGAACGCACGTGGCCTCCACCCTCGTCGGCTCGGGCGCGGCCTCCGGCGGCCGGTACAAGGGCGTGGCGCCGGGCGCGGAACTGGCGGTGGGCAAGGTCCTCGACGACACCGGACACGGCCAGGAGTCGTGGATCATCGCGGGCATGGAGTGGGCCGCCCACTCCGGCGCGAAGATCGTCTCCATGTCCCTGGGCGGTACGGCGTCCGGTCCCTCGGATCCGCTGAGCGAGACGGTGGACCGGCTCTCGGCGTCCACCGGAACCCTGTTCGTCATCGCGGCGGGCAACGCCGGCCCCTCCGACGAGACCGTCGGCACGCCGGGCATCGCGGACTCCGCGCTCACGGTCGGCGCGGTGGACAAGTCGGACCACCTGGCGTCCTTCTCCAGCCGTGGCCCGCGCCTGGGTGACTCGGCGGTCAAGCCGGAGATCACCGCCCCGGGCGTGAACATCACCGCGGCCCGCGCCTCCGGCTCCTCCATGGGCACGCCGGTCGACGACTACTACACCACCGCGAGCGGTACGTCGATGGCGACCCCGCACGTGGCGGGCACGGCGGCGCTGGTGGCACAGGCCCATCCGGACTGGACGGGCGAGCAGATCAAGGCGGATCTCGCCAGCACCGCCAAGACCCAGCCGGACGCCGACGTCTACCAGCAGGGCGACGGCCGGGTCGACGCGGTCCGGGCGGTCGAGCAGGGCGTCTTCGGGACCTCGACGTTGAGCTTCGGCACGTACGACGACGATGCCGCCGGCATCGACAGCAAGGACATCACGTACACCAACACCACCGACAAGGCGGTGGAGTTGAAGCTCGCCTCGACCCTGGCCGAGGCCGCGCCCGGCACCGGTTCCGTCACCGTGCCCGCGCACGGCACCGCCACCGTCCCGGTCTCCGTCGACCCCACGAAGGAGGGCCAGGGCCGGTACTCGGGTCACGTCACGGCGAGCGGCGACGGCGTTGTGGTCACCACGGGAGTCGGCTTCGAGAAGGCTCCGAAGGCGTTCGAGCTGAAGGTGAACCTGATCGGCCGCGACGGACAGCCGATCACCGGGTCCGCGCTGTACACCATGCAGGAACTGAACGGCGCGATCTCCAACAACTACGGATTTCTGACGGCCACCCACACCTGGCAGGTCCCGGCCGGCACGTACTCCATCGGCTCCTGGATCTACGACCGCGACGAGGGCGGCTCGGCCGTCGGGACCTCGGTCGTCGGCGACCCCGAGATCAAGGTCGACGGGGACACCACGATCACCCTCGACGCCCGCAAGGCGGTGGAGATCAAGCCGAGGACGAAGGAGGACTCCGAGTCCAAGGGCTTCACCACCTCCTGGCACCGCGAAGGGCCGGGCAGTTCCTTCGGGATGTCGTACAGCCAGGGCTGGTGGACCAGACACGTCTATGTGGCGCCGACCAAGCCGGTGACGCAGGGAAGCTTCGAGTTCTATTCCAAGTTCCGCCTGTACGCGAAGGAGTTGACCGCGAGTGTCGTCGGCCCGGAGAAGCTTCCGCTGTCGATGTACTACTCGCAGACGTACAACGACTTCCCGACGAAGATCAGCGGTAGCC
The DNA here is from genome assembly GCF_019091445.1 of Streptomyces sp. GbtcB7. NCBI lineage: Bacteria > Bacillati > Actinomycetota > Actinomycetes > Kitasatosporales > Streptomycetaceae > Streptomyces > Streptomyces sp. GbtcB7. Next base: position 327,084 of record NZ_JAGXJM010000002.1, read on the forward strand.
ACACCGTGCAGGCGGTGGACGCGGGCGGCGGCACGGCGGCCGACTTCGCGGGGCTCGACGTCAAGGGCAGGGTGGCGGTGGTCGGGCTCGGCGCGACCGAGCGGTCGGATGCCGCCCTGGCCAACGCGACCGCGGCCGGGGCCGGTTATCTCATCACCTACCGCAAGGCACCCGGCTTCTGGTTCGAAGCCGTGGACCACGCGACCACCGTGCCCCTCATGATCGCCACCGGCGAGGAGGGCGCCAAGCTCACCAGCCTGCTACGGACCGGCAAGAAGGTCACACTGAAGCTGGGCGGAACGCCGGTCAGTCCGTACGTCTACAACGTGCTGTTCGCGCAGAAGGGTGCCATCTCCGCGAACCAGACGTACAAGGTCGACAGCTCCAACACCGTGAAGCGGACGGCCCGTTACTACGGCTCCCAGGCCAGCGGGATGGGCCTCGACACCGCGTACACGTTCCGTCCCTATCAGCTCTTCGGCGTCGACAGCGGCCAGTACATGCAGCTCGGCACCTCGCGCACCGAGTACTACAACGTCGACCCGGACACCCGCACCTGGCATGTCGTCTACCCCGACTGGCGGGCGAGCAAGGGCCAGTGGAGTCCGCTGCGGACCTTCGACAAGGCGGGTACGGAACCCGCCGAGGACTGGCTGCGCCAGGTCGTCCGCCCGGTGAGCAGCGAAGAGTACGGCCCATCGGAGCGCACCGGTGACCAACTCACCATGTCTGTACCAGAGTTCGGTGACTCCACCATCGGCCACTACGGATACGTGGACGGCACGCAGGACACCGCGAAGGGCAAGCTGTACGCGGACGGACAGCTGGTCGGCGACTCGCTCATCGGCGGGTACGGCGTCTTCACCGTCCCGGCGGCACAGACCTCGTACCGCTTCGTGCTCGATGCCCAGCGCAGGGCCGACTGGGCGCGGTACTCGACCAGCACGCACACCGAGTGGTCCTTCGCCTCGGCGCACACGACCACGCAGACGGCGCTGCCGGTGCTCTCCGTCGACTACGACCTGCACGGGCTCGATCTGCTCAACCGCGCCGAGGCCAAGAAGAAGACGAAGCTCGGACTCTCCGTCCGGGACCAGGCGGGGAGCGTCAAGGCCGGTTCGCTGAAGGCCTGGGTGTCGTACGACGACGGCGCGTCCTGGAAGGAGGTGAAGGTCCGCCACGGCCGGGCGGAGATCAAGCACCCGAAGGGAGCGGAGTTCGTGTCACTGCGGGTGCTGGCCTCCGACAGTGCCGGAAACCGGATCGACCAGACCGTGCTGCGGGCCTATGGCCTGAAGTAGACCACCGCTCACACCGGTGCAACAGGCCTGACGCGATGGACCCCTGCCGCGAGCCCCTGGTTCGCGGTGGGGGTCTTCGCCTTCGCCGGACGCCTTTGTCGGACGCGCGACTGCTGGTGCCGCAGCCGTCCGAGCGGCGCCCTGTTCGCCAACTCCCGTGACCGAAGAGGGCATTGGCACTGCCCGGCCACAGGAATCCCTTGAGCCTCTTCTCCCCCGGCCCGCACAGTGGTCCAGACCTCACCAGGTCTCTCAAGGGAAGGAAAGCCCACAGATGCGAAGACTCCACGCCCTCTGGGCCATGACAGGCGCCGCCGCTCTGCTCGCGGGAGCGGTCGCACCCTCGGCAGCGGCCCCGGCACCCTCGCCCGACACCCCACCGGGCACGGCGCAGGGCACCACCCGGACCGTCACCCTCATCACCGGCGACACCGTGTCGCTCACCGCCGGACCGGACGGAAAATATGCCGTCGACATCCAGCGCGGCAAGGGCCGTGAGGCCGCCACCTTCCTGTCGAGCGAGCGCGACGGCGAGGTCAGTGTCCTGCCGGCGGACGCGATCCCGCTGGTGAAGGCGGGCCGTCTCGACCCGGCCCTGTTCAACGTCACCCAGCTGGTGAAGCAGGGATACACGGACGCGAAGACCGGCACCACCCCGGTGATCGCGACGTACAAGAGCGGCAGCGCGACCCCCGACGGCGCACGCCGGACGCTCAAGCTGCCCGCGATCGACGGGGCCGCGCTGAGCGCGAAGAAGTCGACCTCCTTCTGGGCCGACATCGCCCCCGCTCTCGGCACCGAACCGACCACCGAGGCCGCCAAGCAACTCGGCGAGGGCATCGACAAGATCTGGCTCGACGGCAAGGTACAGGCGTCCCTCGACGTCAGCGTGCCGCAGATCGGCGCACCCGAGGTGTGGAAGTCGGGCTACGACGGCAAGGGCATCAAGGTCGCCGTCCTGGACACCGGCGTGGACACCGGACACCCCGACCTCGCGGGCAAGATCGCGGAGTCCCAGAGCTTCGTGCCCGACGAGGGGGTGCAGGACGGATTCGGCCACGGAACGCACGTGGCCTCCACCATCGTCGGATCGGGCGCGGCCTCGGGCGGCCGCTACAAGGGCGTGGCGCCGGGCGCGGAACTGGCCGTGGGCAAGGTCCTCGACGACACCGGACACGGCCAGGACTCCTGGATCATCGCGGGCATGGACTGGGCGGCACACTCCGGCGCGAAGATCGTGTCGATGTCGCTGGGCGGCACGGCGTCGGGCCCCTCCGACATACTCAGCCAGACCGTCGACGAACTGTCCGCGTCCACCGGCACCCTCTTCGTGATCGCGGCGGGCAACTCCGGCCCGTCCGAGCAGACCGTCGGCACCCCGGGCATCGCCGACTCCGCGCTGACAGTGGGCGCCGTGGACAAGTCCGACAAGCTGGCCTCGTTCTCCAGCCGCGGTCCGCGCGCCGGTGACTACGCGGTCAAGCCGGAGATCACCGCGCCCGGCGTGGCCATCACCGCGGCCCGCGCCGCGGGCACCAGCATGCCTGGTGGTACGCCGGTCGACGACTACTACACGACGGCGAGCGGTACGTCGATGGCCACCCCGCATGTCGCGGGCGCCGCGGCGCTGGTCGCCCAGGCCCACCCCGACTGGACGGGCCAGCAGATCAAGCAGGCGCTGGCGACCACGGCGAAGACCATGCCGGACGCCGACGTCTTCGAGCAGGGCGACGGCCGGGTCGACGCCGTACGGTCCGTCAACCAGGGCGTCTTCGCGACGCCGACGCTGAGCTTCGGCAAGTACGAGGAGACCGACACCGAGGCCGCCGACAAGGACATCACGTACACCAACACCACGGACAAAGCAGTGGAGTTGAAGGTGTCCTCGTCACTTCGCGACGCCACACTGAACGCGGACACGGTCACCGTCCCGGCGAAGGGCACCGCCACCGTCGCGGTCACGGTCGACCCGGCTAAGGAGGCGACGGGCCGGTACACGGGCCACATCACCGCGAGCGCCGACGGTGTCCTCGTCACCACCGCCGTCGGCTTCGAGAAGCTGCCGAAGACCTACGACCTGAAGGTGTCGCTGCTGGGCCGCGACGGCAAGCCGTCCACGTCCGCGTCGCTCTTCATGCTGCAGGAGCTGAACGGCGCGTACCCGGACACCTACGGGTTCATCGGCCAGGGCTACACCTTCAAGGTGCCGGCCGGTACGTACTCCACGGCGTCCTGGATCTCCCAGCGGGACGCGGCCGGACTGGAGGTGAGCACCTCGATCGTCGGTGATCCGGAGATCAAGGTCGACAAGGACACCGAGGTCGTCCTCGACGCCCGCAAGGCGGTCGAGATCAAGCCGAAGACCAAGGAGGACTCCGAGTTCCGGGGCTTCAGCACCACCTGGCACCGGGAAGGCCCGGGCACTGGCTTCGGGGTGACCTACAGCCAGGGCTGGTGGACCGACCACGTCTATGTGGCGCCCACCGAGAAGGTCACCCAGGGTATGTTCGAGTTCTCCTCGAAGTTCCGTCTGTACGCCAAGGAGCTGACGGCGAGCGTCACCGGCCCGGAGAAGTACGCGCTTCCCCTCGACTACGCGCAGACGTACAGCGGCCTCCCCGTGAAGGTCAGCGGTGATCACACGGTACGAGCGGTGGACGCGGGCGCCGGAACCGCGGCCGACTTCAAGGGACTCGACGTCAAGGGCAAGGTGGCGGTCGTCCACGTGGGCGCCGGTAAGACGGCGGACGAGGCACTGACCAACGCGACCGCGGCCGGGGCCGGTTACGTCCTCGCCTACAAGGAGACGCCCGGGTACTGGCTCGGCTCCGTGCAGAGCATGACCATCCCGCTGATGCTCGCCACCGGCGAGGACGGCGCGAAGCTCGGCGCCCTGCTGAAGAGCGGGAAGAAGGTCAAGCTGAAGCTGGCCGGCACTCCGGTCAGTCCGTACGTGTACAACGTGATGTTCCCGCAGGTGGGGGCCGTCTCGGCCAACCAGACGTACAACCTGAACAGCTCCAACACGGTGAAGCAGACGGTTCGCTACCACGGGGCCCGGGCCGGTGATGTCGGCAAGGACGCCGTGTACCGGTACCGCCCCTGGCAGTCGGCCGACATCGCGACCACCAACAACGTGCAGCTCGGCACGGAGCGCACCGAGTACTACAACGTCTCCGACACCCGGATCTGGCACGCCGTCTATCCCAACTGGAAGGCGAGCCAGCCTCAGTGGGGTCTCGTGCGGACCTTCGACAAGGCGGGCAAGCAGCCCGCCGAGGACTGGCTGGGCCAGGTCGTCCGCCCGGCGACCGCCCAGCAGTACGGCCTCTCCCAGCGCACCGGTGACAAACTCACCTTCCGCATCCCGGAGTTGAGCGATGCGACACCGGGCCACTACGGATCCGTGGACAACGTCCTGGACACCGCGAAGGGCAAGCTGTACGCGGACGGGCAACTGATCGGCGACACCGCACTCGGCGGCTACGGCACGTTCACCGCGCCGGCGGCGAAGTCCTCGTACCGCCTCGTGGTCGGCACGCAGCGCACGGCCGACTGGGCGGCGTACTCCACCGCCACCCACACCGAATGGTCCTTCGCCTCGGCGCACACGGACCAGCAGACGGCGCTCGGGCTGCTCTCGGTCGACTACGACGCGGCCGGGCTCAACCTTCTCAACAGTGCTGAGGCCGGACACACGTCGAAGCTCGGCCTCTCCGTCCGGAACCAGTCGGGCGGCGTCACCGCCAGTTCCCTGAAGGCCTGGGTCTCGTACGACGACGGCACCTCGTGGAAGGAAGTGAAGGTCAAGCACGGCAAGGCGGAGCTGAAGCACCCGAAGAAGGACGCCCGGTTCGTGTCGCTGCGCGTACGGGCCGGCGACCGGGACGGCAACATCGTCGACCAGACGGTCGTACGGGCGTTCGGCCTGAAGTAGACGACCGCAGCCAAACGTTGCGAAAATTCTTAACAAAGATCGTCTACCGTGCCGGGCCATGGTGAACACGGCATACGACACGGCAAGGGAGACCCCTGCCGCGAGCCCCTGGGCCGCGGTGGGGGTCTCCGCGTTCGACGAGCTGTTGTACCAGGCAATCCTCAACCAGCCCGACGCCGGCGCGGCCGGCTGGGCGCTGCTGACCGGTGCCTCCCCGGCCCGGGTCCGCGAGGCCTGCAACCGGCTGCTCACGCTCGGGCTGCTGCAACCACCGGACTCCATGGGCGGGTTACGGGCGGTCGACCCCCGGGTGGCGATCCGCGCGCTGATCCGGCGGCGCGAGACGGAGTCCGAACTGCTGGCGGCCACCGCCGAGGAGATGGCGACCGCGTACGAGGCGGGGCTGCTTCGCGAGGAGCCGTCCCGGCTGGTCGAGGTGGCCTCCGGCGAGGGCGCCATCGCGGCACGCCTGGAGGAGATGTACGCGCGCGCGGAGCACGAGGTGTGCCTTTTCGACACACCGCCGTATCTCGCCCCGCCCGCTCCGCAGGTGGATCTCCAGGCCGATCTGCTCAGCCGCGGAATCGTCTCTCGGGGGATCTACGCGGCGACCGGCCTGGAGGATCCGAAGGTCCTGTCCCGCGCCCTGAGTATGGTCGAACTCGGCGAGCAGGCCCGGGTGTTGCCGATCGTGCCGCTCAAGCTGCTGGTGGTCGACGGATGCCGGGCGCTGCTGCCGCTGACCGCCTCCGCGGCCGGCGGCTACTGTGCCGTCGTGGTGTGGCACTCGGCGGTCACCGAGGCCTTGCAGAAGCTCTTCGAGCTGGCCTGGCAGCAGGCGACCCCGCTCGGCCAGCCGGTCTCCGACGGTGAACTCACCGAGGACGAGCGGACGTTGACCCGGCTGCTGGCCGCCGGGATGAAGGACGAGGCGGTCGCCCGTCACCTGGGGGTGAGCCTGCGGACACTGCGCCGCCGGGTGAGCGATCTGCAGGAGCGGCTGGGCGCGGCGAGCCGTTTCCAGCTGGGGATGCGGGCGGCTCAGCGCGGCTGGGTGTAGGCGTGCGGACGTGCCGTCGCATGCGAAGGGCCGCACCCCTCCGAAGAGGAGTGCGGCCCGGCCGCCGTACCGGATCGCCTACTTGCGGATCAGGTTGCGCAGCACGTACTGCATGATGCCGCCGTTGCGGTAGTAGTCCGCCTCGCCGGGGGTGTCGATGCGGACGACCGCGTCGAACTCGACGCCGGTGTCGGTGGTGACCTTCACCGTGCGCGGGGTGGTGCCGTTGTTGAGCTCCTCGACGCCGGTGAAGGAGAAGGTCTCCTCGCCGGTGAGGCCGAGGGTCTCGGCGGTGGCGCCCTCCGGGAACTGGAGCGGCAGGACGCCCATGCCGATGAGGTTCGAGCGGTGGATGCGCTCGTACGACTCGGCGATGACGGCCTTGACGCCGAGGAGCGCGGTGCCCTTGGCGGCCCAGTCGCGGGACGAGCCGGAGCCGTACTCCTTGCCGGCCAGGATGACCAGCGGGGTGCCCTGCTCGATGTAGTTGCGCGAGGCGTCGTAGATGAACGCGACGGGCGCGCCCTCGACGGTGAAGTCGCGGGTGTAGCCGCCCTCGGTGCCCGGCGCGATCTGGTTGCGCAGGCGGATGTTGGCGAACGTGCCGCGGATCATGACCTCGTGGTTGCCTCGGCGCGAGCCGTAGGAGTTGAAGTCACGACGCTCCACACCGTGCTCGGTGAGGTACTTGCCGGCCGGGGTGTCGGCCTTGATGGCGCCGGCGGGTGAGATGTGGTCCGTCGTCACCGAGTCGCCCAGCTTGGCGAGCACACGGGCACCGGCGATGTCGGTGACCGGGGACGGCTCGTGCGCCATGCCCTCGAAGTACGGGGGCTTGCGGACGTAGGTGGACTGCGGGTCCCACTCGAAGGTGTTGCCGGTCGGGATCGGCAGCGCCTGCCACTGGGCGTCGCCCGCGAAGACGTCCTTGTAGGACTTGTTGAACATGTCCTCGCCGATGGCGTTCGCCACGACGTCGTTGACCTCGGCCTCGGAGGGCCAGATGTCGGCCAGGTAGACCGGCTTGCCGTCCTGGTCGATGCCCAGCGCGTCCTTGGTGATGTCCACCTTCATGGAGCCCGCGAGCGCGTACGCGACGACCAGCGGCGGGGAGGCCAGGTAGTTCATCTTGACGTCGGGGTTGATGCGGCCCTCGAAGTTGCGGTTGCCCGACAGCACCGAGGTCACGGCCAGGTCGTGCTCGTTGACCGCCTTGGAGACCTCCTCCGGCAGCGGGCCGGAGTTGCCGATGCAGGTGGTGCAGCCGTAGCCGACGAGGTTGAAGCCGACCTTGTCGAGGTAGGGGGTGAGCCCCGCCTTGTCGAAGTAGTCGGTGACGACCTTGGAGCCCGGGGCGAGGGTGGTCTTGACCCACGGCTTGCGGGTCAGGCCCTTCTCGACCGCCTTCTTGGCCACCAGCGCGGCGGCGACCATGACGTACGGGTTCGAGGTGTTGGTGCAGGAGGTGATGGCCGCGACCGTCACCGCGCCGTGGTCGATCTCGTAGGTCGAGCCGTCGGGGGCGGTGACCGTGGTCGGACGGGTCGGTACGCCGTTGGTGGTGGCCGGGGAGTCGGAGGCCGGGAAGGACTCCTTGCCCGCCTCGTCGTCCTCGTCGACGTAGTTGCGCACGTCCTGCGCGAACTGCTGCGCGGCGTTGGCCAGGACGATCCGGTCCTGCGGGCGCTTCGGGCCGGCGATCGACGGGACGACCGTCGAGAGGTCCAGCTCCAGCTTCTCGGAGAAGTCGGGCTCGGCGGCCGGGTCGAGCCAGAGGCCCTGCTCCTTGGCGTACGCCTCGACGAGCGCGAGCTGCTGCTCGCTGCGGCCGGTCAGCTTGAGGTACTTGATCGTTTCTGCGTCGATCGGGAAGATCGCGGCCGTCGAGCCGAACTCCGGCGACATGTTGCCGATGGTGGCGCGGTTGGCCAGCGAGGTGGCGGCGACGCCCTCGCCGTAGAACTCGACGAACTTGCCGACGACGCCGTGCTTGCGCAGCATCTCGGTGATCGTGAGCACCAGGTCGGTGGCGGTGGTGCCGGGGGTGAGCTCACCGGTCAGCTTGAAGCCGACGACGCGCGGGATGAGCATGGAGACCGGCTGGCCGAGCATCGCGGCCTCGGCCTCGATGCCGCCGACGCCCCAGCCGAGCACACCGAGGCCGTTGACCATGGTGGTGTGCGAGTCGGTGCCGACGAGGGTGTCGGGGTACGCCTGGCCGTTACGGACCATGACCGTGCGCGCCAGGTGCTCGATGTTCACCTGGTGGACGATGCCGGTGCCCGGCGGGACGACCTTGAACTCGTCGAAGGCGGTCTGACCCCAGCGCAGGAACTGGTAGCGCTCCTTGTTGCGGCCGTACTCCAGCTCGACGTTCTGCGCGAACGCGTCGTTGGTGCCGAACTTGTCGGCGATGACGGAGTGGTCGATGACCAGCTCGGCCGGGGCCAGCGGGTTGATCTTCGCCGGGTCGCCGCCGAGCTCCTTGACGGCCTCACGCATGGTGGCGAGGTCGACGACACAGGGCACGCCGGTGAAGTCCTGCATGATCACGCGGGCGGGCGTGAACTGGATCTCCTGGCTGGGCTGCGCCTGGGAGTCCCAGTTGCCGATGGACCGGATGTGGTCGGCGGTGATGTTCGCGCCGTCCTCGGTGCGGAGCAGGTTCTCCAGCAGCACCTTCAGGCTGTACGGAAGGCGAGCCGAGCCTTCCACCTTGTCCAGCCGGAAGATCTCGTACGACTCGTCGCCCACCTGCAGCGTGCTGCGGGCGTCGAAGCTGTTCGCCGACACGACAGTCTCCTTCATTGATGTGCGCGTTCCCACCGCATCCTGCCGCCACGACGTCTTGGCCGATCCGCTAAGGTAAGGCTAAGTTAGGTAAGCCTTACCGTCAGACCCGATGACAACGTGCGGCTGCGGTGCACCTCGGCAGATATCTCGATGTCGAGATAACTCTAGTACATGGGCGCCCCCGGGTCATGCCCGGCATGCTGTCGACCTGCCGTCAGGCACTCCGCCGCGGCAGCGCGCGCGTGAGCCACACCAGCTCGCCGCGGTGGTCGGCCGAGACGTGGTCGCGTTCGAACCCGAGCTTTTCGAGGACGCGGAACGACGGGGCGTTCCAGGTGCGCACGGTCGCCCAGACCCGCCCGCGCCCGGTCGTGCTCGCGGCGGCGAGCACCGCGGAGGCCGCCTCGGTCGCATAGCCGTGCCCGTGCGCGCTCCGGAACAACTCGTACGCGATCTCGGGTTCGTCGAGGGAGGCGCGGCCGACGAGGAGCCCGCAGTAGCCGATGAAGGCGCCCGTGTCGCGGCGGTCGACGGGCAGCAGAGCGATGCCGGTCGACGCCGCCGCGGCGAGCTGGGCCGCGATGATCTCGCGGCTCCGTTCGACCGGGAGCGGCCCGTCGCCCCGTTCCGCGAAGAGCGCGCTGTGACCCTCGGCATCGGAGTCGGACCACGGCCGCAGCGTCAGCCGGGCGGTCTTAAGGCGTGACGGCATCGGCGGATACGCGGGCACGGCGACACCCTATCGACGGCGCCCGGGGCGGGGCACACCGCGCTCGGGGCGAGGAACCCCGTACTCGGGGCGGGGCGGGGCGAGGCGGGCGGTCACGGGTCTGCCCGACCGTGCCTGGCACTGCCAGTACCAGGCACGGGCGGGGCGGACCGGTGCACAGTGGGGGCATGGCGAGTACGGAGTTCGGACGGACGGTCCGGCGCTGGCGGGACCGGGTCTCCCCCGAGGCGGCCGGGCTCCCCGTCGGCGGGCACCGGCGCGCGGCCGGACTGCGCCGCGAGGAGCTGGCCCTGCTGGCCGGGATCTCGGTCGACTATGTCACCCGTCTCGAACAGGGCCGGGCGAGCAACCCCTCGGAGCAGATCGTCGAGGCGCTCGGCCGGGCGCTGCGACTGTCCGGCGCCGAGCGCGAACACCTCTTCCATCTCGCCGGACTGGTCCCGCCGGGACGCGGCACCGTGCCCGCCCACATCACCCCCGGCGTGCACCGGATGCTGGACCGGCTGACCGGAACGCCCGTCGCGGTCTTCGACGCGGCGTGGAACCTGCTGCTGGCCAACCCGCTGTACGCGGCCCTGATGGGTGACCCGTCCGGGTGGCGCGGCAACGAGCGCAACGCGGTGTGGCGCAACCTCGTGGGCCCGGGCACCCACGTCCGCCACACCCCCAAGGCCCGACGCGAGTTCGAGACCACCATCGTCGCCGACCTGCGCGCGACCGCGCGCCGGTATCCGGCCGACCAGCGGCTGCGGCGCCTGGTCGAGGAGTTGCGCGCGAACAGCGACCGGTTCGCCGAGCTGTGGGAGTCCGAGGCCGTGGGCCACCACGAGGCCTCACGCAAGACCATCGACCATCCGCAGCTGGGTCCCCTGACGCTCGACTGCGACGTACTCGGCGTCGCGGGCAGCGACCTGCGGATCATGCTCTACACGGCCGAGCCGGGAACGCGGGACGCCGAACAGGTCGCCCTCCTCGGGGTCATCGGCACCCAGACGCTCGCGGAGCGCGGGGCGGCCGAACGAGGCTGAAAGCGCAGGGAGTTCACAGGCAACCATCGCCCGCTTCGGGGTACTGGGAACGGGACGCGCCGCAGTCGGCGCCGCGAAACGACAGGAATGCCGCGAACTGCCCCAAGGGGGACCAACCATGCCTCTCACGTTCCGCAAGAGCTTCCGCATCCTTCCCTGGGTGCGGCTGAACATCAACCGGCGCTCGTGGTCGATCACCACGGGCGGCCGGCACGGGCCGCACCACACCCGCAGCAGCACCGGACGCCGGACGACCTCGATGGACCTGCCGGGCCCGTTCGGCTGGCGGCGCACGACGCGTCGGCGGGACGAGCGCTGACCGAATTCGCCGTGCCGCCACGGCCCCGCACCCGAACTCCCCTGCGGGTGCGGTGTGCTGTAGCCCACTACCCGGACGGGTGCGCTCCGTTTCTCTTTATCTCACATCAGATATACGGTCGCGCCATGGCAGACGACTACCTCGTACGCATCGGCAAGCTCATCCGTGACGCCCGGCAACACCGGGGCTGGACACAGTCGCAGCTCGCCGAGGCACTCGGCACAAGTCAGAGCGCCGTCAATCGCATCGAGCGCGGCAACCAAAACATCAGCCTTGAGATGATCGCCCGAATCGGTGAAGCCCTGGACAGCGAGATCGTCTCTCTGGGCTACGCGGGTCCGATGCATCTGCGCGTGGTCGGCGGACGTCGTCTGTCCGGCTCGATCGATGTCAAGACCAGTAAGAACGCGTGCGTCGCACTGCTGTGCGCGACGCTCCTGAACAAGGGGCGCACGGTGCTGCGCCGGGTGGCCCGGATCGAAGAGGTCTACCGCCTTCTGGAGGTGCTCGGCTCGATCGGCGTCCGCACCCGCTGGATCAACGACGGGGTCGACCTCGAGATCGTGCCCCCGAGCGAGCTGGACATGGAGGCGATCGACGCCGAGGCCGCCCGCCGGACGCGGTCGATCATCATGTTCCTCGGCCCGCTGCTGCACCGTATGGACACCTTCAGGCTGCCGTACGCGGGCGGTTGCGACCTCGGCACCAGGACCATCGAGCCGCACATGATCGCGCTGCGTCGGTTCGGGCTCGACATCGCCGCCACCGAGGGGCTCTACCACGCCCAGGTCGACCGGGCCGTCTCCCCCGGCCGGCCCATCGTGCTGACCGAGCGCGGGGACACCGTCACCGAGAACGCGCTGCTCGCCGCCGCCCGCCACGACGGCGTGACCGTCATCCGCAACGCCTCCTCCAACTACATGGTCCAGGACCTGTGCTTCTTCCTGGAGGCACTCGGCGTACGGGTGGAGGGCGTCGGCACGACCACGCTCACCGTGCACGGCGTGCCGAACATCGACGTGGACGTGGACTACTCGCCCTCCGAGGACCCGGTCGAGGCGATGAGCCTGCTCGCCGCCGCGGTGGTCACCGAGTCGGAGCTGACGGTACGCCGGGTGCCGATCGAGTTCCTGGAGATCGAGCTCGCGGTACTGGAGGAGATGGGCCTCGACCACGACCGCACGCCGGAGTACTTCGCCGACAACGGCCGTACGCGGCTGGTGGACCTGACCGTACGGCCCTCCAAGCTGGAGGCGCCGATCGACAAGATCCACCCGATGCCGTTCCCGGGCCTGAACATCGACAACGTGCCGTTCTTCGCGGCCATCGCGGCCTCCGCACAGGGCAAGACCCTCATCCACGACTGGGTCTACGACAACCGGGCCATCTATCTGACCGACCTCAACCGCCTCGGCGGTCGGCTGCAGCTCCTCGACCCGCACCGCGTGCTGGTCGAGGGCCCGACCCGCTGGCGCGCCGCCGAGATGATGTGCCCGCCCGCGCTGCGCCCGGCCGTGGTCGTGCTGCTGGCGATGATGGCGGCCGACGGCACGTCCGTGCTGCGCAATGTGTACGTCATCAACCGCGGCTACGAGGACCTGGCCGAGCGGCTCAACTCGATCGGAGCACAGATCGAGACGTTCCGGGACATCTAGGACGACCGGAAGGTGGTGGGGCTCACCGGAGGACGACTTCGCGTCGTCCTCCGGCGAGCCCGCCGGGTGCCGTCCGGTCCCGCCCGCGTGCCGGCTCAGCCCTCCATGAGGGTGACGTCCTGCTGTTGCAGCGCGTGGAACAGCGGCAGCGGCAGACCTCCCAGAGCCGGGCTCAGTTCCATCAGGGTGGCCTCGACATGGGCGGCGCCCGGTGCGAGGGTGCCGGGTGTGCGCTTCTCCGAGTTGGTCCAGCGGTGCTCCGCGCCGTCGCAGACCGCCGCGCTGCCGCCGATGCCGTAGCGGATCCGGGTGTCGCCCTGCGACACCGACGAGGAGACGAGCACCGGCCCCGTACCTCTCAGACAGCGGTAGGTGCCGGAAAGGGTGACGGTTCCGTCGGCGGCGAGGTGACCGGTCGGGTCGACGGTGACCGTCTCGGACGGGTCCGACAGGGCGCCGACGGACACGGCGACGGCGGACGGGGCGAACAGCAGCAGGAGCACGGCGCCGGTGGCCGCGCCGAAGACCTGGCGCAAGGGCATGAGGTACCTCCTGGAACGTGGGGGCTCCACAGGTACCGGGCGCGCGGGCCCGAGGCGGTGATCCTCACCCCTTTGGTGGCGAGTCCGGTATGCGGCGGGACCGGTCCGTCTCGGGTCGAGGCCGTGCGTCATGGGAACGTTCGAGAGTTGTCCGCGTGTTGTCACGCTTCTCGACCGGCGGTTCCGATGAGTTCGCCACGGGAGCATGGTCTTACGTATGCGAGGCGGCGACAGCGCCGTCGACACTCCTCGCATCCGACGTGGAGGTGCGTCATGTGTTCCCACCAAACTCTGTGCCCGTCCGCGGACTCCAAGGCTCCGCACATCGTGTCGGCCCACCCCGAGCAGGGCTGGAGCCTGCTGTGCAACGGCGCGATCGTCTTCGACGACAGCGGTGAACTGCTCCCCGACGGCAGCGTGGTCGCTCCGCACCGGGTGTTCGCCGAGCGGCTGGCCGTCGCCGCCTAGTCCCTCCGGGGGTTCCGGGGGTTCCGGGGGCGGGGTGCTACGGCAGCACCGCGAAACCGTCGAGTTCGACCAGGGCCTGTTCGTCCCAGAGGCGGGCGGCGCCGACGACGGCCATCGCGGGATAGTCCCGTCCCGCCAACCGCCGCCAGACGCGGCCGAGTTCGGGGGCCCGCGCACGGTAGTCCGCGACATCGGTGGCATAGACCGTGACCCGTGCGAGGTCGGCCGGGGTGCCGCCCGCGGCCCGCAACGCCGTCAGTAGATTGGTCAGCGCCTTCTCGAACTGCTCCGGGAGGCTCTCGCCGACCACCTTCCCGTCCGTGTCCAGCGCGGTCTGGCCCGCCAGGAAGACCACGCGGGTGCCGGTGGCGACGACGGCGTGCGAGAAGCCGGTGGGCGGGGAGAGCTCGGGCGGGTTGACGCGCTCGGTGCTCACTGAACCTCCAGGCTCTCGACGCTCACGGGGCCTCCACCGACGCATACAGCTCCTTGGCGATGACCGCCCGCTGCACCTCGCTGGCGCCTTCGTAGATACGGGGCGCGCGGACCTCCCGGTAGAGGTGTTCGAGGAGATGGCCGCGACGCAGGGCACGGGCGCCGTGCAGTTGGACGGCCGCGTCGACCACGTACTGGGCCGTCTCGGTCGCCAGCAGCTTCGCCATCGCCGCGCGCCGGGGCACGTCCGGGGCCCCTTCGTCGTACGCCGCCGCCGCCGCGTAGACCATCAGGCGGGCCGCCTCCGTCCGCAGCGCCATCTCGGCGACCTGGTGAGCCACCGTCTGCAGGTCCTTCAGCCTGCCGCCGAACGCCTCACGCCCGGCCGTGTGCGTGAGCGTCGCCGCGAGGGCCGCCTCCGCCATGCCGACCGCAAAGGCGCCCACGCTCGGGCGGAAGAGGTTGAGGGTGTGCATCGCGACCCGGAAACCGCGGTCGGGCTCGCCGAGCACGTCGTCCGCCGTCACCGGTACGGCGTCGAAGGCGAGGGCGCCGATGGGGTGCGGGGAGAGCATGTCGAGCGGGGTGCCGGTGAGGCCCGGCCGGTCGGCGGGTACCAGGAAGGCGGTGACGCCACGGGCTCCGGCGCCCGGGGTGGTCCTCGCGAAGACGGTGTAGAAGTCGGCCTCGGGCGCGTTGGAGATCCAGCACTTCTCCCCACTGAGCCGCCAGCTCCCCCAGCCGTCACGCTCGGCGACGGGCGACTCCTGCGCTTCGACGACGGACGGCCCGGGGCCCGCGGGCGAGGAACCGGGGCCCGCGGGCACGGCTCTGGGGACCCCGGGCGCCGCTCCAGAGGTCTCGGATGAGGCCCCGCGGGCCGCGGGCGCGGCTTCGCCGGGCGCCGCTGCGGAAGTGGGCGCCCGTGCGGCGTCCCGGTCCGCGCGGAGCGCCAGCGCCGCCGCGTCCGAGCCCGCGCCCGGCTCGCTGAGCGCGAACGCGGCCACCGCACTGCCGTCCGCGACCCGGGGCAGCCAGCGCTCGCGCTGCGCCCGGGTGCCGTACGCGTGCACCGGATGCGCACCGAGGCCCTGCAGGGCGAGCGCCGTCTCGGCCTCGGTGCAACCCTGCGCCAAGGACTCCCGCATCAGGCACAGATCGAGCGCGCCCGAGGTGAACAGGCGGGCGAGCAGCCCGAGCCGGCCCAACTCGGCGAGAAGAGCGCGGTTGACGTGACCCGGCTCGCCCTTCTCCGCCAGCGGGCGCAACCGCTCCTCGGCCAGCGCGCGCAGCTCGGCACACCAGGCGGTCTGTGCCGGATCGAGCGAGAATGCGGTCATTGCCGGTTCCCTCTCCGCCGTCGGACTGCGGGATCCCAGGCTATCGCGAGACGTTGACTGTCGTCACCAACACGATACGCTCCTTGTGCGAGACGCGAGCCGAGAGCACCGAGAGCTGAGCACCGAGAACACCGAGAGTCACGAGCTGAGCGCTGCGAGCCCACCACCACAAGGGGGCGAACCTCCATGGACGGCGACACCCTGGAGCCGACGACCTCGGCCCACGTCGACACCTTCGCCCGCGACCACCTCCCGCCCCCCGAGCAGTGGCCCGAACTCCCCTTCGACCTGCCCGAGCTGCACTACCCCGAACGGCTGAACTGCGCCGCCGAACTCCTCGGCGACAAGCCACCGCAGCGCCCCGCCTTCCGCACGCCGTCCGGCGACCTGTGGACATACGGGCACCTCCTCGCCCGGGTGGACCGGATCGCCCACGTCCTGACCACCGAACTGGGCGTCGTGCCCGGCAACCGGGTGCTGCTGCGCGGGCCCACCACACCCTGGCTCGCCGCGTGCTGGCTGGCGGTCCTGAAGGCGGGCGGGGTCGCCGTCACGGTGCTCGCCCAGCAGCGCCCGCACGAGCTGACCACCATGTGCGCCATCGCCCACGTCACCCACGCGCTGTGCGACGTACGGTCGGTCGACGACCTGGCGAAGGCGGAGATCCCGGGGCTGCGGATCACGACGTACGGCGGGGACGCACCCGACGACCTGCTGCTGCGCATCACGGGCGCCCCGGACGAGCCGTTCACGGCGGTCGACACGGCCGCCGACGACGTCGCGCTGATCGCGTTCACCTCCGGCACCACCGGCCGCCCCAAGGGCTGTGTGCACTTCCACCGCGATGTGCTGGCCATAGCGGACACCTTCTCGAAGCATGTGCTGCGGCCGCGCGAGGACGACGTCTTCACCGGCAGTCCCCCGCTGGGCTTCACCTTCGGGCTCGGCGGCCTCGTCGTCTTCCCGATGCGCGCCGGCGCCTGCTCCCTGCTGCTCGAACAGGCGGGCCCCAAGCAGCTGTTGCCCGCGATCACCGAGCACCGCGTCTCGGTGCTGTTCACCGCACCGACCGCCTACCGGGCGATGCTGGCGGAGCTGGCGGAGCTGGACGAGCACGACACGAGCTCGCTGCGGCGCTGTGTGTCCGCGGGCGAGAACCTGCCCGCCGCGACCTGGCGGGCCTGGCACAGCCGCACCGGACTGCGCATCATCAACGGCATCGGCGCCACCGAGCTGCTGCACATCTTCATCTCCGCGGCCGACGAGCACATCCGCCCCGGGACGACGGGCGTCCCCGTACCGGGCTGGCAGGCGCGCGTGGTCGACGCCGAGGGGACGCCGGTGCCGGACGGCGAGCCCGGACTGCTCGCGGTGCGCGGCCCGGTGGGCTGCCGCTATCTCACCGACCCACGGCAGCGGGAGTACGTGCGCGGCGGCTGGAACATCACCGGCGACACCTATGTGCGCGACCCCGACGGCTACTTCCGCTATGTCGCCCGCGCCGACGACATGATCGTCTCGGCGGGGTACAACATCGCCGGGCCCGAGGTCGAGGACGCCCTGCTGCGCCACCCGGACGTGGTCGAGACGGCGGTCGTGGGGCGGCCCGACGAGGCGCGCGGGCAGGTGGTGGTGGCGTACGCGGTCCTCAGAGAGGGGGCACGCAGGGACGCCGAGGCGCTGCGCGCCTTCCTCAAGTCCGAGCTGGCGCCGTACAAGTGCCCCCGCGAGTTCGTCTTCCTGGACTCGCTGCCGCGCACGGCGACCGGAAAGCTGCAACGCTTCCGGCTGCGCGCGGACGCTCCGCCGGCGAGCGGGGAGAGCCCGTCGCCGCCCGCACCGGAGGGTGAGTTGTCCACCGGCGGCGGTCCCAAGTGATCTTCGCGCACTAGAGTGATCAACGTGTCAGAGCAGCACGCCCCCCGGTCCCTCATCGTCACGTTCTACGGCGCGTACGGCCGTTTCATGCCCGGCCCCGTGCCGGTGGCCGAGTTGATCCGGCTCCTCGCCGCGGTCGGCGTCGACGCGCCCTCCGTACGCTCGTCGGTGTCCCGGCTCAAGCGCCGCGGACTGCTCGAACCGGCCCGTACGGCGGCGGGCGGCGCGGGGTACGCGCTGTCGCCGGACGCCCGCCAACTGCTGGAGGACGGCGACCGGCGGGTGTACGCGACGGCGCCCCCCGAGGACGAGGGCTGGGTGCTCGCCGTCTTCTCCGTGCCGGAGTCCGAGCGGCAGAAGCGGCACGTACTGCGCTCACGCCTCGCCGGTCTCGGCTTCGGGACGGCGGCCCCCGGCGTCTGGCTCGCCCCCGCGCGGCTCTACGAGGAGACCCGGCACACCCTGGCGCGGCTGCGGCTCGACCCTTACGTGGAGCTGTTCCGCGGGGAGCACCTGGGCTTCGCGGCGACGGCGGACGCGGTCGCGCGCTGGTGGGACCTGGCGGCGATCGCCAAGCAGCACGAGGCCTTCCTCGACCAGCACGCGACCGTGCTGCGCGACTGGCGGCGGCGCGCGGACACCCCGCCCGAGGAGGCGTACCGCGACTATCTGCTCGCCCTGGACACCTGGCGCCACCTCCCGTACGCCGACCCGGGGCTGCCCGCCGCGCTGCTGCCCGAGGACTGGCCGGGCGCCCGCTCGGCCGCCGTGTTCCGGGCGCTGCACGAGCGGCTGCGGGACACGGGGGCGAGCTTCACCGAACCCACCGATGTGTGACCTCGGTCACATCATGAGGCGCTAAGGGAACCCTCAGCCTCTTCCGTCCCTCTTCTCATGTTTCTTACCTAGCGTCGTGAGCCGTACGCCAGGACAGGAAGAGGACCGCACGTATGACCACCACGGCAAGGGCTCAGGGAGCCACCGTCTGGCTCACGGGCCTGCCGAGCGCGGGCAAGACGACCATCGCCCGGATACTCGGGACCCGTCTGAAGGCGGAGGGGCACCGGGTGGAGGTCCTCGACGGCGACGAGGTCCGCCGGTTCCTCTCCGCGGGTCTCGGCTTCTCGCGCGAGGACCGCAACACCAACGTGCAGCGCATCGGCCTGGTCGCCGAGGTGCTCGCGCGCAACGGTGTCCTCGCCGTGGTGCCCGTCATCGCGCCGTACGCCGACAGCCGCGACGCCGTCCGGGAGCGGCACGAGGCGAGCGGGACGCCGTACATCGAGGTGCATGTCGCCACCCCTGTCGAGGTGTGCAGCGAGCGCGACGTGAAGGGGCTGTACGCCCGGCAGGCCGCGGGCCGGCTGACCGGGCTCACCGGCGTCGACGACCCCTACGAGCCACCGCTGGACCCGGCGCTCACGCTGGAGACGCATCTGCAGACCCCGGAGGAGTCCGCGGACTCGGTACGCGCGGTGCTCGCGGCGAGGGGGCTCGTATGACCTCCGCGACGGTCGAACAGACCTTCACGCTCTCGCACCTGGACGCCCTGGAGTCCGAGGCCGTCCACATCTTCCGTGAGGTCGCGGGCGAGTTCGAACGGCCGGTGATCCTCTTCTCCGGCGGCAAGGACTCCATCGTCATGCTGCACCTCGCCCTGAAGGCCTTCGCCCCCGCCACGATCCCCTTCACCCTGCTGCACGTCGACACCGGACACAACTTCCCCGAAGTCCTCGAATACCGCGACCGGACCGTGGAAAAGCACGGACTTCGGCTGCACATCGCCTGCGTACAGGACTACATCGACCGCGGAGTCCTGCGCGAACGCCCCGACGGCACCCGCAACCCCCTGCAGACCGTGCCCCTCACCGAGAAGATCCAGTCCGAACGCTTCGACGCCGTCTTCGGCGGCGGACGCCGCGACGAGGAAAAGGCCCGCGCGAAAGAACGCGTCTTCTCCCTGCGCGACGAGTTCTCCCAGTGGGACCCCCGCCGCCAGCGCCCCGAACTGTGGCAGCTCTACAACGGCCGCCACGCACCCGGCGAACACGTCCGCGTCTTCCCCCTCTCCAACTGGACCGAACTGGACGTCTGGCAGTACATCGCCCGCGAAGGCATCGAACTGCCCGACATCTACTTCGCGCACCGCCGTGAGGTGTTCCGGCGCGCCGGGATGTGGCTGACCGGCGGCGAGTGGGGCGGGCCGCGCGAGAACGAGGTCGTGGAGAAGCGGCTCGTCCGCTACCGGACCGTCGGCGACATGTCCTGCACCGGCGCCGTCGACTCCGACGCGACCACGCTGGACGCCGTGATCGCCGAGATCGCCGCCTCCCGGCTCACCGAGCGGGGCGCCACCCGCGCCGACGACAAGATGTCCGAGGCCGCGATGGAAGACCGCAAGCGCGAGGGGTACTTCTAGACATGACGACCATCGACACACTGCGCTTCGCGACCGCCGGTTCCGTCGACGACGGCAAGTCCACGCTGGTCGGACGACTGCTGCACGACTCCAAGTCGGTCCTGACGGACCAGTTGGAAGCCGTGGAGCGCGTCTCGGCGAGCCGGGGCCAGGACACCCCCGACCTCGCCCTCCTCACCGACGGCCTGCGCGCCGAGCGCGAGCAGGGCATCACCATCGACGTCGCCTACCGCTACTTCGCGACGGCGCGCCGCCGGTTCATCCTCGCCGACACCCCCGGGCATGTGCAGTACACCCGGAACATGGTCACCGGCGCCTCCACGGCCGACCTGGCGATCATCCTGGTCGACGCGCGGCACGGGGTGGTCGAGCAGACCCACCGCCACGCCGCCGTCGCCGCGCTGCTGCGCGTCCCGCACGTGGTCCTCGCCGTCAACAAGATGGACCTCGTCGGCTACGAGCAGAAGGACTTCGAGCGGATCGTCGAGGACTTCGCGGGCCACGCCGCCGAGCTGGACCTGCCCGGCTTCACACCGATCCCGGTCTCGGCGCTGTGCGGGGACAACGTGGTGGAGCGTTCGGCGCGCATGGACTGGTACGAGGGTCCGGCGCTCCTGGAGTTCCTGGAGACCGTGCCGGTGGGTTCCGAGCCCACGTCCGCTCCGGCGCGCTTCCCGGTCCAGTACGTGATCCGGCACGGCGAGGTCCGCCACTACGCGGGGCAGTTGGTGTCCGGAACGCTGCGGGTCGGGGACCGGGTCACCGTCCACCCCTCCGGTGAGACCTCCGAGATCGCCGGCATCGACGTGCTCGGCAGGGACGCCGGCCTCGCGTTCGCGCCGCAGTCGCTGACCCTGCGCCTGGCCGATCAGCGCGATGTCTCACGCGGCGACATGATCACCGCCGGGCCGGACGTGCCCGCGCTCACGCAGGACGTCCGGGCGGCCGTCTGTCATCTGGCCGACCGGGCGCTCAGGGTCGGCGACCGGGTGCTGGTCAAGCACACCACGCGGACCGTGAAGGCGATCGTCGAGGACCTGGGCGGGGCGGACGAGCTGACCACGAACGACCTCGGGCGCATCACCCTGCGCACCGCCGAGCCGCTCGCGCTCGACGACTACGCGGACGTACGCCGCACCGGCGCGTTCCTCCTCGTCGACCCGGCGGACGGCTCGACACTGACGGCGGGCATGGCCGACCTCTCCCGTTAGGACCGCTCTTTCCCGCGCCCTCAGGTCCCCAGCGAAAGCCGGGGCTTGGGGGCGTCAATACGTCCGGTCTGCGGGCGGCGGCGGCCCGCGCGGTAGGGCTTGGGCCAGGCGACGCCCGGACCCTCGTACCCCTGCTCGGCCGCCGCGTGCAGCGTCCAGTGCGGGTCGTAGAGATGCGGCCGGGCGAGTGCGCACAGGTCCGTACGCCCGGCCAGGATCAGGGAGTTGACGTCGTCCCAGGAGGAGATCGCGCCGACGGCGATCACGGGGAGGCCGGTCTCGTGGCGGATCCGGTCGGCGAACGGGGTCTGGTACGAGCGGCCGTACTCGGGCTGTTCGTCGGCGACCACCTGCCCGGTCGACACGTCGACCGCGTCGGCGCCGTGCGCCGCGAAGGCCCGGGCGATCGCCACGCCCTCGTCCCCGGTGTTGCCGCCCTCGGCCCAGTCGGTGGCGGAGATGCGGACGGTCATGGGCCGCTCCTCCGGCCACACGGCCCGTACGGCGTCGAAGACCTCCAGCGGGAAGCGCAGTCTGCGTTCCAGCGAGCCGCCGTAGGCGTCGGTGCGCCGGTTGGTGAGCGGTGAGAGGAAGCCGGAGAGGAGGTAGCCGTGGGCGCAGTGCAGTTCGAGGAGGTCGAAGCCGCAGCGGGCGGCACGCCAGGCGGCGGCCGCGAACTGCTCGCGGATGTCGGTGAGTTGGGCGCGGCACAGCTGCCGGGGGGTCTGGTTGCGCGGTCCGTACGGGATCGGGGAGGCGGCCACGAGCGGCCAGTTACCCTCCTCCAGGGGCTCGTCCATGCCCTCCCACATCAGCTTCGTGGAGCCCTTGCGGCCGGAGTGTCCGAGCTGGACGCCGATCGCGGTGCCGGGTGACTGGGCGTGCACGAAGCGGATGATCCGCCGCCAGGACTCGGCCTGCCGGTGTGAGTAGAGGCCCGCGCAGCCGGGTGTGATGCGGCCCTCGGCGCTCACGCACACCATCTCGGTCATCACCAGGCCCGCGCCGCCGAGCGCCCGTGCGCCCAGGTGGACGAGGTGGAAGTCGCCGGGGACGCCGTCCACGGCCGAATACATGTCCATCGGTGAGACCACGACCCGGTTGCGCAGGGTCAGACCGCGCAGCCGGAACGGGGTGAACATCGGCGGTGTGCCGGGCGGGCAGCCGAACTCGCGCTCGACCGCCGCCGTGAAGTGCGCGTCCCGCAGCCGCAGGTTGTCGTGCGTGACGCGGCGGCTGCGCGTGAGGAGGTTGAAGGCGAACTGGCGGGCGGGCTGGTGGAGATACAGCCCCAGGTTCTCGAACCACTCCAGGCTGGCCCGCGCGGCCCGCTGGGTGGACGCGACGACAGGGCGCCGCTCCTCCTCGTACGCGGCGAGTGCCTCGTCGAGGGTGGGCCGCTCCTCCAGGCAGGCGGCCAGCGCGAGCGCGTCCTCGACGGCGAGCTTGGTGCCGGAGCCGATGGAGAAGTGGGCGGTGTGCGCGGCGTCGCCGAGGAGGACCAGGTTGCCGTGGGACCAGCGGTCGTTGACCACCGTGCGGAAGGTGGTCCATGCCGACTTGTTGGACCGCAGCTGCCGCCCGCCGAGCGCGTCCGTGAAGATCTTGCCGCAGAGCTCGACGGACTCCTGCTCGTCGAGGTCCGCGAAACCGGCCGCCCGCCACACCTCTTCGCGCATCTCGACGATGACGGTGGAGGCGTCGGCCGCGTACGGGTAGCCGTGCAGCTGCATCACGCCGTGCTCGGTCTCCGCGATCTCGAAGCGGAAGGAGTCGAAGGCGAAGTCGGCGGCGAGCCAGATGTAACGGCACCGGTGCTCCTCGACCGACGGTCCGAACACCTCCGCGTACGCCGCCCGGGTCGGGCTGTGCACCCCGTCGGCGGCGACGACCAGGTCGTACGCCGTCATCAGTTCGGCGACCGGCGGGGCCTCGGCCCGGAAGCGCAGCTCGACGCCGAGCGAGCGGCAGCGCTCGTGCAGGATCTCCAGGAGTCGGCGCCGGCCGAGCGCCGCGAAGCCGTGGCCTCCGGAGGTGTTGCGCACCCCCCGGTGCACGATGTCGATGTCGTCCCAGCGCACGAACTCGTCCTGGAGCGCCGCGTACACGACCGGGTCGGCGTGCTCGATTCCGCCGAGTGTCTCGTCGGAGAGCACGACACCGAAGCCGAAGGTGTCGTCGGGGGCGTTGCGCTCCCAGACGGTGACCTCGCGGCCCGGGTCGAGGCGCTTGAGCAGCGCGGCGGCGTACAGCCCGCCGGGCCCGCCGCCGATGACGGCGACACGCACAGACGCGCACGTCCGCGTCGCCACGGCTATCGCCCCCGCCACTTCGGCGCGCGCTTCTCCGTGAACGCCGCATGGAACTCGGCGTAGTCCTCGCCGGTCATCAGGAGGGCCTGGGTCGAGGCGTCGAGCTCGACGGAGGCGGCGAGGGGCATGTCCAGTTCGGCGGTGAGCAGGGCCTTGGTCTGGGCGTACGCGAGAGCCGGGCCCTCGGCCAGGCGGCGGGCCAGCCGCTGGGCGGCCTCGTCCGCGCCGCCCTCGTCGGCCAGCTCGCTGATCAAACCGATCCGCTCGGCCTCGGGCGCGCGCACCGGTTCGCCGAGCATCAGCAGCCGGGTCGCGTGACCGAGCCCGACGACCCGGGGCAGCAGATAGGCGGCGCCCATGTCGCCGCCGGACAGTCCGACACGGGTGAAGAGGAAGGCGAACCGGGCGCTCGGGTCGGCCACCCGGAAGTCGGCGGCCAGGGCGAGGACGGCTCCGGCGCCCGCCGCGACCCCGTGCATCGCCGCGATCACCGGGAACGGGCACTCCCGTACGGCCCGCACGACCTGCCCGGTCATCCGGTTGAAGTCGAGGAGCTGGGCGGTGTCCATGGACAGGGTCGCGCCGATGATCTCGTCGACGTCGCCGCCGGAGCAGAAGCCGCGTCCCTCCCCCGCCAGCACCAGCGCCCGTACCGACCGCTCACGGGAGAGCTCGGCGAGCAGATCGCGCAGGTCGGCGTAGGCGCCGAAGGTGAGGGCGTTGAGTTTCTCGGGGCGGGCCAGGGTGACCGTGGCGACCCCGTCGGCGACCTCGCACCTCAGATGCTGCCAGTCGGAGGTGCGGGCGGCGGAGCCGGTGAAGGGACTCATGACGGGCGGCCTCCTCGGACGGGGGCGGCGGTCCGCGCCACAGGGCGCCGGACAGCGGTCGTCGTTACTCCACGAAGTTATCACCACTCTGTGACTGTCGTCACGACCACGCAATAACCCGGTCGTGAAGTGACCGTTTCCCGTCACCGGGTCACGGGTTCTCGATAGCCCCGTAACGGCGGGAGCACCTCGCGGGAGGCGGGGCGTTGAGCTGGGTACGGGTCCTCACGCCGAGCCGAACGTCCTGGGAGGGCGCCCACCGAATGTCCTGGAAAGCGCCCGCCCGACGCCTCCGTCCGGCCGCGCCGTACCATTCCTCACGTTGAAAGCAGGACAGCCTGCTCCATGAACGGACCCACCTTGCACGACACGCCCGCCCCCGCCTCCTGGCGCATCGCGCTGCCGCACACCGCCGCGGCCGTGCCGGTCGCCCGCGCCCTGGTCCGCACCGCGCTGGCCGAGCTGAAGCACGCGGCCGACAGCGACACCGCGGAACTGCTCACCGCGGAGCTGGTCGCCAACGCCGTGGAGCACACCGCGGGGGACGGTCCCATAGAGCTGGTCGTGGAGCTGATGCCGACCGGCTGCCAGGTCGAGGTGCACGACCCGGACCCGGAGCCGCCCGGCAACCTCACGGTCCCGGAGCCGCCCGGTGAGCCCGATCCCTGGCAGGAGCACGGGCGCGGCCTCCTCCTGATCCGCACCCTCAGCTCCTCCTGCGGCCACCGCCCCACCGGCTCCGGCAAGGCGGTCTGGTTCAGACTGCCTGTGGTGCCCGCTCAGCGGCGTCCGGCGTGACCTCGTCGCCGGGAGCGGCTCCGGGAACGGCTCCAGCCGCTGCCAGCCGGGAGTTGCGGCGCCCGTAGAGCACGTACACGAGGAAGCCGGCCGCCAGGAAGCCCACGAACTGGATCCAGGTCGTCCAGCCCGTCTCGTACATCAGGTACAGACAGAAGCCGATGCCGAGCAGCGGCACCACGGGGTAGAGCGGCACCCGGAACGTCCTGGCAAGACCCGGTTGCCGGCGCCGCAGCGCGATCACCGCGACATTGACGGCGGCCATGGTGGCGAGCGTGCCGATCGTCGTCAGGTTGACGACGGCGTCGAGCGGGGCGAAGGCCGCCGGGACGGCGAAGACGATGGCGACGATCAGGGTTCCCGCGACCGGTGTCGAGGTCTTCGGCGAGATCTTCTCGAAGACCCGCGGCACGAGCCCGTCGCGGGACATGGACATGAGGATGCGGGTCTGTCCGTACATCACCGCGAGCACGACCGAGGCGATGGCCACGACCGCTCCGAACGCGACGACCCCGGCGCCGACCGTGGAACCGGTGACCACGTTGACGACGTACGACAGCGCGGCGGGCCGCCCGGCGACCGCGTCGCCGCCGACGGCGCCGATCGCCGCGAGGGCCACCGCGCAGTACAGCAGGGTGACCAGACCGATGCAGACCAGGATGGCGATCGGGATGTTGCGGCGGGGGTCCTTGGCCTCCTCGCCGGCGGTGGTGATCGCGTCGAAGCCGATGTACGAGAAGAAGGCCGCCGTGGTGCCCGCGCCGATCCCGCCGAGCCCGGCCGGGGAGAACGGCGTGAGGTTGCCGTGCTTGAAGGCGCTGAACCCGATCGCGCAGAAGGCGACGAGCACGACGAGCTTCAGCACGGCCATGGCCGCGGTCGCCCGGGCGCTCTCGCGCACTCCGCGGATCAGCAGGACCGAGGCCAGCGCGATCACGACGACCGCGGGAAGGTTGACGATCCCGCCGTCGGACGGGCCGGCCGAGAGCGCGGCGGGCAGCTGCACGCCCGTGAGGCTGTGCAGCAGCTCGTTGACGTACTGGCTCCAGCCGACCGCCACGGCCGACACGGAGACGCCGTACTCCAGGAGCAGACACCAGCCGACGAGGAAGGCCGTGCCCTCGCCCAGTCCCGCGTAGGCGAAGGAGTACGAGGATCCGGAGACCGGGATCGCGCCGCCGAGCTCGGCGAAGGAGAACGCGGTGAAGACGCAGGTGATCGCCGCGAGGATGAACGACACGACCACGGCGGGTCCGGCCTGTGCGACCGAGTCGGAGAGTCCGACGAAGATTCCGGTGCCGACGATCGCGCCGACGCCGAAGCAGATGAGCTGGAAGAGACCCATGGTCCGCTTGAGGCCATGACCTTCGCGGTCGGCGCCTGATTCGGCCATCAGCAGCTGGGGGGACTTGATGCGTGGAGCGGACATGCGGGTGGTGCTCATTTCCGGTGGTGCGGGGTGCGACGGGGGTCGGTCGCGCGGCGGTCGCGGAAGGGGTGGCTCCGGACCGCCGGTCAGGATAAGGCCTGCGGGGTCCTCCGTCAGGCCAGGACCTCGGGGATTCCCGGTCGGCCCAGGGTGGCGACCATGATCGCCTTGATGGTGTGCAGCCGGTTCTCGGCCTCGTCGAAGACGACCGAGTGCGCCGACTCGAACACCTCGTCGGTGACCTCCAGCGAGTCGAGGCCGTGGGTCTCGTGGATCTCGCGGCCGACCTTGGTGCCCAGGTCGTGGAAGGCCGGCAGGCAGTGCAGGAACTTCACGTCCGGGTTACCGGTGGCGCGCAGCACGTCCATGGTCACGGCGTACGGGGACAGCGCGGCGATGCGCTCGTCCCACACCTCCTTGGGCTCGCCCATCGAGACCCAGACGTCGGTGGCGACGAAGTCGGCGCCGTGGACGCCCTCGCCGAGGTGCTCGGTGAGGGTGATACGCCCGCCGTTGCTCTCGGCGAGCTTGCGGGCCTCGGCGACGATCTCCTCGGCGGGCCAGTAGGCCTCCGGGGCGACGATCCGGACGTCCATGCCGAGGAGCGCGCCGGTGACCAGGTAGGAGTTGCCCATGTTGAAACGGGCGTCACCCAGGTAGGCGAAGGCGATCTCACCGAGCGGCTTGTCGCAGTGCTCGGTCATGGTGAGCACGTCGGCGAGCATCTGGGTGGGGTGCCAGTCGTCGGTCAGACCGTTGTAGACGGGCACTCCGGCGTACGCGGCCAGCTCCTCGACGGAGGCCTGGCTGTCACCCCGGTACTCGATCGCGTCGAACATCCGGCCGAGCACACGCGCGGTGTCCTTCACGGACTCCTTGTGGCCTATCTGCGAACCGGACGGGTCCAGATACGTCGTCGACGCGCCCTGGTCCGCGGCGGCGACCTCGAACGCGCAGCGCGTACGGGTCGAGGTCTTCTCGAAGATCAGCGCGATGTTCCTGCCCCGCAGGTACTGCGTCTCGGCCCCGGCCTTCTTGGCCGCCTTGAGCTCGGCGGCCAGCTCGATCAGACCGCGAAACTCCTCCTCGGTGAAGTCCAACTCCTTGAGGAAGTGGCGTCCGGCGAGGGCGGTCGGGACTGTCGCCATGGGGGCGCTCCAGGGATGCGAGAACGGGGACGAACAAAGGGGCGAGTGGAAGTCTATACGATGCTCCACATTTCTATACGGGACCTCTTCGTAGACCTCGGGGACAGCGCACCTCTAGGGGCGCGGGGAACTGCGCGACCAGCCCCCACCCACCCGCACCCGAGATCACACCCCCACCGCCGCCCTTTCCACCGGACAGCTCATACACCGAGGCCCACCCCGCCCCCGCCCCAGCTCACTCCCCGGAATCTCGATCACCTCGATACCCTGCTTCCGCAGATGCGTGTTGGTGGTCACGTTCCGCTCATAAGCGACGACGACCCCAGGCTCCACCGCGAGGACATTGCACCCGTCGTCCCACTGCTCCCGCTCCGCCGCGTGCACATCCTGCGTCGCGGTCAGCACCCGGATCTCGCTCAACCCCAGCGCCGCCGCGATCGCCCGGTGCATGTGCTCCGGCGGATGGTCGGTGACCTTCAGCTCCTTGTCCCCCGAGCCCGGTTCGATGGTGTACGAGCGGAGCATGCCGAGCCCCGCGTACTGGGTGAAGGTGTCGCCGTCGACCATCGTCATCACGGTGTCGAGGTGCATGAGGGCCCGCCGCTTGGGCATGTCGAGCGCCACGATCGTACGGGCCGACCCGGCGGCGAACAGCTTGTGCGCGAGCATCTCGACGGCCTGCGGCGTCGTCCGCTCACTCATGCCGATGAGCACCGCGCCGTTGCCGATGACGAGCACGTCACCGCCCTCGATGGTGGACGGGTAGTCCGCCTGCCCCTCCGACCAGAGGTTGAAGTGCTCGTCGCGGAAGAGCGGATGGTGCCGGTAGATCGCCTCGAAGTGCACGGTCTCCCGCTGCCGCGCGGGCCAGCGCATGGCGTTGATGGAGACCCCGTCGTAGATCCAGGCGGAGGTGTCCCGGGTGAAGAGGTGATTGGGGAGCGGGCCGAGGAGGAAGTCGTCGAGGTCCATGACATGGAAGCGCACGGAGGTCGGCTCCGGGTGCGCGTCCAGGAACTCCCGTTTGGTCATCCCGCCGACCAGCGCGGCCGCCAGTTCCGGGGCGGGCAGGGTCTCGAAGGCCGCCCGGAGGTGGTCGGTGGCGAGCGGCCCGTACTCCTTCTCGTCGAAGACCCGGTCCAGGACGAGCGATCTGGCCACCGGGATCTCCAGGGCCTCGGTGAGCAGGTCGCCGAAGAGATGGACGGTGACCCCGCGGTCGCGCAACACGTCCGCGAACCCGTCGTGCTCCGCCCGGGCCCGGCGCACCCACAGCACGTCGTCGAAGAGCAGCGCGTCCTTGTTGCTGGGGGTGAGCCTCTTGAGCTCGAGGTCGGGTCTGTGCAGGATGACGCGGCGCAGCCGCCCGGCCTCGGAGTCGACGTGGAATCCCATGCCTCCATCCTGACCATCCGGACGCCTGTTCACCCGTGGATCGACGGGAGACGGGCGAGTTGATTTCGTCCCCTTGACGATAAGGGCGTCCCTTCGTTATCGTCACTGCGACGACAAAAGCGCATCACAGCGGGTCGCCGGGATCGCCCGGCGGCGAGGGGGTACCCATGGCCGACATCACCCGGCGTCTCGGCTGGCGCCATCTGCGCGGGGCGCCCACCGCCCATGTCCGGCACCACCGGTCGGGCCGGCTGGCCCACGACGGTCCCGGACTCAGCTTCTGGTACCGCTCCCTGACCGCCACGCTCTCCGAAGTCCCGGTCGACGACCGCGAGTTGGCGATGACCTTCCACGCCCGCACGTCCGACTTCCAGGACGTCGCGGTGCAGGCGACCGTCACCTACCGGATCGTCGATCCCGGGGTCGCGGCCGCGCGGCTCGACTTCTCCATCGACCCCGACACCGGCTCCTGGCGCGGCGCGCCCCTCGAACAGCTGGGCACGCTGCTGACCGAGACGGCCCAGCAGCACGCGCTGGACGTACTGGCCCGTACGACGCTGGCGGCGGCCCTGGTGGACGGCGTCGCGTCGGTACGGGAGCGGATCGCGGGCGGGCTCGGCGCCGAACCCCGGCTGCCCGCGACGGGGATCGAGGTGGTGGCCGTACGGGTCGTCGCGCTGCGCCCGGAACCCGAGGTGGAGCGGGCACTGCGCACTCCCGCCCGCGAGCAGATCCAGCAGGAGGCGGACAAGGCGACGTACGAACGCCGGGCCGTCGCCGTCGAGCGGGAGCGGGCGATCGCCGAGAACGAGCTCGCCAGCCAGATCGAACTCGCCCGGCGCGAGGAGCAGTTGGTCGACCAGCGCGGCACCAACGGCGGCGCGAGGCGGAGGAGCACGCGGCGGCGGACGCGGTGCGGGCCGGGGCGGAGGCGGCGCGGACCGTGCGGCTCGCGGAGGCGGAGGGCAGCCGGGTGGTACAGCTCGCCAAGGCCGAGGCCACGGCCGCGCGGGAGGTCGGCGAGGCGCGGGCCGTGGCGCAGGCCGCCTGGCTGCGGGTCCACGGAGACGTGGACGTCGCCACGCTGCACGCCCTGACAGGCACGCGGCTCGCGGAGAACCTGCCGCGCATCGACAGTGTGACGGTGTCGCCGGACGTCCTGACGGGCCTGCTCGCACGGCTGGGCAACGGGGCCGCCGGGGGGCCGGAGCAGTGAGCCTCGCGCCCCGGGTCGTCCTCGTCCATCGCACCACGGAGTACGAGGAGTTGGTGGCCCGGCACGGGACGCACGGGCAGGCGGCGTTCTTCCTCTCCTCCCGAGGGCGCGACATCGAGGAGGTGGCCGAGCGGCACCGGCGGGCGCGGGAGGCGCTGGCGGAGGTGGTCTCTGCGGTGCCGCTGCCCTGGCGTCAGGCGCGCGTCGAGCGGGGCGACCTGGACCGCTTCCTGTTCGCCCCGGAGGACGTGGTGGTCGTGGTCGGGCAGGACGGGCTGGTGGCGAACGTGGCCAAGTACCTGACCGGACAGCCGGTGGTGGGGATCGACACCGACCCCGGACGGAACCCGGGGGTGCTCGTGCGGCACCGGCCGCGCGACGCGGGCGCGCTGCTCGCCTCGGCGCGCGGGGGCCGGGCCGACGAGCTGACCATGGTCGAGGCGGTCGCGGACGACACGCAGCGGCTGGTCGCACTCAACGAGATCTATCTCGGAACCGCGAGCCATCAGACGGCCCGCTATCGGCTGGGGCTCGACGAGTACGGGGGTGCCGTCGAGCCCCAGGCCTCCTCCGGGGTCCTGGTGGGTACCGGGACGGGCGCCAGCGGGTGGCTCCGCTCGGTGTGGCAGGAGCGGGGCGGTGAGCTGCCGCTGCCCGGCCCCGCGGAGGAACGCCTTCTCTGGTTCGTCCGCGAGGCCTGGCCGTCGCCGGCCACCGGCACGTCCCTCGTCGCCGGCACCCTCACCGCCTCCGCCCGCCTCTCCCTCACCGTCGAGTCCGACCGCCTCATCGCCTTCGGAGACGGCATGGAGAGCGACGCGGTGGAGCTGGTGTGGGGGCAGACGGTACGGGTGGGAGTGGCGGGGGTGAGGCTGCGCCTCGTGGGCTGACAAACACCGGACGACCCCAGGCTTTTAGGGGCGCGGGGAAGTGCGCGCCCAGCCCCCACCGACCCGCAGCCGAAGAACGCCTACAGACGTGGGTCCACCGGCTCAGACTCCAGCGCCAGCACCCCGAACACCGCCTCATGCACCCGCCACAACGGCTCCCCCTCCGCCAGCCGATCCAACGCCTCCAGCCCGAGCGCGTACTCCCGCAGCGCGAGCGACCGCTTGTGGTTCAGGAAACGCCCCCGCAGCCGGGCGAGGTTCTCAGGACGCGTGTACTCAGGACCGTAGATGATCCGCAGATACTCACGGCCCCGGCACTTGATGCCGGGCTGGACAAGACGCCCCTGCCCGCTCCGCACCACCGCCCCGACCGGCTTGACGACCATGCCCTCACCCCCACGCCCGGTCATCTCCAGCCACCAGTCCACACCGCCCCGCACGGACTCCGCGTCCCCGGTGTCCACGAACAACCGCCGAGTCGTCTGCAGCAACCCACTCCCGTCGTGCTCGACCAGCCGGTCGATGAGCGCGAGCTGCTCGTCGTGCGGCACCGCGGCGAGACTGCGGCCCTGGACCGCGAGGATCTGGAAGGGAGCGAGCCGCACCCCCTCCAGCCCCTCCGTCGGCCAGCAGTACCGCCGGTACGCCTCGGTGAACGACGCCGCGTCGGCGGCCCGCTCCCGCTGCTTGCCGAGCAGCTCCCGGACGTCGACCCCACGCTCCGCGGCCCCTTCGAGCGCGGCCAACACCCCCGGGAACGCCGCCCCGGCCGCGGCGCCGACCGCCGCGTACTGGCTGCGCAGCAACCCGGACGCCTTGAGCGACCACGGCATCAGCTCGGCGTCGAGCAGCAGCCAGTCCGTCCGCAGTTCCTCCCACAGACCGGCCGCCGTCACCGCGCCCCGCAGTCGCCCGAGGATCTCCTCGGTGACGGCGGAGTCGTCGAAGAAGGGCCGGCCGGTCCGGGTGTACAGCGCCCCCGTGGGCCCCTCCGCGACGCCGAACCGCTCCCGCGCCACCCCCGCGTCCCGGCAGACCAGCGCCACCGCCCGCGACCCCATGTGCTTCTCCTCGCACACGACGCGGGCCACGCCGTCCTCCTTGTACTGGGCGAAGGCCTCGGCGGGGTGTTCGAGGTAGCCCTCCACCTGGGAGGTCGCCGTGGGCGCCATCGTCGGCGGGAGGTAGGGCAGCAGGCGCGGGTCGACCGCGAACCGGCTCATGACCTCGAGGGCCGCCGCCGCGTTCTCCTCCCGCACCGACACCCGCCCGGCGTACCGCGTCTCGACGACCCGCCGCCCGTGCACGTCGGCGAGGTCGAGCGGCCGCCCCTCGTGTCCGCCGGGAGCCTCGGAGGCCAGCGGCTTCGTCGGCTCGTACCAGACCCGCTCGGCCGGTACGTCGACGAGCTCGCGCTCCGGCCAGCGCAGCGCGGTGAGCTTGCCGCCGAACACGGCACCGGTGTCGAGGCAGATGGTGTTGTTCAGCCAGGTGGCCGTGGGGACCGGGGTGTGACCGTAGACGACGGCCGCCCGGCCCCGGTAGTCCTCCGCCCACGGATAGCGCACCGGCAGGCCGAACTCGTCCGTCTCCCCGGTCGTGTCGCCGTACAGCGCGTGCGAGCGCACCCGGCCCGACGTACGGCCGTGGTACTTCTCGGGCAGTCCGGCGTGGCAGACGACGAGCCGCCCGCCGTCCAGGACGTAGTGGCTGACCAGACCGTCGACGAACTCCCGCACCCGCGCGTGGAATTCCTCGCTCTCGCCGTCCAGCTGCTCGATGGTCTCGGCCAGTCCGTGGGAGTGCTGGACCTTGCGGCCCTTGAGGTAGCGGCCGAGCTTGTTCTCGTGGTTGCCCGGCACGCACAGCGCGTCGCCGGCCGCGACCATGGACATCACGCGGCGCAGAACTCCGGGCGTGTCCGGGCCGCGGTCGACGAGGTCGCCGACGAAGACGGCCGTACGGCCCTCCGGGTGCGCGCCGTCGACGTAACCGAGCTTGCCGAGCAGGGTCTCCAGCTCCGAGGCGCAGCCGTGGATGTCACCGATGATGTCGAAGGGGCCGGTGAGGTGGGTCAGGTCGTTGAACCGCTTCTCCGTCCGCACCTCGGCGCTCTCGATCTCCGCCACGCCCCGCAGGACGTGCACCTTGCGGAAGCCCTCGCGCTCCAAGTGCCGCAGCGAACGGCGCAGTTCACGGATGTGGCGCTGGATGACGCGGCGCGGCATGTCGGCGCGGTCGGTGCGCGAGGCGTTGCGTTCGGCACACACCTCCTCCGGCACGTCGAGCACGATCGCGATGGGCAGCACGTCGTGCTTCTTGGCGAGTTCGATCAGCTGGCGGCGGCTCTCCTGCTGGACGTTCGTGGCGTCCACGACGGTGCGCCGGCCGGCCGCGAGCCGCTTGCCCGCGATGTAGTGGAGGACGTCGAAGGCGTCGCCGCTGGCGCTCTGGTCGTTCTCGTCGTCGGCGACCAGGCCGCGGCAGAAGTCGCTGGAGATGACCTCGGTCGGCTTGAAGTGCCGGCGGGCGAAGGTGGACTTGCCGGAGCCGGACGCGCCGATCAGGACGACGAGGGAGAGGTCGGTGACGGGCAGGTTGCGCCCCTGGGTGGTGTCGTTGCCGGTCATGCGGCCTTCTCCTCCTTCGTGGTGGTCGGGGTGGCGGTGGCGAGGGTGAAGACGGCCATCTGGGTCGGCGGACCGACCTCCGGGTCGTCGGGGCCGACGGGCGCGAACTCCACGTCGTATCCGTGCCGCCCTGCCACCTGGCGGGCCCAGGTCCGGAACTCCTCCCGGGTCCACTCGAACCGGTGGTCGCCATGGCGGGAGTGGCCGGCCGGGAGGGTCTCCCAGCGGACGTTGTACTCGACGTTCGGCGTCGTCACCAGGACCGTACGGGGGCGGGCCGAGCCGAAGACGGCGTACTCCAGGGCGGGCAGCCGGGGCAGGTCGAGGTGCTCGACGACCTCGCTGAGCACGGCGGCGTCGTATCCCTTGAGGCGGTTGTCGGTGTACGCGAGCGAGCCCTGGAAGAGCCGCACGCGCGCGGCCTGCCGCTCGCCCATCCGGTCCAGCTTGAGCCGCCGTGAGGCGATGGTGAGCGCGCGTATCGACACATCGACACCGACGATCTCGGTGAACCGCACGTCCTTGAGCAGCGCCTGCACCAGCTGCCCCTGACCGCAGCCGAGGTCGAGCACGCGGGCCGCGCCCGACGCGTGCAGCGCGGCGAGGATCGCGTCCCGGCGCTGGACAGCGAGCGGGATCGGCTTCTCCTCCGTGTCCGCCTCCTCGTCGACCGCGTTGTCGATCTCCTCGACCTCGGTGTCGTCGGTCTCGGCGAGCCGTACGAGCTCCAGCCGCTCCATCGCCTCCCGCGTCAGCGACCAGCGGCGCGAGAGGTACCGGTCGGCGATCAGCTTCTGCTCGGGGTGGTCCGACAGCCAGCCCTCGCCCGCCCGCAGCAGCTTGTCGACCTCGTCGGCCGACACCCAGTAGTGCTTGGCGTCGTCGAGCACCGGAAGCAGGACGTAGAGGTGGCGCAGGGCTTCGGCGACGGTCAGACCCGACGCGTCCAGTTCCAGGCGTACATAGCGGGAGTCGCCCCATTCGGGGAACTCGACGTCCAGCGCCACGGCCTCGACCGCCACCGTCCACCCGAGCGGCTCGAACAGCTTGCGTACGAGGTCGGCGCCGCCCCTGGCGGGAAGCGCGGGCACCTCGATCCGGAGCGGCAGCGGCCGCGCCGGCAGGTCCGGCTTCGCGGCGCACTGGCCCTTCATCGCGCTGGAGAACACCGCGCTCAGCGCCACGGCGAGCAGGGACGATGCGGCGTACGGGCGGTCGTTGACGTACTGCGCGAGCGCGGCGTCGGGTGCGCCGCCGCGGCCCTTGCCCTTGCCGCGCCGGACCAGTGCCACCGCGTCGACCTCCAGCAACAGTGCGGCCGTGCACCGCTCGACGGACGCCTCGGGGTAGAGGACGTGCGCCGTGCCGTAGGAGGTCGAGAACGCCTGCGCCTTGTCGGGATGCTTGTGCAGCAGGAATCCGAGGTCGGTGGCGGGGCGCTCCGGGGTACCGGTGGTACTGATCGTCAGGAACACTGGAATCTGCCTCGAAACGTCTTCTGAGCTGTGAATACCTCACCTGCGCCGAGCGCCGGTGAATCACAGCGGGGGGAGAGCGCGCCGGGGGATCACTGCTCCCGGCCTGTCGTCGGCGCGCCCGTCCCAACGTATAGCGAACGCCCCTGGCAGACCCGGGAATTTTCCCGCCGAGCTCCGTGGCAGCGGTTCCGGCTGGGGCGGCTGATGTGACCGGTGCATGATGGATGCATGGATCTTCGAGTCTTCACAGAACCGCAGCAGGGAGCGACCTACGAGACGCTGCTCCGCGTCGCCAAGGCCGCCGAAGACCTCAACTACGGAGCCTTCTTCCGTTCTGACCACTACCTGCACATGGGATCCGTCGACGGGCTTCCCGGGCCCACCGACGCCTGGATCACGCTGGCCGGTCTCGCCCGTGAGACGAGCCGGATCCGCCTCGGCACGCTCATGACGGCCGGCACCTTCCGTCTCCCCGGCGTTCTCGCCATCCAGGTCGCGCAGGTCGACCAGATGTCGGGCGGGCGGGTGGAACTCGGTCTGGGCTCCGGTTGGTACGAGGCCGAGCACGAGGCGTACGGGATTCCGTTCCCCAAGGAGAAGTTCGGGCGGCTGGAGGAGCAACTCGCCATCGTCACGGGCCTGTGGGAGACGCCCGTCGGTGAACGGTTCAACTACGAGGGGAAGTACTACCAGCTCAAGGACTCCCCCGCGCTTCCCAAGCCCGCGCAGCCGAAGGTGCCGGTCCTGATCGGCGGCCACGGTGCCAAGCGGACGCCCGAGCTGACGGCGCGGTACGCCGACGAGTTCAACATCCCCTTCGCCTCCCTCGCGGACACGGAGCAGCAGTTCCAGCGGGTGCGGGCGGCGGCCGAGCGGGCCGGGCGCAAGGGTGACGACCTCGTGTACTCGAACGCGCTCGTCGCCTGTGTCGGCAGGAACGACAGCGAGGTGAAGCGGCGCGCGGACGCCATCGGGCGGGACGTCGACGAGCTCAAGGCGAACGGGCTCGCGGGCTCTCCGGCGGAGGTCGTCGAGAGGATCGCCCAGTATCAGGCCGTCGGGTCGCAGCGGATGTACATGCAGATGCTGGACCTCGATGACCTGGACCACCTGGAGTTGATCGCCGCGGAGGTCATGCCGCAGCTCGGCTGAGATCGCGTTCCTCGGGCCCCCGGCGGGTGAAATCCGTGTGCCTGGGGGCTCCGCCCCCGGACCCCCGACCGGCCTGAACGGCCTCGTCCTCAAACGCCGGACGGGCGAGGCTTTCAGGGGCGCGGGGAACTGCGCGACCAGCCCCCACCGGCCCGCAGCCGAAACACCACCCCTCGGGGTCTGGGGCGGAGCCCCAGGAGGATGGGACGGGTAGGGGCGGCGGGGGCGAGGGAAGGCCCCGTCTACCCGGTCGCCCGCCCCCGCTCCACCACCCCCTGATCCCGCGCCGCCAACCGTCTCAGCATCTCCAGGACCCGGTCCCGGGACTCGTCCGCCGCGTCGATCGCCTCCATGCACTGCCAGTACGTCCCCTGATCGTCCGCCGCGCAGGCGATACCGACGAGGGCGATACCGACCTCGCCGAGGAGACCCCCGAGGCACAGCAGGGACTCTCGCGCATCACCCAACTCGGTGAGCTGAGCGGCGCGCAGGTCGGCCATGTCGAGGGGCGGCGCGTCCAGCACACCGCAGCCCCGGCCCGCCAGCTCCGTCAGTCCAAGCGCCTCGCCCCGCAGTTCGGGCGGCCCCGAGACGGCGAAACGACTCCCTATGGCCTGCGCCAGGGCCTGCGCCTGCCACGCCTCCGCCACCACCTCGACCGTGTCCCCGCTCCCCGCGAGGGCGCGCCTGCTCGCCCCGATGAGCCGCACCGCGTCCATGCGCTGCCCCCGTCTGTCCCGACGCGCTGGTCGCACGTCCGCCCGAACTCCCCTGTCCACTACCCAGAGTGAGAGCCCGCGAGACGAAAAGCCAGAGGAAGACCGAAATCTGTGGACACAGAGTTGAATGTGGACAACTCAACGACTCCGGAGAGTGACAACCGGACTCACCGCTTCCCCGGCACCGTCACCACGGCCCCCCTCCGCAAAGCACCGCAGCTCTTCCACGACAACACCGCACCCCCCGCCACGGGGCCCACCCGTCCCCCTCCCCCGCGCCACAGCGCCCCCCGCACCGCCGGGCCCCCTATGCCCCCTCCCCCACCGGAAACCTCCGCTCGTTCCGGTCGATCTTCGCGTCGAGCGCCGCCAGCGCGTCGATGCCGAGCACCTCGCACAGCTGGAGCAGATACGCCAGCACGTCCGCCACCTCGTCCGTGACGCGGTGCGCGGTGTCCGCGTCGTCCATGACCCGCGCTGACTCCTCGGGCGTCAGCCACTGGAAGATCTCGACCAGTTCGGACGCCTCCACGCTGAGCGCGGCGACCAGGTTCTTCGGCGTGTGGTACTGCTGCCAGTTCCGCGCGGCCGCGAACTCGGCCAGCCTGCGCTGCAACTTCGCCACATCCAGTTCACTTTCACTCACGGCGTCAGGTCTACCACCGTGACCCCCGGCACCTCGCGCACCGGGACGGCATCGCCCACCGCACCCACCAGCCGGATGTGCCCCCGCTCGCACATCCGCGCCGCCAGCCGCACCAACTCCCCGGCCTGCCGCACGTCCAGCCCCCGGTCGAGGCCGTCGGCCAGCACCGTCAGCGTCTGCAGCGCGGCCGGGACCTCCCCCGCCGGGTCGACCTCCAGCACGCCGGGCCCGGTGAGCAGCACCAGGGCCAGCGCCAGATACCTCAACTCGCCGTCCCCGAGCAGCCCCAGGTGCGTACGGACACCGTCCCCGCGGTCGAGGAGCGCACGGACCGTGCCGTCGCCGAGCGGTTCGGCCAGGACGTCCGTGACGGGGCCCGCGCAGCCGGCCCGTACCGCCGTGACCAGGTGCGCGTAGCGATGGCCGCACTCCGATCGGGTACGCCACAGCACCTCGGCGAGGTTGTCGCAGCCCCGGAGCAGCCGCCCCGCGCCGAGCGGGGCGGCGGCGCGCATCCGTCGGGGGCTCGGGTCGCAGGCGTACACGGACCGCAGGGCGACGACCATCTGCTCGGCCGCGGCGAGGACCCGCCGTTCGCCGTCCGTCCGGCCGGCGACGCGCAGGGGCAGCAGCGCGGTGCCGAGGCGGTCGTCGGGGAGCGGGCCCCGGGTGACCGCCGCCGAGCCCGCCGTGTGCCAGGCCGCCTGGACGACACGGCGGCCGGGGTCCCGTAGCGCGGTCTCCAGGAGGGTCACGCCGCCCGCGGTCAACCGCTCGCCGACGATGCGCAGTTCGGGCTCGGCCTGCACGGCGACATCGAGCCGTACGGGTCCTTCGGGGCCGTCGACCGTGCAGCCGATGCGGAAGCCGCGCCGTCGCTGGGCGTCGGGCCTGGCCCGCTCGGGCACACAGGCGGCCGGGTCCGGGAACACCTCACCCAGCGCGGCGCCGCCGCCGAGCCGCGCCAGTGCCTCGTACGCCCGCACGGCACCGGTCTTGCCGCTGCCGCTGGGGCCGGTGAAGAGGGTGAGGGGGCCGAGCGGGAACCGGGCGCGCCGGTGTGCGGCGAAGGCGGCGAGCCTGAGTTCGGTGGCGCCGGGCCGGTCGGGGCGCGCCTCGGCCTGGGCGGGGGCCGCCAGAGATGACACGGTCATATGTGGACGGTAAGGGCCCCCTGCCGGGCGATCCGCAGGCGAACCGTTACGGCCGGATGACCTTCCTACGATCGGGGGACCGGCGCGCGCCCGCGCGCGGGGCCCGGCCCTGGCCGCCCCTGGTCAGATCCCAGGAACCCCAGCCCGCCCCTGGCCAGATCCTCAGAACCCCCGCCCTCCCTTGATCAGATCCCAGGAACCCCCGCCCCTTCCATCAGCCCTCGCACCTCGGTCCCGCGCGGTGTCAGCAGGAACACGTTGCGGTCGACCCGGTGCATGCCGCTCGCCAGACCGAAGACCACCCCCGTACTGAAGTCCAGCACCCGCTTGGCGACCTCGGTCTCCGCGCTGGTGAGGTCGAGCAGGACGGGGATGCCCGACATCAGCGTCTCGGCGACGTCGCGGGCGTCCGCGAACACATTGACCCGCAGGACCACGAAGCGGCGCCGCGCCTCGGTCACGGCCTCGGGTATCGACCGGTGATTCACCGCCGAGGGCCAGGCGTCCCGGCCCCGGAGCGGAACGACCTGGGCGAGCCCTTCCCACTGCTCGTCGGTGACGTCGTGGCTGCTCACTGGCCCACCCCGTCCTGGCTCGCACTCATTGTCTGCACCGGCCAATTCTTACGCATGGTCACCCGTTCGGCCCAACAGCGACACGGTCCGCGACACCCTCACATCGCCCGCCGGCCGGTTGTGCAGCGGGCGTAACCCTCCAAGATCAGACCATGTGACATCCGCGTAACGGGCAATTCGTACTGTCGTCAGCATGACCACGACCCCCCGCCCGGAGCAGGTCCGGACCGTCTGCTCGTACTGCGGTGTGGGCTGCGGCATGGTCCTCGACATCGGCCGGGGACCGGACGGACGGCGTACGGTCCTGAAGGCGTCCGGGGACAAGCGGCACCCCGCCAACTCCGGCCGGCTGTGCACCAAGGGCGCGACCACGGCCGACATGCTCGCCGCGCCAGGCCGGCTGACCACCGCGCTCGTGCGCGAGGACCGCGGCGAGGAGCCACGGCCCGTGCCCGTCGACGCGGCCCTCACCGAGACCGCCCGGCGCCTGCGCGCGATCATCGACGAGCACGGCCCGGACGCCGTCGCCTTCTACGTCTCCGGGCAGATGACCCTCGAAGCGCAGTACCTCGCCAACAAGCTGGCCAAGGGGTTCGTGGGGACGAACCAGATCGAGTCGAACTCACGGCTGTGCATGGCGAGCGCGGGCACCGGCTACAAGCTGTCGCTCGGCGCCGACGGACCGCCGGGGTCGTACGACGATCTCGACCGCGCGGACGTGTTCCTCGTCATCGGGTCCAATATGGCCGACTGCCATCCGATCCTCTTCCTGCGGCTCATGGAGCGTGTGAAGGCCGGGGCCAAGCTGATCGTCGTCGATCCGCGGCGCACCGCGACGGCGGCGAAGGCCGATCTGTTTCTGCAGATCAGGCCCGGGACCGACCTCGCGCTGCTCAACGGACTGCTGCACCTGCTGCACGAAGGCGGCTACACGGACCCGGACTTCATCGCCCGGCACACCGAGGGCTGGGAGGCGATGCCCGCGTTCCTCGCCGACTATCCGCCCGCGGCCGTGGCCGACATCACCGGCATCCCGGAGGACGACATCCGGGCGGCGGCGCGGCTGATCGGTGAGGCCGGGGAGTGGACGAGCTGCTGGACCATGGGACTCAACCAGTCCACGCACGGCACCTGGAACACCAACGCGCTCGTCAATCTCCATCTCGCCACGGGCGCCATCTGCCGGCCCGGCAGCGGACCGTTCTCCCTCACCGGTCAGCCCAACGCCATGGGCGGGCGCGAGATGGGCTACATGGGTCCCGGGCTGCCCGGGCAGCGGTCGGTGCTGGTGGACGAGGAGCGTGCCTTCGTAGAGGAGTTGTGGGGGCTGCCCGTAGGGAGCATCCGCAAGGACGGGGTGGGGCAGGGCACCGTCGAGATGTTCCGGAAGATGGCCGAGGGGGACATCAAGGCCTGCTGGATCATCTGCACCAACCCCGTCGCCTCGGTCGCCAACCGCCGGACCGTCATCGAAGGGCTCGAAGCCGCCGAGTTCGTCGTCACCCAGGACGTCTTCGCCGAGACCGAGACCAACGCGTACGCCGATGTCGTGCTCCCCGGCGCGCTGTGGACGGAGGCCGAGGGCGTCATGGTCAACAGCGAGCGGACGCTGACCCTGGCACGGGCCGTCGTCGACCCGCCCGGGGAGGCGCGGGCGGACTGGCGGATCATCGCGGCCGTCGCCCGCGCCATGGGGTACGAGAAGGAGTTCTCGTACGACAGTGCCGAGCAGATCTTCGAGGAGATCAAGGAGGCGTGGAACCCGAAGACCGGGTGGGATCTGCGGGGTGCCTCCTACGAGCGGCTGCGGGGCGGGCCCGTGCAGTGGCCCGTCGCGCGGGAGGACGGGCCCGCGCGGAATCCGATCCGGTATGTGGAGCCGGCGGGCGACGGTGAGCTGTCGTTTCCCACCGCGAGCGGACGGGCCGTCTTCTTCGCGCGGCCCCATCTGCCGCCCGCCGAGATGCCCGACGACGACTTTCCGTTCGTCCTCAACACCGGGCGCCTGCAGCACCAGTGGCACACGCTGACCAAGACGGGGAAGGTGGCCAAGCTCAACAAGCTCAACCCCGGGCCGTTCGTGGAGCTGCATCCGCAGGACGCGGCCGCGCTCGGGATCGTGGAGGGGGACTCGGTGGAGGTCGCCTCCCGACGGGGGCGGGCCGTGTTGCCGGCGGTGGTGACGGACCGGGTGCGGGTGGGGTGCGTGTTCGCGCCCTTTCACTGGAACGACCTGTTCGGCGAGTACCTGAGCATCAACGCGGTGACCAGTGACGCGGTGGATCCGGTGTCGTTCCAGCCGGAGTTCAAGGTGTGCGCGGTGTCGCTGGCGCGCGTTGCCGCCCGAAGGGCTCTTCCGGAGACGCCCGACGGGCCGGAGACTCCCTACGGGCCGAAGGCGCCCGACGGGCCGAAGATGCCCGACCGAGTCGCGACGGCGCCCGGAGGCTTCGGCCTGGAGCCCGCTCCCCCGCCCGTGCTCTCCTCCGTCGAACGGCAGTACCTCAGCGGCTTTCTCGCCGGGCTCTCCTCCGGGCTCCCGGGCGTGCCCGTCCTCCCTCCGGACGCCCCCTTCGACCCCGAGCACGCCCTCTGGGTGAACGGCGTGCTCGCCGGGATGTACTCGCGCTCCGCGCCCCCTGCGGCTCCCGCGCCGGAGTCCGCGGGCCGTGAGGTGGTGGTGCTGTGGGCCTCGCAGACCGGGAACGCGGAGGAGTTCGCGACGGCCACCGCCGAGCGGCTCACCGCCACCGGGCACCGGGCCCGACTGGTCGGCATGGACGAGGCGGACGTCGGCGCGCTCGCCCGCAGCGCCGATCTGCTCTTCATCACCAGCACCTTCGGGGACGGTGACGCGCCCGACAACGGGTCCGGCCTGTGGGACACCCTGTCCGGGCACGAGGCCCCGCGGCTGGACGGCGTGCGCTATGCCGTGCTGGCCTTCGGCGACTCCTCGTACGACGACTTCTGCGGGCACGGGCGTCGGCTGGACGCGCGCCTGGACGAGTTGGGCGCCGTACGCCTGGCTCCCCGTACGGACTGCGAACCGGACTACGAGCCGAACGCGGGCGCCTGGCTGGAGCTGATCCTCACCGCGCTCGGCGGACGGACCGAGACGCCCAAAGCACCCGGGACGCCCAAGGCACCCCCGGCCGCCAAGCCCGCGCCGGCCGCCGCCACCGCCCGCCTCACCGGCAACCGGCTGCTCAGCCTGCCCGGCGCCGGCAAGGAAGTGCGCCGGTTCACCTTCGACACCCGGGACAGCGAGAGCCCGCTGCCGTACGAGGCGGGGGACGCGCTCGGCGTACGGCCCGTCAACTCGCCGGGTCTGGTTGCCGAATGGCTGGAGGCGGTCGGGGTCGACGGCTCGACCTCCGTCGATGTGGCGGGTGTTGGTGAGGTCGCCTTCGGCGAGGCCCTGCTCCGGCATTTCGACATCACGCGGATCACCCCGGATCTGCTGCGCTTCGTCGGCGAACGGACACGTGACGGGCGCGAGTTGAGGAAGCTGCTGCGTCCGGACAACAAGGGAGAGCTGGCGCGCTGGTCGTGGGGGCGGCAGGCCGTGGACGTCGTGGCCGAGCATCCGGTGCGCGCGTCGGCGGCGGAGTGGGCCGAGGTGTTCAAGCGGTTGCAGCCCCGGCTGTACTCGATCTCGTCGAGTCCGCTCGTCGACCCGTACCTCGTCTCGCTGACCGTCTCCGTGGTGCGGTACGAGAATCCGGGCGGCCGGGCGAGGGGCGGGGTCTGTTCGCCCTTCCTCGCCGATGCCGAGCCGGGTGCGGCGGTCCCCGTCTTCGTGCAGCGATCGCCGCACTTCAGGCCCCCGGCGGACGCGACGACCCCCATGGTGATGGTGGGGCCCGGTACCGGAGTCGCGCCGTTCGTCGGATTCCTCGAGGAGCGCCGGGCGCTCGGCCATCGGGCGCCGAACTGGCTGTTCTTCGGCGAGCAGCACCGCGCCACCGACTTCTACTACGAGGACGAGCTGACCGGGCTGCTCGACGGCGGCACGCTCACCCGGCTCGACACGGCGTTCTCACGCGACCAGCGCGCCAAGGTCTACGTCCAGGACCGGATGCGTGAGCACGGGCCCGAGCTGTGGCACTGGCTCCAGGACGGCGCCCGCTTCTATGTGTGCGGGGACGCCTCGCGGATGGCCAAGGACGTCGACCGGGCGCTGCGGGACATCGCCGTCGCGCACGGCGGTCTGGGCGAGACGGAGGCCACCGCGTACGTCAAACAGCTGGCGGCGGAGAAGCGGTACGTACGAGACGTGTACTGAGACACGGGAGACACGGGGTGTGGTGAGCCCACCGGGAGCCGTGAGTTGCACATAATTGGCGAAACTCGGCTATTCGCAGCGCACCGGCATCCGTCGTTCGCTGTCCCACCGCACCGCACATTGAGGCGTACCCATGAGCCTGAGCATCCGC
Organism: Streptomyces sp. GbtcB7; assembly: GCF_019091445.1. Lineage (NCBI taxonomy): Bacteria > Bacillati > Actinomycetota > Actinomycetes > Kitasatosporales > Streptomycetaceae > Streptomyces > Streptomyces sp. GbtcB7. The sequence continues at coordinate 371,008 of NZ_JAGXJM010000002.1, forward strand.
AACCAGCTCCCCGGAACCGTCACCTCCGTCACACCGGGCGAGGTGATGGCGACGGTCAAGGTCCGCCTCGACGGCGGCCAGGACCTCACCGCGGCCATCACCGCGGAGGCCGTCGAGGAACTGGGTCTCACCACGGGCTCCACGGTCCGCGCCCTGGTCAAGTCGACGGAGGTGTCCCTGGCCACCGGGCCGGTCGACGGGGTGAGCATCCGCAACCAGTTCCCCGGCACGGTGACGGAGGTCTCCACGGGCGGGGCCATGGCCCGCGTCAAGGTCGAGGTTCCGGGCGGCGAGCTGACCTCCGCGATCACCAAGGACGCGGTGACGGAGCTCGGCCTTGCGGCCGGATCGGCGGTCGTCGCGCTCATCAAGTCCACCGAGGTGTCCCTCTCCAACGCCTGAGACACCCCCTTATCTCCCGTCAAAGCATGAGACGCCCTTATATGACACGCTCCCGCACGACACGCACCCACATCGTCCGTAAACGCTCTTCTTACCACCCTCATACCGGACTCTTCACGTCCGGTATCATGGCCTTCATCTGCGGGAATTACCGTCCAACCCCGTGTACTTGGCAGAAATGAGGCCGTCGACCACCGGCCAGAAGGCCCTCACGAAGGCGTCGCCCGACGAGACGCCCGCGCAGTGGCACCGCGTCCTGACCCTGCTCGCCGACATCAGCCTCTTCATCGGTACGCGTCCGATGTGGACGGCGGCCGCGAGCCACCGGCTCGCCGTCGCGGCGGTGATCTCGGTCTGCTACGCCTCGATCCTGGTGACGGGCGTCCTGACGCTGACCGTGCGCCGGGCCCGCTCGCTGGCCCGCCTCGACCTCGTGATCCTGGTGACGGCCGTGACGCTCGCGGTGTGCGGCTTCGCTATGTACCACGGCGGCGGTGACGAGTCGGTACTCACCGCGCAGGCCGCCCGTGAGTTCGTCGCCGGGCACCAGGTCTACGACCAGCCGTGGCCCTGGCTCTTCGGGCAGCACGGGGTCGCCCTCACCCCGACGATGACCGGCGGCTACGACTACACGTACGGCTATCCGCCGCTTCCCCTGCTGCTCACCGCGCCGCTGCTGTGGGTCGGGCACGGGGCCGCCCCCGCGGTCCTGGCCGCCACCGGCGCCCTGATCGTGGGCACGATCGTGATGTGGCGGATGCTGCCCACGCAGTGGCGGTCCGCGGCCACACTGGTGTGCCTCGGCCTCGGCCTGCTGACCGCGTACGCCCGGCTCGGCTATCCGGCGATCGTCGCCTGCGCCTTCCTCATCCCGGTGGTGGTGGGCTGGCCGCGGATGGGCTATGGCGGATGGAGCGACTGGGCGCGGGCGGCGTGCCTGGGCGCGGCCTGCGCCTCGCAGCAGCTCCCGTGGTTCCTCACGCCGTTCCTGCTGGCCGGGGTCTACGCCCTGCGCCGCGGCGACCTCGGAGCGCGCGCGGCGGCGGCCGCCGTGGGCCGGATCGTGGGGGTGGCCGCCCTGACCTGGCTGCTGATCAACGCGTACTTCATCGTGAGCGAGCCACGCAGCTGGCTGTCCGGGATCGCGCTCCCGCTCACCCAGAAGGCGAACCTGCACGGCCAGGGCCTGGTCGGCATCTCGCTGTACTTCACCGACGGCAGCGACCGGCTGGCCTGGTACTCGCACGCGAGCATGCTGCTGGCCGCGGGGCTGCTCGGGCTCTTCGTGCTGTTCGTGCGGCGGCTGGGGCCGGCCGCGGTGGTCCTGCCGTGGTGCGCGTTCTTCCTGGCGACGCGTTCGCAGGACGGCTACTACCTGATGATGACGCCGCTCTGGCTGGCCGCTGCCGTGACCGCGCCGCCGTCGGCCTTCACCACGGCGTGGCAGCCCCGGCCCGCCTTCCTGCGCGGCCCGCACCGGCAGCGGGCGCGCATCGCCGCGGGCGTGCTGCTGATCGTCCCCGCCCTGGTCGCGTCGACCCTGGCGGTGACGGGCTCGCCGCCCCTGAGGATGCGCCTGGTCGGCGAGACCCGGACCACCACCGCCAAGGCCGTGACCGCGCTCACCGTCCGCGTCACCAACCTCGGCGACACGGCCCTCACCCCGCACTTCACCCTGACCACGGGCCAGGGCATGGGCCGCTACTGGTCCATCAAGTCCGGCCCCGCCACACTCGGCCGGCACGCCTCGGCCAGCTACGAGCTCCTGCCGCCCTCCGGCAGGTTCACCCTCCCCGGCGCCGGAGTACGCGTCCGGCTGCGGGCCGTCTCGGCCACGCCGATGACACTGTCCAGCACGGATCTGCATCTGAAGGCCCCGGCAAGCACCCGCTAGGCCCCCCTGACGTACGCCGCCGGTCGCGGTTCTCCGCGGCTGGCGGTAGACGTCAGGAGGATGATCCGGAAGCGGTGTACTGCGTTCTCAGTAGTCGGAAATGTCGGCACGTGCACGACGACGGGAGGGGTCTGCCACGGGGAACCTGATGGGGTTCCCGAGATCGGACGAGTGGAGACCTCAGCCCGTGGCTACTTTCCTTTATCGACTGGGCCGTACGGCCTTCCGGCGACGTTGGTACGTCGCCTTGATCTGGGTGGCGGTGCTCGGCGCTGTCGGCTTCGGCGCGGTCAAGGCTCCGGCCGCCCCTGATCCGAACAACTCCATGCCGGGGATCGAGTCCCAGAAGGCGTTCGACCTCATGGAGCAGCGCTTCCCGGGGACGACCGCCAACGGCGCCAACGCCCGGATCGTCTTCGTCGCCCCCGACGGCCAGAAGATCACCGCCGCCGACAACAAGAAGGCCATCAACAAGCTGGTCGACGACGCGGCCGACGGCTCGCAGGTCGCCGGCGCGGTCAGCCCCTTCCAGGCGAAGGCGATCAGCAAGGACGCGACGACGGCGTACGCCACTGTCACGTACAAGGTGAAGCCCGATGACCTCACCGACGCCAGCAAGAACGCCCTGAAGGACGCGATAGCGCAGGCCAAGAAGTCCGGCCTGACGGTCGAGGTCGGCGGCACGGCACTGGCGACCACCCCCTCCGCGGGCGGAGCGGCCGAGGGGATCGGTATCGCCATCGCCGCCGTCGTCCTGATCATCACCTTCGGTTCACTGACCGCCGCCGGGCTCCCGCTGCTCACCGCGCTCATCGGTGTGGGCGTCTCGATGGCCGCGATCATGGCCCTGTCCAGCGCGTTCGGCCTGTCCTCGACCACCGGCACGCTCGCCACCATGCTCGGCCTCGCCTGCGGCATCGACTACGCCGTCTTCATCGTCTCCCGCTACCGCGAGGAACGCGCCAAGGGCCACACCCCGCAGGAAGCCGCGGGCCTCGCCACCGGAACCGCCGGATCCGCCGTCGTCTTCGCCGGCCTCACCGTCGTCATCGCCCTCGCCGGCCTGTCCGTCGTCGGCATCCCGCTGCTCACCAAGATGGGCCTCGCCGCCGCCGGAGCCGTCGTCGTCGGCGTCTTCATCGCGCTGACACTGGTCCCGGCCCTCCTCGGCTTCTGGCCCAACGCCGTACTCTCCCGCAAGGCCCGCAAGCGCGGCCGGATCAAGGAGGGCGGCGAGAACAACGGCGGCAGCCGCTGGGCACGCTTCGTCCTGCGCCGCCCCCTCCCGGTGCTCCTGCTGTCGGTCGTGGGCCTGGGAACGCTCGCCGTACCGGTGATGGACCTCCAGCTGGGTACGACGGGAGACGAGGCCAAGCCCACCTCGACGACCGAGCGCCGCGCCTACGACGACCTCGCCAAGGGCTTCGGCCCCGGCTTCAACGGCCCCCTGTCGATCGTCGTGGACGCCAGGGGCTCCGCGAACGCCAAGGCCGCGGTCACGACCATCGAGAAGAAGATCAAGGCCACCGACGGAGTCGTCTCCGTCTCCCCCGCACGCTTCAACCCCGCGGGCGACACCGCGGTCTTCTCCGCCGTCCCGTCCACCGCGCCCACGGACAAGAAGACCCAGGACCTCGTCAAGACCATCCGGAACGAGCGCCCCGCCACCGAGGCGTCGACCCGCGCCGAGTTCGAGGTCACCGGCACCACCGCCCTGAACATCGACATGGCGGAGAAGACCCAGAAGGCCCTGATCCCCTACCTGATCGTGGTGGTCGGCCTGGCCATCCTGCTCCTGATGGTGGTCTTCCGTTCGATCCTGGTCCCGATCAAGGCGGCCGTCGGCTTCCTCCTGTCGGTGCTCGCCGCGCTCGGCTCCGTCGTCGCCGTCTTCCAGTGGGGCTGGGGCGCCTCGCTCCTCGGCGTGGAGACCACCGGTCCGATCATGAGCCTGATGCCGATCTTCCTGGTGGGCATCGTCTTCGGTCTCGCGATGGACTACGAGGTGTTCCTCGTCGCCCGGATGCGGGAGGCGTACGTCCACGGCGACAGCCCGCGCCAGGCGGTCGAGAGCGGCTTCCGCCACAGCGCCCGGGTCGTGGTCGCCGCCGCGCTGATCATGATGGCCGTGTTCTCCGGCTTCGTCGGAGCGAGCGAATCCATGATCAAGATGATCGGCTTCGGCCTCGCGATCGCCGTCCTGTTCGACGCGTTCGTCGTCCGCATGGCCTTCGTGCCGGCGGTCCTGGCCCTGCTCGGCAAGGCCGCCTGGTGGATGCCGCGCTGGCTGGACCGGATCCTGCCCAAGGTCGACGTGGAGGGCGAGGGTCTCGTCCACCAGTCCGCCGTCGCCCCGGCGCCCCCGGCGCACGACGACCCGGCCGCACGGGAATCGGCCCGCGTCTGACCGTCCCCGTCTGCCGGAGGGCCGCCCGTGCCGAACACGGGCGGCCCTCCGGGCCGTTCGTCGGCGAGGTCACCCGCCGGGATCGCCGCACCCGCCATGGTCACCGCATCCGACAGGAAACCCTCTCGATGATCACCAACTGGCAGCGGTTCGCCATGGACCACCCCCGTGCCGTGAACGCGACGGTCATCCTGGCGGTCTTCACGCTCTCCGTGGTGGGCAGCGAATGGAGCAGTTCGAAGCCCTCCGGCGAGCGGGTCGAGTGGTGGCCGGCCGTCCTCCTGGAGGGCGTCGCCTGCGCCGCCCTGTGGTGGCGGCGCGGTCACCCCCGTACGGTCGTCGCGGTGACCGCCGCCTGCGTCAACACCGGCACCGTGGCGGGCTATCTGATCACACCACTGCTGCTCGGACCGGTGATGATCGCGCTGTACTGGCTGGCCATCCGTACCAGCCGGGCGACCGCCCGCATCGGCCTCTTCGGTGTCTCGGCGCTGGTGGTGCCCACAGCCGTCCTCGCCGACCACTACGACCATCCGTTGTTCTTCCGCACGGTCGGACCCGTCTTCTGGCTGCTGGTGCCGGTCGCCTGGGGCACCACGGCCCGGCTGCGCAGCGCCTACCTGGAAGCCGTCCACGCGCGCGCCGAACACGCCGAGCGCACCCGCGACGAAGAGGCGCGGCACCGGGTCGCCGAGGAGCGCATGCGCATCGCGCGCGACCTCCACGACGTCGTCGCCCACCACCTCGCGCTGGCCAACGCCCTGGCCGGGACCGCCGCGCACCTCGCGCGCAGCCACCCCGACCAGACGCGGCGGATCCTGGGCGACCTCGCCGACACCACGTCCTCGGCGCTGCGTGAACTCAAGGCCACCGTCGGCCTGTTGCGCCAGGCCAACGATCCCGACGCGCCCCTGGAACCGTCCCCCGGACTCGGCCGGCTCTCCGAACTGACCGCCGCGTTCGCCTCCACCGGGCTCGACGTCGTCGTCGCCACCGAGGGGGAGGCGCGACCGCTGGCCCCGAGCGTGGACCTGACCGCCTTCCGGATCGTGCAGGAGGCGCTGACCAACGTCACCAAGCACGCCGCCGTGAAGGAGGCGCGCGTGCTGCTCTCGTATTCCAAGGACAAGGTGCGGATCACGATCGACGACGACGGCAGCAAGGCTCCCGCGCCGCCGGTCCCGGGCAGTGGCTTCGGCGTCATCGGCATGCGCGAACGCGCCAGTTCGGTGGGCGGGCGACTCCAGACGTACCGGCGGCCGGAAGGCGGTTTCACCGTCGCCACCGAACTGCCGCTTCACCCTTGAGAACCCTGCGGAGGCGGTCGTGGAAGAGGTCGACCTGGAACGGAATCGGCACCAAGTACGTCGGGTACCCGCACCTACCTGATCTGGTCCGTGAGCGTCACACCAGACGCCTGATCTCTCCGCGCACCCGGTAGAAGCCACCCGCCGAGGAGTGCAGCGCGTCCACCACATAGCGGGCGCCGGGCTGGCGTATCGCGCGCGGGAACTGGACGTTCCAACTCGGCTCATAGCCCTCGGAGACCACGTGCACGCGCACTCGGCCCCCGTCCTGAGTGCACTCCACGACTACCCCGCTCCCCGGCGCGGGGACGGCGCTGACCGTGGCGACGGAGGCGGCGGTGGTCAGCGGTGCGTACGTCGGCAGGGCGGCCGCCAGTTTGATGTCCGCGGCGACCGGGACGGTGCCCGACTGGGCGGCGTTGATCGCGGCCTCGCTCGCGTCGATGCAGGCGAGCGAGCCGTCCGTGGAGACGATGTACAGCCTTTCGTCGTGGTACTGCATCGACAGCGCCGAGCCGCCGCCCGTGCCGAGCTTCCACAGCCGGGAGCCGTCGGCGGTGAAGCAGTAGACGGAGGAAGCGGAGTCGCCCGCGAAGACGTACCGCCCGCCGGGGGACGTGGCGCACGAGTACACCGCGGCGTCGCACGAGTAGGAGGCCTCGATCCGCCCGTCGGACTTGGCGAGCCGCTGGACGACCCGCCGCCCCGTCCCGGCGTAGACGGCGTTCTCCTCCTGCCATCCGAAGAGCACATTGCCGTTGGTCGCGGTGTGCCAGAGCTGGCCGGCGCCGTCGGCCGCGTACGCCGTCACACCGCGGCTGTGCCCGTGGTACACGGCGTGGTCGTCGGCCCGCACCATCCACGCGTTGTCCCCGGACGAGTTGCGCGACCACTGGAGCTCGTCCTCGTGGTCGATGACCGTCAGACCGCCGTTGCGGTCGGAGACGTTCAGTACGCCCGCGTGAATGTCCAGCCAGAAGATGTCCACCTCGGCCGCTATCTCGTAGGCCGCGAACGGCACCTTCGAGGAGAGGTCGTACACCCGGCCGTCGTCACAGCCCGCGTAGATCCAGAAGTCGTCCGCCACCAGGCACTTCACCCCGTCCGGCAGGGAGTAGTGAGCCAACACCTCACCGTCGTGGCTCAGGTTGTAGACGCTGCCGTGCTGGTTGCCCACCCAGCAGCGGTCCTCGTCGACATGGATGCCGAACGCCGAGGCGCCCGTACGGAACCGCCACAGCACCGGCGCCGTCGCCCGCGCCGTGGACGGGGCGGACGTCACCTGACGGCGCGTCACGGCCCGGGCCGCGCGCTGCCCCTGGACGGCAGGCGCGTACCCCTTGCGCACTTTCTCCGCTATCTTCTTCGCCGCCGCCGCGTTCGCCTTCTCGACGGTCGGAAACGCGGAGGTCTGACGCTGCCCGTCCACACCGATCCGTCCGTACCGCACGGAGACGGTGGTCCCCTCGACGGTCACCTCGTAGAACTTGTGGGCACCGCCGCTCTCCTGGGACAGCTCCAGATACGTCGTGTTCCCCGACTGTCGTGCCTGCGCAGCGGACACAGCACACCCCTCCCCAAAGGCCCGGTCGGCCGCTTCGGCCGTCTTCCAGTGACTCCAAACTAGTGGTCACCACTGACAACGACGGGGCGGGCCAGGACCCTTGCGGACGGCGGCCGTGGCGTTGGGTACCCCGAACTCGGCAGCCGGCCGCAGGACGCCCCGGGCCGCAGTCACGCCATCGAACGGCTGCCCCACCGCCTCGCCGCTGTCGAAACGGCAGCGGGCCGGGACCGGCGCCCCGGACAGGGACTGTTCGGGGCGCCGGGGCCGCGGTGGCCGCTTCTTTACACCGCGGCGATGCCCTCCATGCCGGACTCGGCGAAGGGGGGCAGTCCAGTGGTCGTGCCGACCTTGGTCAGCGCGCCGTTCCGGCCGATGCGGAAGCCGTCGACGGTGCCGGAAGTCGCGTTCTGCACGTACAGGAACTTCTCGTCCTTGGTCACCGCCAGGTCGATGACACCTTGGGACTTGGCCGATGGCGGGGCGGCCACCCCGACGTCGTTGGTGAGCGCCAGCCCGCCCTGACGGTCCGTGCGGTAACCGGTGACGGTCGAGTTGCCGGTGTTGCCGCCGTAGAAGAAGTCACCGGCACGCTCCAGCCAGCACAGCGTGTTCTGACCGTTGGGCAGTGATTTCTGGACGACCTTGAGGGTGCCGTCGACGCGAACCTTGTACGTACTGACCGTGGACTCCTTGGCCTCGGCGACCAGCATCCGGCCGGCCTTGTCGAAGGTGATCGCGAACGGGACGGCACCGGCAGAGTCGTTGACCACCGCCCGCCGCGCGGGGCGTCCGTCGCGCGTCATCGGGAAGACTTCGACGGTGTTGGCGGACTTGGTGGTCACGACCAGTTCACGACCGCCGGGAGTGAACGCGACCTGCCCGGGTGAACTGCTGAACAGCGGCACCTTCTTGTTGTCCAGCCTGAGGGAACGGTGAGCGTCACGCAGCGGTTCCAGGCCCTTGGCCGTGATCCGGAAACCCTGGACGCTGCCCGCCCCGCCCGCGTTCATGACGTACGCGAGCCTTCCCGAGACCGCGATCGACGAAGGGAAGTCCCCGCCCGAACGCACCACCCGGCGGTCCGTCAGCCTCTGTCCCTCGACTCGGAAGGACGTCACGGTGCCGCTGCCCGCGTTGACCGCGAGGAGCAGGCCGGACCGGTCGTCGTAGACGAGCGAGCCCTGCGAGGCGAGCGAGTCGGTGGGCGCGTCGACCTGGTCCCCGCCCTTGCCACCGGTCGCATAGGCGCCCGCGGAACTCAGCCTGCCGTCCTGCGCGCGCTTGAAGACGTGAATTGTGTTGCCGTCGAGTTCGTTGCCCTGCACGAAGACCGCGTGGTCGGCTCCGGCCTTCGCGCTCCCCGCGTCGTCGTGCCCGCGGGAGACCTCTCCCGCCGAGGCGACGGTCACCGTCGTCACAGCGGCCGCCGCGGCGAGCATTCCCGCTCCGACGAGGGTCAGCTTGACCTGTAAAGGTGACCTGCGCCTGTTGTGCCTGCTCATATGTCGCTCCTCGGGCCTTCGCCACCACCAGGGGTCGGTGGAGGGCAGGACCAGAGTTGTCCATGAGGTGATTGAGGCATGAGGGGTTCGACCGCCACGTCAGCTTCCCGTAATAACTCCACGTGCGGCATCCCGATTCGCCGCGTGGTGTGCGGAGGATGAGGTGGACCAATCGTGCCGGCACCGGCACGTCCTGCCGGCGCTTGGCGTTGCGGGAACCGGGGATGTTCGTGTGTGGATGTCTGCCGAGACACGCGACCGTACGCCGCGTCGGCCACGGGTCAGCCGAGGGCGAAGTAGCGCAGCCACACGTAGCCGAGGGAGATGGTCACGGTGACGGCGGTGACGATCAGGCCGTACTTGGTGAACTGCCAGAAGGTGATGGGTTGGCGGTTGCGTTCGGCGATGCCGAGGACGACGACGTTCGCGGAGGCACCGATGGCGGTGGCGTTTCCGCCCAGGTCGGCGCCGAGGGCGAGGGCCCACCACATGACGTGGTCACCGCCGGCGCCCATGTTGTGGACCAGGTCGCTGGTGATGGGCGCCATGGTGGCGACGTACGGGATGTTGTCGACAACGCCGGACAGCACCGCCGAGGCTCCCAGGAGGGTCAGGGAGCCCCCGAGTTCATTCGTGCCGATGGCATTGGCCAGCGCCTTGGAGACCTCGTCGATCACACCGGTGTCGATGAGGCCGCCGATCATGATGAACAGGCCGGCGAAGAAGGCGAGGGTGGGCCACTCGACCTCGGACAGGACCTCGCTCGTGTCGGCGGTGGAGACGGCGACCAGCAGTCCGGCGCCGAGCAGGGCGACGATGCTCGGCTCGTAGTGCAGCACCGGATGCAGGACGAAACCCGCCACGACCAGGACGAGGACGATCAGGCCCTGGACCAGCAGGCGGGGGTCCTTGATGGCCTCCCGCTCCTCCAGGGCCATGATCTCCGCGGCGCGGTCCTCGTCGTACACGAAGGACTTGCGGAACATCACCCGGCACAACGCGACAAGAACGACGACCAGCACCGCCACCAGCGGGGCGAGGTGGACCAGGAAGTCGTTGAAGGTCAGGCCGGCCCGGCTGGCGATGATGATGTTGGGCGGATCGCCGACGAGGGTCGCGGTGCCGCCGATGTTGGAGGCGAACACCTCCGCGATGAGGAAGGGAGGGGCCGGCAGCGCGAGGCGCTCGCAGACCAGCAGCGTCACCGGGGCGATCAGCAGGACCGTGGTGACGTTGTCGAGGAGCGCGGAGCCGACGGCCGTGATGACGACGAGCATGGCCATGACCCGGAAGGGCTTGGCCTTCGCCTTCTTCACGGACCAGATGGCCAGGTACTCGAACATGCCGGTCTTCTTCAGCACGCCGACGATCATCATCATGCCCATCAGCAGGAAGATGACGTTCCAGTCGACGCCGGAGTCCTCGGAGTAGAACGCCGAGACGTCGTCGGTCGCCCCGATCGCCAGCATCAGTCCCGCGCCGCCCAGGGCCACGGCGACGCGGTGGATCTTCTCGCTGATGATCAGGGCGTACGCGCCGACGAACACGACGATCGCCGCCCAGCTGTGCCAGTCGCTCACGTTTCTCCGGTTCCTCCGAGCGGTTGCGGAGCTTTGCTCACGGTGTGGTCCCTATTGGGTCCGTCCGGGATACCCGTCAGGTCGTCGACGTCGAAGGCGCGGGCGATCGGCACGTCCGTGGAGCCGTGCGCGGTGATCGAGAAGGCGATGCACACGGCGACGAGGGTGAACGCCTCCTCGTCCTGCGGGATGCCGGACTGGAAGATCGCCAGGACCACCGTCGCGTAGCCGCCCCACGACAGGTCCCCGAACAGCCTCGGGGTCGGCAGCGCGCCGAAGACCAGCAACGCCGTGAACTTCGCGAGCTCCGCCAGTACCCCGCCGAGCGGCTCGAAGGACGCCTGCGCCGGCGGCAGCAGCGGCCGCAGCTTCGGCTCCGCGCCCAGCAACCGGAAGCGGACCAGCGCGTTGACGCCGAGCGGCAGCAGGACGCCGAAGGCCAGGCCCAGCACGAGTCCCAGGGCGATGGTGGAGCCGGAGGCGTTCGCGCTGCCCGCGGTCGGCCCGGCCGCGGCGCGCTCCCTGGGCCTGGACATGCCGCTCGCGTTCGTCGTCATGGCGCTGGTCCATGCTGAACGCCCCGATCGGAAGAGAGAGTGATCCCCTGCTCGCCGACCAGGCTTCCCGGCACACCGCTGGGAACCCTACAGGCCCTTGACGCGTCCTTAACAGATTCTTGGCGGGCACCTTGAGGGGCCGCAGGTTGCCTGAATCCGGCAACCTGACCGCAGAGTCCACCCGGGTTGCCTAGGCCAAGGGTCAGGCGGGCCGGGAAGCTCGGTCAGCAGTCGGCCACCCGCTGACACGGAACCTCAGCAGCGACGGCAGCAGGGCCGTGTTCATGGCGCTGCTCGCGGCACGGCACTCGTGACAGCGGCCGTCAGCACGCCGCGGCGGCGAGCAGCCGCTCCAGCAGGTGCGAGGCGGTGATGACTCCGAGCAGCCGCGTACCACTGCTGTCCTTGTCGACGACGGCCACCAACGGGCTGCGGACCTGTGCCATCTGGGCCGCGACCTCCAGTGCGGTGTCGTCCGGGGCGGCGATGGCGGGCGGTGGCGCGCTCTTCGACAGACAGTCGCCGACCTTGCGTCCCGCGAGCGCCTCGCACAGTCGGTCGGCGTGGCGCTCGTCGACGACCGCCGCGAGCGTGGGGTCCTCCACGACGTACCCCGGCACCAGGATCTTGATCATCTGGGAAGCGGGCAGGATCGCCTTCGGCGCGCCCCGCTCGTCCACCACCAGAAGCGCGGGCAGCCGGTGTTCGGCCATCAATCGTGCGGCGTCCAGGGCGTCGCTGTCGACACCGACTGTCTCGTACTCCACCGCCAAGTCCCGCGCACGCACGCTCGGCTCCTGCCTCGCTCTCGACCACCGACCCACACGGCCACGAGGACGTACGACCGGGCCGGCACTTCGAACGATACAACCGGCCTGCCGATACGGAGTGTGTCCGAGGACCGGCCTTTCGCCGCCCGATGGAGCCGCTGCGCCGTCGGTTAGGTACTGTCCGACGCTCGCCCCCGCGGCCCGACGGCGTGCCTGGCGGTGGGGTTGGCCATCGGGTGGCGTGGGTCGGCGGCCCGGTTGATCGCGGACTCCACGGCGGAGATCCGGTCGGCGAGCAGGCCGAGCGCGGCGACCGCACGGGTCAGAGGGGACTCCTCCGTGCCGCCGAGGGCCTGCGCACGGAGATACGCGGCCTTCACCTCCGCCCAGCGGAGCGCCCGTTCGGTGGTGAGGGTGCCGCGCAGTTCGGCCAGTTTCAGCAGGTTCGCCTCCGCGCCGGTCGTGAGTGTCTGCGCCTCGGCCGTGTAGTGGTCGTCGATGACGGCGGCGAGTTCGGTGTCGTTCATGACCGGCTGGATGCGTTGGGCGATCTTGTTCATGGTGCGGTAGGAGCCCTGGAGCCGGAAGGGCGGCTCCGTGCGGGTGGCGTCGGTCCGGGCGGCGGAGGCGATGTAGGCCGCGTTGACGGCGAGGACGGTCGCGCGGGCTGTGAGCAGATGGCGCAGGACGGCGAGGATCCGGTCCAGTTCGGCGGCGGCGTAGGGGTGGGTGAGGCGGTCGGCGCGGGCGGTCGGGTCGCCCTCGGCCAACCGGATCAGCAGGTCCAGGTCGGTGCGCTCTCGCCCGGCGAGCGGCGCGAGGACCGGGTTCGCGGTGAGGGCGTTCTCGACGAAGCTGACGGCGAAGGCGTCCTCCTTGCCGGTCAGGACGTCGCCGAGGTTCCGGACGTCGGCGCGGTTGGCGAGCATGTCGGGGACGTGGAAGCGGCTGCCGGACTCGGTGTAGGGATTGCCCGCCATGCAGACCGCGAAGCGCTTGCCGCGCAGGTCGTAGGTGCGCGGCTCGCCGTTCCACACGCCCTCGACGCGGCGCGTGGTGTCGCACAGCGGGATGAACCGCTGGAGCAGCTCGGGCGAGGTGTGCTGGATGTCGTCCAGGTAGAGAAGGGTGTTGTTGCCCGCCTCCAACGCGAAGTTGATCTTCTCCACCTCCTGGCGGGCGGTGGCGTTCGGTGCGTCGGCCGGGTCGAAGGAGGTGACGGCGCTGCCGAGCGAGGGCCCGTCGACCTTGACGAGGACGAGGCCGAGGCGGTCGGCGACGTACTCCATGAGGGTCGTCTTGCCGTAGCCGGGCGGGGAGATGAGCAGGAGCAGGCCGCCGGTGTCGGTGCGCTTCGCCTCGCCTGTGGTGCCGAGCTGTTTGGCGAGGTTGTCGCCGATGAGGGGGAGGTAGACCTCGTCGATGAGGCGGCCCCGGACGAACGAGGACATCACCCGGGGGCGGTACTCGTCCAGCCGTAGCCGGGTGCGTTCGGCGGTCACGAGGGTGGTGCGCTGCTGCTGGTAGGCGCGGAAGGCCGGGGTGTCCTTCGCCCTGAACTCCCTGGTACGGGGGAGGAATTCGTCGACGCGGATGGTCAGGGAACGGTCGGTGATGCGCGGATGCGTGCCCAGCAGTCCCCTGACCGTCTCGGTCAGCGGCGCGTCGGACTCGTAACGCGGCAGGTCCGGGCAGAGTTCGGCGGCCACCGCCTCGGCGAGGTCTCCGGGGGTGATGTCCGTGCCGGTGGCGGAGCTGTACGAGGACAGCCACGCCTCGACGAGCTGGCGGCGCGCGGCGAGGTCGTCGAGGGCGGTGAGGTCCTCGTCGTACGCCGACGTGCCCACCGTCCGGCGGAACTTGTCGAGCAGTGTGCGGGTGGCCGCGCTGACGACGAAGCCGTCGGGGTCGGTCGTCAGTTCCTCGAAGAGGTACACGGCGGACGCCTCGCCGACGTGGACTGCCAGTTCCGCCCGGAAGTCGGCGATCGCGGACGTGAGGCCGAACGTGTCGCGGGCGCGGGCGAGCGACACCGCGCGGCGTTTCAGGGTCGCGCGCTCCTCGGCGGGAAGCGTGTGGGCCCAGAACAGCTGGGCGGCGGCGCGGGCGGCGGGCTCGTGACGGAGGAGGCCCGCGCTCTCGTGCAGGCGCAGCACCGCGGTGAGGATCGCGGTCGCGTCGTGGTCGTGGACGCCGCGCTCGTGGCCTTCGTCGTACGCCGTCTCCGCGGCCTGTCGTACGAGGTCGGGGAGGTCGGCCTCCGTGAGGGCGGCCGGGCCGTGCTCGTCCAGCAGCCGGGCCGCGAGGTGCTCGGCGCGGTAGACCTGGGGCGATTCGGAGGGCAGCAGCCGGTCCCAGTACGGGCGGGTGGCGGCGAAGTCCGGGTCCGTGATCCGTGAGCGGTAGTCGGTGCCGGTGAGCGCGAAGGCGAGGCCGTCGGCGGCCGGGACCAGGGTGAGGTCCAGGGGCTCGGTGTTCACGGCGAACCGGTGGCTGCCCAAGCGGATGACGCGGCCGTCGTCGGTGTACAGGTCGGTGCGGTCGCGCAGGGCGCGGGACGCTTCCTGGCGGGCGGCCTTCAACCGGCCGTCCAGTTCCTCCGCCCTTACCCGGTCGCCGAGTTCGCGCAGCTCGTCCGCGGTGCGCCGGACCTTGGCGAGCATCGGGTCGGAGGCGAAGTACGTACTGACCGCGTCGGTGTCGGCGAGCGCGGCGGCCCGGCGCGCGACCGTTTCCAGGACCCGGTACGCCGAGGCGACGAGCTGTTCGGCCCGGCGGGCGCGGGCGTCGGCGAGGGTCTGCTTGCGGGCCGCGAACGCCTCGTACACCTCGGTCCGCTTGTCCGCCAGCTCGTCGAGGAAGTCGTCGAACTCCGGGAAGCGGGCTTCCAGGTTCTCCACCTGCACCAGCAGCCGCGCGAGTTGCTCGTCACAGGACTCCGGGCTCCCCGCGGCGGTGAGCGCGCTCGTGACCGACTGGCCGAGCAGAGCGAACTCGGCGGCGAACTCGGCACGCCCCTCGTGGTCGAGGAGTTCGCGGCGGCGGGCGTCGAGCGTGGCACGGGCGCGGTTGACACCACCCAGCACCTCCGCGACGCGCTCCAGGATGGACGTCCGCACCGTGGCGTCGCCGATGTCCAGTCCGGCGACGACCTCGGTGACGGTCCGCAGTCCGTCGGTCAGTTCGTCGATGCGGGTGGTGACAGGCACCGCCTCGGCGACGGTGGCGAGCGACTCGGCCTCCGCGACGAGCCCTTCGACGGCCTGGTGGTGACCGGTGAAGGCATCCCCACGGGCCAGGAAGGCGACGGCACGCTGCCCGAACGAGGCGAGGTCGGCCTCCGCGTCGGCGGCGAGCTCGTCGATACGGACGGTGTCGGCGTACCGCAGCTCCTTGAGCGTGAGCAAGTAACCCTGGACGCGACGAAGTTCGGCCAGGCCGTTCACCCAGGCGGGGGCGTCGCGGGGTGCCTCACCGCGCAGGCGTCGTACGACCGAGGCGATGTGCGCGGCGGCCTCCGCGAGTGCGTCGGCGGCCTGGCGGGTGAGGGCCTGGACCGTCTCGAATTCGGCCAGTACCTGCTCGGCCGTGGCGCGGACCGCGTCCAGCGGAGTGCGCAGGTCGCCCAGATCGGCGTCGCCGAGCCAGTGATAGGTGTCGGCCGCGCGGACACAGGCGGCGAGCAGCGCCTCGTACACCTCTGCCGTCGGAGCGGTCTGCGAGGCGGCGCGTGTGAGGGACAGGCAGTCGGAGATGCCCCGGACGAGATCGGCGTTGCCGACACGTCCCAGCGGGCCGGCTTCGGAAGGCTGGGCATCGGCGTAGGTGTCCGAGACGTACGGGGACCGCCAGAGCTGCAACGGGTGCACGCGTGTCGGCTCATCGGTGTCCGCCCGCAGCACCGTCAGCGTGCCGTCGTCGAAGAGCGCCCAGCCGTGGCAGGACAGCGGAGCGGCGAACTCCTTGCGGATCATGTTGTACGGGAGCAGGAGGCTGCGGCCCTCCATACGCGCGTGGAAGGCGAAAAGGACGTCCTCGCCGTTGGGCGAGCGGATCACCCGCTCGTACTCCAGGGCTGCCGTGTCCACAGGGGCGGCGGTTCCGTCGAACGTCTTGTACGCCCCCGTGGCCAGGCAGTAGCCGCCGGGGAAGACGATTCCCTGGTCCGCGGGGAGGCGGCGGCACGCCTGCCCGATGCCGTCGAGGCGCACCACGGACCTGGTGAGCGTGTTGAAGACCAGGTGGCGGTGCGCGTCCTCCTTGTAGGGGCGGATGCGGAGCAGCATAAGGCCGCCCACGCGCGCGTACGCGATGTCCGCGTCGGCGAGGGACTGGAGCGGTTCGTCGACCGGCTCGGCGTAGATCCCCTCTCCCGTCTCGGTGTCGTCCTCGATCTTGACAGTGAGGGTGCCACCGACCGTCTCGACGAAGACCTCGCCCTCGATGGAGACGTGCGGGTGGCGGCCGAGTACGTGGTCCTCGCGGGTCGTCTCGTGCCACTCGAAGTCGTGCGAGGACGGGAAGACGTGATCGCGCTCACCGCGTGCGTCCAGGAACGACGCCCGGCCGTCCGCCGAGAGGGCCCACCGCAGTACGCGGATGTCGTCGGCCTTCTCACCGGTCTGGAAGACGGCGAGCAACTTGCCGTCCACGTGCCGCAGCTGGAGGAGGTGAGCCGCACGGTAGTAGCGGTACAGAGCGACGAGTTCCCGTACGAAGGCGGGGTCGTCGAGCAGACCGGGGACGGCGTCCTCGGGCAGCCGGTTCAGGTCTCGGTCGTACAGCGCGAGGACGTCGCCCACCGTCGTCTCCGGCTCGAGGCCGAGGAAGACGTCGTATCCGAAGAGCAGGACGTCACCGACGGAGACGAGGTCGCGGGGCACACAGTGGTGCTCGGTGCGGATGCGTTCGGTGCCGGTGAGTTCCAGCCGGGTCGAGCCGAACCGCTCGGTGCGGCGGGTGTTGAGCGCCTCGGCACGCCGGGCGAGTTCGCCTGCCTGTGCGGCGAGCCGGTCGCGCAGCACGTCGTACGTACCGGTGTCCAGGCCGGTGGTCATGGGATCCCTCTCAGCAAGGCGGGACATGAGGTCCGGAGCCGCCGTCCCCTGTTCGGCGGCTCCGGACCCGGCTTGGCGGTCAGACTCTGACGCCGCCGTTCAGGGCGGCGAGTGGCATGTCGGAGAGACCCAGCTCGCCTGCCTTGTCGAGCAGTTGCTGCACCTGCCCGGCGCCGGCGCCGCCCGTCCTCATCAGCTTCATCAGCAGCGCGGAGACCGTCAGGTTCTGCACGTCGGCCGTGGACACCGAGCCGAGGATTCGGCTCAGGTCGTCGGTGAAGCTCGACGTGCCGTCCAGCCACGGCTTCGCCAGCGCCTGCGCGGTCTCGGAGTGCCGCATGAAACCGTCCACGCCCTTGCCGAGTGCGATCGAGGAGACGAGGCGGTCGAAGAAGACCGACTCGCCGCCGACGATGTTGATGTCGGCGTTCTCCAGTCCGGTGGCGAGCACCGTGGCCTGCGCCTCGGCGACCTGCCGCTGGACTTCGAGTCCGGCCAGCCGGATCTCCTTCTCGGCCTGGATCCGCAGCCGGTACTCCTCGTGGCCACGGGACGCGTCGTCCAGCGCCGCCATCGCGACGGCCTTCTGGCTGAGGCCCTCCGCCTCGGCCTTGAGCTTCTCGCCGATACCGGTGGCCTCGGCGAGCGCTTTGGCCCGCGAGCCCTCGGTTTCGGCGCGCAGCCGGGCCTCGGTGCCCTCCGCCTCGGCACGCAGTCGCGCCTCGGTGGCCACGGCTTCGGCACGGCCGGCCTTCTCGGTGACCTCGGCCGCCTTGTCGCGGACCTGCACGTCGGCGAGGCCCGCGGCTGCGGACTCGGCCTGGATGCCCTCGGCGAGCCGCAGCTTGGCCCGCGCGTCGAGGTCGGCCGACTTCAACCGGGCTTCGGCGAGCGTCAGTTGCTCGGCGGCGCGGTGCTTGGCCGCGGTCTCCGCCGCCTCGGCCGCCTTGATGTCCTTGACCAGCTTCTCCTGGGCCTGTGCCTCGGCGGCGATGATCACGGTCTGCCGTCCGCGCTCGGCTTCCTCCACGGCCCGCAGCTTCTTGATGGACTCCTCCTGCTCGGCGACCGTACGGTCCACGGCGACCCGCTCCCGGATGACCTCGGCGATCTCCCGCTTCTCGGCCTCGACCTCCTTGTCGGCGGCGATACGCGTCAGGCCCGTCTCCCGTTCCCGGGCGATGACCTCCAGCAGCCGGTCCTTCTCGATGCGCTCGTTCTCGACGGCGATGACCCGCTCACGGTTCTTCTGCGCGACGGCGATCTCGCGGGCCTGGTTCTCACGCTGGATGCCGAGCTGCTCCTCGGTGCGGATGAACGCGCCCTGCGAGCCGAGCCGTTCCTCCTCCTGCACCTTCGCGGTCGCGGCCTCCTCGCGGGCGCGGAGGGTCTCGACCTCGCGCCGCTGCTTGATCTCGGCCTCGGCCTGCCGGCGCTCCAGCTCCAGGATGGTCTCCCGGGCGTCGACGTTCTGCCGGGTGATCTCCTTCTGCTCGGTGCGCTGGAACTCGTTGGTGCGGACGTGCTCGATCGTCGTCAGTTCGGTGATCTTGCGGATGCCCTGGGCATCGAGGATGTTCTGGTTGTCGAGCTGCGTCATCGGCGTCTGCTCGAGGAAGTCGATGGCCGCGTCATCGAGGTGGTAGCCGTTGAGGTCGGTGCCGATGACCTGGATGATCCGGTCCCGGAACTCCTCGCGCTTGGTGTACAGGTCGACGAAGTCCAGCTGCTTGCCGACCGTCTTGAGGGCCTCGGAGAACTTCGCCGCGAAGAATTCCTGGATCGCCGCCGCGTCGCTCGCGGTCTCGGTGCCGATGGCCTGCGCGACCTTGATGACGTCCTCGACCGTCTTGTTGACCCTTACGAAGAAGCTGATGTGGATGTCGGCGCGGATGTTGTCCTGGCAGATCAGACCCTCGCGGCCGGTGCGGCGGATCTCGATGGTCTTCACCGAGATGTCCATGTACTCGGCCTTGTGCAGCACCGGCAGCACCACGGCGCCGGTGAAGGTGACATCCACCTTCTTCGTCTTGGAGATGATCAGCGCCCGCCCCTGTTCCACCTTGCGGAACAGCCGGCCGACCACCAACAGCATGGTGATCGCGATGAGGAGGACAACGGCGACGAGCACGCCGATGCCCAAGGAGATGACATCCATGGCAAACGTCCTTGAGGCGTAAGGAACTTCAAGCGGGTGAGAAGGTGCGGCGCGGAGCGGGCGCGGGCGACTCAGGTGCCGTGGCCCCGCGGGTCGAGCGCCGTGTCGTACGGCGCGACCCAGAAGAACTCGCCGACTTCGTCGTAGGCGTACAACAGGCCGGTGCTACCGCTGGTGAGGACCTCGTCCGCGGTCTGGCGGACCTGCACCACCGCGGTGGAGCCGTCCTTCGCCGCGACCTCGGCCTGCCCGAACCCGGCGTCCACCCGCCCCGTGCGGATGGTGCAGGTGAGTCCCACGAAGTCCAGCCGGGACGGCCCCGGTTCATCGGGGAAGAGGTGGCGCAACGGCCGTACGAGCAGGCGGGTCACACGCCAGGCGATCAGCAGTGCCCCCGCCAGGACCACGAGCCCGGCCAGCCCGCGGACCACCCCGGAGGACGCCAGGGGATCGAGCAGGACGGTCGCGCTCAGACTCAGGAACCAGCCGATCGCGGTCACCAGGGAGAAGACGACCGTGACCGGGACCCCGCCCATCCCCCAGGCGTCGAAGTGCACGTGGCCGTCGAAGCCGTGCGACTCCGCCGCTCCGACGGCGACCAGCAGCCAGAAGCCGACGACCACGACGAGCGCGGCCGTGAACAGGATGGTGGGAAAACCGCTGACAGCCACGAGAAACGACCACATGCCCCCACCCCCCGCTCGTCGTGTTGTGCTGCCTGCCTGTTCCGGTGGCGCACGGCTCCCCTCCGGCTGTCGGTGCCGGACACCGCCCAGGCGTCCGGCACCGAGACCATCCGCCGTGCTCCCCTGCGCTCATCGTGCATGTCAGGTACCGGCCAGCGCATTGCCGGTTCCCGGCAGTGTTCACTAGGGTCTGCATGCCGGTCGCCGCTAAGAAGTCGTCACCGGGCCGTCAAGAAACCGGGGGACGACGTGACGGGGCACGACATACCCGAGGACTATCTGAGCGGCTATGCCCTGCTCCTGGCGGAGGTCTCGGCCACCGGTCGGCGCCTCACCCGCGACGAGATCGAGTCACGCCGCGCCCTTGGCGAGCGGGCCGCCAACGCCGGCCACGGCCTGCGCGCCCTCGTCAGCGCCCACCTGTCCGCGGCCCGCGCCGCCTGGCCCACGACGCCCGGTTCCGCCGACAGCACACTTGCCGCGATCCAACAGGTCATCGACGCCTTCGCCGAGGGCTACGAACGGGCACAGTTCCTCGCCGTACGGAAGGAGGAGGCGGCGCGCCGCGAGTTCATCGACGACCTCCTCTACGGCCGCAGCGACCTGGGCCGCCTCGCCGAGCGCGCCGAGCGCTTCGGCCTGCGCCTCTCCCACGCGCACGCCGTCGCCGTCGCGCAGGGCACGACCGCCTACGACGAGGGCGCCGTAGTGCCACGACAGGTGGAACAGTCCCTCATCGCACGCTTCGGCGACCGCAACATCCTGCTCACCACCAAGGACGGCCGGATGCTGTGCGTCGCGCCCGGCGACCAGGACGACGTCCTCACCTACTTCGCCAAGCGGGCGTACGCGGCCACGGACGGCGGACGCATCGCCATCGGCCGCCCCCAGCCAGGCCCCGGCGGGGTCGTCCAGTCCTACGAAGAGGCACTGAACACCCTCGAACTCGCCGAACGCCTCGAACTCGACGACCCGGTACTGCGCGCCGCCGACCTGCTGGTCTACCCCGTCCTCACCCGGGACCGCCAGGCCATGGCCGACCTCGTCCTCGACGCCCTCGGCCCGCTCACCAGCGCCCGCGGCGGCGCCCAGGTCCTCCTGGACACCCTCACCGCGTACTTCGACTGCGGCTGCGTGGCGGCCGAAGCGGCCCGCCGTCTCTCCCTGAGCGTGCGCGCCCTGACCTACCGCCTGGAACGCATCCACAAACTCACCGGCGCCAACCCCGCCGACCCCGCCCACCGCTACATGCTCCAGACCGCGGTCATCGGCGCCCGACTGCTGAACTGGCCCGCCCAGAGCCTGTGACCCGACCGGCTCGGCGGTGGTCGGGGTTCGGGGTGCGCGAACCATGACGGAACTCTGACGTAGTACGTCGTGTTCCTACCGGTGCTCGGGGTTCTCGTAGTCGCGGTGGCAGCCGGCGTCCCACGCGGTGCGCTGGTTGCCGTATGCGGGAATGCCACCGAGGTCCTTCAACGCCCGGGCCAGGTGCAGCAGGTTCCAGGTCATGAAGGCGGTGTTGCGGTTGGTGAAGTCGTTTTCCGGGCCGCCCGAGCCGGGGTCGAGATACGAGGGGCCGGGACCCGCCTCGCCGATCCATCCGGCGTCCGCCTGGGGAGGGATGGTGTAGCCCAGGTGCTGCAGGCTGTAGAGGACGTTCATGGCGCAGTGCTTGACGCCGTCCTCGTTGCCGGTGATCAGGCAACCGCCGACGCGGCCGTAATAGGCGTACTGCCCGGCCTCATTGAGCAGGCTGGAGCAGGAGTAGAGGCGCTCGATCACCCGCTTCATCACGGAACTGTTGTCGCCCAGCCAGATGGGGCCGGCCAGCACGAGGATGTCGGCCGCCAGGACCTGCCGGTAGAGGTCCGGCCAGGCGTCCGTCTCCCAGCCGTGCTCCGTCATGTCGGGCCACACACCGGTGGCGATGTCGTGGTCCACCGCCCGGACGACATCGACGTGCACTCCCTGCGCGTCCATGACGCCGATGCTGCGGTCGATCAGCCCCTGGGTGTTGCTCGTCTCCGGCGAGCGTTTGAGGGTGCAGTTGATCACCAGAGCACGTAGGTCGTCGTACCGGGCCGGCGGTGCGTCGGTGGCGGGCGACGAAGCGGTCACACGGTCCTCCCAGAGCCCTGCCCCCGCACGGCGCACGGCGGCACGTCCACAACGGGATCCAGCGTGCGGGCCGACCGCGGCGGGCGCCACCACAACGCCTCCGAATGGCTCCGCCGGCGGCTGATGAGTGGCCGGGGCAGGCGGGCGTGCCTACGTTCGTCTCATGGGCAGCGAAGACGCGACCGGGTCGCGGGACACGGCAGCACTGGAGGACGTCGCGCACCTGTTGGTGCGTTGTCTGCGGGCCGAGGGCGTGGAGTACGTCTTCGGGATTCCCGGTGAGGAGAACATCCGCTTCGTCGACGCCCTGAACGGCTCCGGGATCCGGTACGTCCTGGTGCGCCACGAGCAGGCCGCCTCGTTCATGGCGGAGATCTACGGGCGGCTGACCGGCCGGGCCGGGGTGTGCTCGGCCACGCTGGGGCCCGGCGCGATCAATCTGCTGCTCGGCACCGCCGACGCCATGACCAACAGCGCGCCGATGGTGGCCCTGGCCGCGCAGGGGTCGCTGCGCCGTACCCACAAGGAGTCGCACCAGGTCATCGACCTGGTGTCGATGTTCGCTCCCGTCACCCAGTGGGCGGCCCAGATCGCGTGTCCGGACGCGGTGCCGGAGATGACACGCAAGGCGTTCAAGACCGCGCAGAGCGAGCGCCCTGGCGCCGTGTTCCTGGCGGTGCCGGAGGACATCGAAGCAGAGCGTCCGGCCGAGCCGCTGGCACCCTTGCAGATCGACGCGGTGCGCGCCGACGCGCCGTCCTCCTCCCAGATCGCGCGGGCGGTCGAGGTGCTCACCACCGCACGGCACCCCGTCGTGCTGGCGGGCCACGGTGCCACCAGAGCCGGGGCCTCGGCCGCCCTGGTGCGGTTCGCCGAGCGACTGAACATCCCGGTCGCGACCACGTTCCACGGCAAGGGCGTCTTCCCCGACGATCACCCGAACGCTCTCGGCGCGATCGGCTTCATGCGCCACGACTACGGCAACTTCGGCTTCGACGCGGCCGACGTACTGATCTGCGTGGGCTACGAGATCCAGGAGTTCGACCCGGTCAAGATCAACCCGAACGGCGACAAGCGGATCCTTCACGTGCACCGCTTCCCCGCCGAGGTGGACGCCCACTACCCGGTGGCAGTGGGCGTCAAAGGGGACCCCTCACAGGCGCTGGACGCACTGGCGGCAGCACTGCCCGACGGGCTCACCTACGACTCGGGAAGCAGCGAGAAGATCCGTACGCTGCTCGACGAAGAACTCCAGTACGGACGCGACAGTGACGCGTTCCCCCTGGTGCCGCAGCGCGTGGTCACCGATGTCCGCACCGCGCTGGACCGCCACGACATCGTGCTCGCCGACACCGGCGCCGGAAAGATGTGGATGGCCCGCCTCTACCCCACCTACGAACCGGACACCTGTCTGGTCTCCAACGGCCTGTCCACCATGGGGTTCTCACTGCCGGGCGCGATCGCCGCCAAGCTCGCCCGGCCGGACCGACGCGTCCTGGCGATGATGGGCGACGGCTCGTTCCTGATGAACTCGCAGGAACTGGAGACCGCCGTCCGCGAACGCGTCCCGCTGGTCGTCCTCGTCCTGGTGGACGAGGAATACGGTCTGATCACCTGGAAGATGGAACTCGAACTCGGCCGCCACAGCCATACCCGGTTCACCAACCCGAACCTGGTCGCCTACGCCGAAAGCTTCGGCGCACGCGGCTACGCGATCGAGTCCGCCGACCAACTGCTGCCGGTGCTGCGCCGCGCCCTCGACGACGACACGGTCTCCGTGATCGCCTGCCCGGTCGACTACTCCGAGAATCTGCGTCTGACCGACAGACTGGGCACTCTCCAGGGCCCGTTCTGACCGCACGCCCCGATGTGGCCGGTGCTGCGCACCCTCGTCGGTCGCACCGTGCGCGCCGTGTGGGCTCGCCACCACACGCCCCGACGGCGCGCGCTACGAGTTCGAGCACGACGCCGACCTGAGCCTGACCCGCGTCGCCGGCCCGCAGGGGCTGACCTGGAGCTACGCCTACGACGCGGTCGGCAACATCGTCTCCGAGACCGACTTCGACGGACGCACCCTGGCCTACCGGGTGGATGCCGCGGGCCGGCTCGCCGAGCGGGCCGACGCGCTCGGCGGCACCATCTCCTTCGTCCGCGACCAACTCGGCCAGGTGGTCCGCAAGGACGTCGACGGCCGGATGACGGACTACGCCTACGACCAGGCCGGACGGCTGCTGGAGGCGGTCGGACCGGACGGCGAACTCCGCTACCAGTACGACCGCCGGGGCCAGGTCAAGACCGAACTGGTCGACGGCCGCCCCCTCGTCCACACCTACGACGCCCTGGGCCGCCGCACCACACCGACCGGTCATGTCACGTCCTACTCCTACGGCGCCGACGGACAGCCCCACCGGCTCACCACCGGCGGCCGGCACATCGACTTCACCCATGAAGCCGTCGGCCGCGAGCTGGCCCGCACCTTCGGCAACGCGCTCACCGTGACGTCTACCAGTCGACGGGCACGGGCGGAAGACTCACGTTCCGGCAGGGCGAGGACGTCGTCGTGACCGACGGGCCCGGCACCACCCAGGGCCAGGCCATCACGGCGTACGGACCGTCGGGCATCAAGGGCGATTCCGGGGTGGGGGCGCTCGGCGGCAAACCCACGGACCCCGGTGCACCAGTGACCCACGAGGACATCGTGGAGGGCAGGATTCCTGCCAAGGGTGGCTCTTTGGCTCCGGCAGTGCGGATCAGATGAGGCAGGAATGACCATGAAACTGTCGCTCGGCGGCGACTGGCGCGCAACGGTGACGGACGATCCGCTGCACATCACCCCCCGCTTCGACGGCGGCTCCGTGCGCGTCATGCGCTACGCGGACGTGCAGGAACGTGAGGGGTTCTTCGTGGACACCTTCGGCAGCCGGCAGTGGCTGTGGGACGCGCCCGACGTCCTCCGGTTCGACCCGGCCGGCCGGCAACTGGTCGGGGCCGAGTTCCAGTTGCCGGAGGGGTCCGCCTCCGCCGAGGACGCCGCCCGCCTTCCCTCACGCCCACGGTGCGCCCGGGCGGGCTGCGCGCGGACGAGGTCCGGGACTTCCGGCATGAGATGTGCACGGTGCTGTGTCGCGTTCCCGGGGACGCCGTGCTGACCGGTCTGCGCGATCTCGAAGTCCTCGACGAGCCGCTGGGGGCCCGCATCGGCATCGCCCCCGACGTGGCGCTCCTCGTGCAGTACGGCAGCGTCGTCGGCTGGAGCCTCACCGACCCCGCGCGGTACCTGACCACCGCGTACGCCGACCCCGACCCCAACCCGCCGTCCCCGGCCACCCGTCGGCTGCTCAGCGAATGCCTGGACCTCGTCACCCAACCGGTGATTCTCGACGTGGACGACGGCGAACCGACCGCCCTGGCCCGCCTCCGCGCGGCCGACGAGGCCCTGCGCAACCAGCCCGAGGACCGCCACCGGGCCGACGCCCTGCTCTCACTCATCGCGAACCTGGTCGAGGACTACGGGAACTGGTGACGGTCAGCCGACGAAGCCGAGGCACACAGGTCGCTCGGGGGCGTCCTCGTTGGTGTCGACGAGGCAGATCGACCGCCGGGTGCCGAACTCCAGCCGGCCGCCGATGACCGGCACCATCCCGTGCGGGGAGGACGAGGACCGGACGGGCGTGGTCGCGGCAGTGGCGCGGAGAGCAAGGCTACGACGATGCCCACGCCGGACGTGGTGCACCGTCGTAGCCCGCCGCATGCAAGAGCCCCGCAGCCCCTCCCGCCTGACCGGCAGCCCCAGACACCCGGCGGGCCGCCACGGTCACCGGGCACACAGCCCTACCCACACCCACCCTGGCCAGGATCTATTTACGCGTCAGAGTCCCTCTTTGACTGGTTCGAGGATCGCCACGCACTCCACGTGATGCGTCATAGGAAAAGATGTCGGCCTGAACGAATCCCAGAAAATCCCTGTTCAGAGCCGGTTTCTCGACTCATCGTCCTTCGTGTAGACGCCCAGAGCGTCAAACGAGCGTCAAGGCCGAGAGTCCGTCCTGCTCAGGGCTGAGCAGACTGCGGCAACCAGCTCACCCGGGGATCCGCCCCCGCTCGCTCCGGACGCCAGCTCGCACATCATGACCCTCACAACGTCTCCGGCCGCCATAATGGAGTCATGCCCTCCAGCCCACAGCACCCCGCACCCACTCCGAGGGACGTCTCGGGCGCGGACGCCGAGGACCTCGCGCTGTACCGGGAGAAGTTCCGCCGCCGTCTGCCGGAGTCGCTGGACGAGCTGCACGGGCCGACCCACGGTGTCGTGGATCTGCCGCTGCACATGGCCTGGTCCGGAATGACCTCATACGACCTGGGTATGCCGCGCCAGCGTATGGGTCTGTACCGCACCGTCCTGCACGAGGGCCTGCACGACGACCTGCCCCGCTACCTCAACCAGGACCTGCTCCTCCAGCTGTGGCCGGTGCTGCGCACCCTCGTCGGCCGCAGCGTGCGCGCCGTGTGGGAAGACGCCTTCCCCCAGCTCGCCTCCCGCACCCGGGCAGCCGCGTGACGGACATGCCGGAGCTGCACACGCGGCTCCTGGCGGATGTGATCGCGCTCGGTTCCCCGTATCCACTGGTTCTCACCGGTGGATACGCCGTGCGGGCACACCGCCTCGTGAACCGCCCCAGCCAGGACCTCGACGTCGCCACCGAGAACCCGGCGCCCATGGCCGACATCGCCGCCACGCTCCGCGCTGGCCTGGAAGCCCGCGGCTGGGAGGTGCACGCGCTGGAGACCGCCCCGCTGTCCGCCCGATTCACCGTGGCTGACCCGGCCACCGGACAGGAGTGCGAGGTCGACATCCTCAAGGAGATTTTCTGGCGGCCGGTCGCCCAGAGCCCGTACGGGCCCGTCCTCGCGGAGGAGGACGTGATCGGGACCAAGGTCCGCGCGCTCGCCGACCGCGGAGCGCCCCGAGATCTGATTGACGTGTTCGCGGCCTCCCGCCGCTGGACAAATGCCGAGCTTGAGGAGTTCGGCCGCCGCCACGCCCGCGGCCGCTTCGAGCGCGAGGATCTTCAGGCGAACCTCATGGGCGCCGAGTGGACCGACGACGAAGCCTTCGCCGCCTATGGGCTCGAGGACGCCACCATCACCGCTCTCCGCACCTGGGCCGTGGAGTGGGCCGATGACCTCGCCACCCGTCTCCTCGAAGAGGCCGGTGATCCGGACACCGACTGATCTCGTCCGGATGAGATCACATCTGAAGGCGATCAGAGCAAGAGCCCGGAGATGCACACAAGATGGTGTCGAGACAGTCCCTCCCGCGGACGGCGTTCCGACGACCCACCCATGACACCGGGTCAGGCGCCAGCTCTACGGATCTTGTCGCTTCCTGTGGGCTGCCTGCGTAGCGCCGGTGCTTTGGCTCCTCCGTGACCGCGTCATCGGAGCAGTGGCCGGAGAGCCCCTCTCCCCGGTGAGTGGCCTGACGGCGTGCGGTTCGCGCGCCTCGATCCCCTCGGTCCCGGGGATGGGGTCGGTCTGTATCGGTGCGGGAGCGGAACGACGTGCGGTGTCCGGGACGGGCAGGACGTTCCGGCGCTGCAGCTCGGACACACTGACCAGCGGCGACATGAGAACACCTTCAAGCAGCTCATCCTGAGCCGACTGCAGCCCGACCAGATGCCACAGGACGGCGAGCACGTACTGGAGTTCCTCGCTCCAGGCGGGGCGCCACCGCGCGGGCCGAATGTGGTCCAGCTGACTGACGGCCCTGCGAGACGGCGGTCCCGTCCTGCGTTTCAACCAGCCGTCGAGAACGTTCTGTCCGCTGACCTGGTAATCCCGCATCTCTTGAGTCACCGGCCCGAAGATGCCCTGGCCGAAGTGGAGTTCGAGACCGTCGGGATCGTAGACAAAGCCCTCGGGCAGTTCTTCCCTGCCGACCTGCCTCCGGTACGCGATCACCGGCTGCGCGGTCGCCCAGACCTGCCCGGGCCCACCGGGCCTCCCCGCAACCGGGTCCACAAGCCTCTCTCCGAAAGTCGACGCCCAGATCACCTTCCGCCCGATACGCAGCGCCTCCGACCACAGTGTGGCGTCACCAGTGAGTGGTACGCGGACGCCGTTGGTGGTGAGTTCGTCGTCGAAGCGGGAGCGGAAACCGGGGTGAGCCGTTATTGCGGCAATGTACGCAGCCAAGTCCTCAGCGGTGACAGGCAGACCACCGAAGGAATTACGAAGGTGCGTGAGAAGGCCGGGGGTCACATTGGGGGTGCCGTCCTTCTGCAAAAGGGGGATTACCCGCCCACCACCCCAGCCGGCGAAGTGATGCATATCCGGCACCAGCGCGGTGAACAGAGTGGCGGGGCCGTCACCGAAGCGTTCAGAGTGCAGCTCCACGATGTGGATCTGCCCCTCGGCCCGGTTCTCCCAGAGCTCCGGCGAGCATCTGTCGAGGACCCTGTTGTCCGGAATGATCCACTGCCGATCGAAAGGGCGGAAGGCGACAGGCACCGGTTCCGGACACTCGGAGCCCGCCTCCAGCATCGACCGCCTTCGCTGCGCTGAGCCCGGAAGCGGCTTGACCTGTCGGTCGACGGTACGGCCCTGGGTCTCCCTGAACAAAGCACGCTTCTCGCCGATGTCCGTCTCGGCGGTCAGTCTCCGCCACCGGGAACGCAGCGTGTCGGGGTCCGGGGAGTAGACCCACGTCCGCTTCGGGAGAATGCCGGGCACTGTCCATGGCAGCAGATCATTCATTGCCGGATACGTGTCCCAGGCTCCGTGTGCCGCGGGCGTGAACGGGGCGTAGGCGTCCTGACGCACCGGACGCCACTGGTCGCTGTCCGGCCCGAGAGCCTCGAACTGCGCGTACTTCTCCTCACGGGTGCCGCCGTCCAGGGCGACGTACCTGATGCGGGCAGGTTCGGTGTCGGCCCTGCTGCGGACGAACACGGCGATCGCCAGTTGCTGCTGCACGCCTTCGAAGAGGCGTGTCCGCATCGGTGGCTGGATGCCCTCCGGGCTGAGGTCGATGATCCAGCCCTCCGAACAAGTCTCACGCAGGTACTTCCTCATCCCTCGGAAACCGGGCCCGCTGAGGAAGCCCGCGGTACTGATGAAGGCGACGATTCCGCGGTCTGACTCGGAACGATGCTGTTCGAAGACCTTGAACGTGGCCCAGCGCCAGAAGTAGACGTACAGGTTCTTAAGCTTGTTCTCGTGCACTCCGTTTATGCCACCGAGACGGAAGTCGTCAAGCAGAGGTGCTCGGTCGTCGCCCGCGCGGCCTTTCTCCACCCAGCCGCCCTCCCCCTCGGCTCTCTCCCGGTCCGGTGGGTTGCTGATCATGACGGTGACCTTCTGCTCACGCTTGATCCAGTCCGCCTTGCGGGTGTTCTCGACCAGCGGATCGCCATCGGACAAGAACGTGAAAAGGGTGGCCCTCTCGTACGGGTCCGCGAGGGTATCAGCGAGATGGAGTCGCAGATCGCCGAGTTGAGTGTCAGCATCCTGATCACGGAGGGTCTGGGTGATCCTCATCTGGGCGACCGCGTAGGCGGCCATCTGGCGCTCGAAGCCGATCAGCCGGCCCGCCAGCTGTTCCACCGCTTCGCCGCGGAAGCCCTCCCCGCGGCGGGAACGCTCTTCGGCAACCCTGTCGATAATCTCGCTGAGGAATGTGCCCGTGCCCATGGCGGGGTCGACGATCGTCACCTGTTCGTCGGCGAACCCCTCCGCGCAACCCAGGCGGGTGCGCAGCACGGCGTCGGTGAAGCGGACCATTTCCTTCACGAGACGGGGCGGGGTGTAGTACGTGCCGGAGCGCTTGCGCAGCTCACGGTCGTATTCCTGTAGGAAATTCTCGTAAAGATAAACGTGGGCGTCGGGCTTCTGGGCTCGGATCGCCTCCCAGTCGACAGCGTCAATGACCTGCACGAGCGTATCGATGCGGCGGGCGAACTCGACGTCCACCGTCTCCGTCAGCAGCTGGAGGGCTCGGCCCATGACCGTGTTCTCGGCCTTCAACTCACGGGCAACGTCACCGAAGTTACGGCCGGCGAGCGGTACGTTCTCGATACGGGCCAGCAGCAAGGCGAAGGCGATCGTCTGTGTGTAGCGGTCGGCGAAGAGGTGGTCGGGGTCCTGTCCATCGGTCGAGGGGAAGAGCACCTTGCTCCAGTGGTGCGCGAGAGCGGTGAAGGGCTTATGGACAGGCCGCCGGCTGCTGGGACAGTCTGGTGCTCTGCGTTCGAGGGCAAGCTGCTCCAGCACCTCCTCGCGCAGGTACTGGCACAGTGGAGCGATGGACGTCACCAACTGGCCTACGGAGGTGATGCGTTGCGGCTGCCATCCGAGAAACTCCCGCAGCAGATCCCGAAACGCCGCACCGTCGGCCTCACCGATACGCAACCGTCTGCCGGACCGGTAGAGATCACCGTCCAGCCGGACCGTGCGGAGGGGCCGCAATCCGCCTCGGTACAGGCACCAGGTGTGACCGTTGCTGTACATGACGTTAGGCAGCCGACGCATCAGCTCCCACTGCTCGCGGTCCCGCCTCGTGAAGCCGTCGGGTGTGACGTCGTGCCCAGGGGCCTTCAGCTCCAGGAAGCCAGTGATGCGCCCCGAGGTCTCCACCGCGTAGTCCGGACGCACCCGAGCCTCGGGCAAGGGGTACTCGGGGTGAAGGCGAGGACCCAACTTCCAGCGCGCACCGAAAGCCTCTACCAGCTTCGCCACCGGCAGGCTGATGGACGCCTCCGTGTCGCTGACCCGCAGACGCTCCCTGCACTCGGATCCAAAGTCCGCGACGAGAGCCCGTATCCACTCCTCCGGCACCTTGTCCCCCTCCAAGCTGTGGACTCGGGCGGTGGAACACCGCAGACACAGCTTGTTGGAGGCGAAGGGGCCGGCTCAGTGCGCACGGGGGGCGCGAACGAGGCACGGACGGCGCGTTCAGTGACTGCTGGGAAATCAGATGCGGGTGTTGGTCAGGAAGGGATCTCAATAGCCGACATGACCCCTGCCAGTGCGAGGCGTAATCGTAGAAGTACTCTCGGGACGCGACGGCGTTGCCATCGCCGACAGGCAGTTGGGCCTTCACATACACGCGCTTCAACGGATCCCTCCGGCGGGGAGGCACTCTCCGCGTGCCACTTCCAGTTGCTGCCGACGTGCTGAACTCCCTGATTCCGTCAGAGCAGCGACCCACAACAGTGCGTGAGTCACCGGGGCGGGCGGATGCCGCAAGACGCGACAGGTACGTCAGACGGACCGCTGGGAGTCAGCACCGCTCACGGAAACGATGACGCGGTTTCAGCACGAGCGTCGCCTGAGCGTCAATCGTGCGAAACCGGCGCCGGGAGCACGACACGGCTGCACACCGTCCGTGCCGGAAACCGCAGCTCAGAGGGCACAAGGCGGATGGTTCGCTGCCCGATGTGTTGTGCGGAGGGAAACAGGTCGAGGAAACCACCCGGACTGACGAAACCGCAGGTCAGGCACCCTTCGCCGCAGGCTCCAGAATCGCCACGCACTCCACGTGATGCGTCATCGGGAAGAGATCGAACGCCCGCAGCGTCCGCACCTTGTACCCGCCGTCGCGGAAGTACCCGAGGTCGCGGGCGAGCGCCGCCGGGTCGCAGGCGACGTAGGCGATGCGGCGGGCGCCCAGGGAGGAGAGGTGCTCTGCCGTCTTCTTGCCGGCGCCGGCGCGAGGCGGGTCGAGGACGATGAGGTCGACCTCGGTGATGCCGGTGCGCGGGAGGACCGACTCGACCTTGCCCTGTTCGATGCGGACCCGGTCGAAGGCGGTGAGGTTGTGCCGGGCGTCCTCGACCGCGCGCTTGCCCGACTCGATGCCGAGGACCGCGCCCTTGTCACCGAGGCGGTCCGCGAGGGCGCCCGCGAAGAGACCGACGCCGCAGTACAGGTCGAGCGCCATCTCGCCCTTGCGCGGCATCAGGCCCTGCATGACGGCCTTGACCAGGGTGTCGGCCGCCATCGGGTGGACCTGCCAGAAGCCGCCACTGCCGACACGGTACGTACGGCCGTCGGCCCGCTCGCGCACGAACGCGCGGCCGTGGACACGGTGGATGCCACCGTCGTGCTCCTCGACACGCATCACGGAGACGGGCTTGTCGAGTTCCACGAGGGGCAGGCGGGCGCCGGGGCGGGGCTCCAGGATGACCATGCGGTCCTGGGAGCCGGTCGCGGCGATCGCGTCGACCGAGGCCATGCCGGACCAGTCGCGCTCCTCGATGCCGAGTTCGCTCACGCCCGGCGCCGCGATCATGCAGTGCTCGATCGGCTCGACCTCGTGCGAGCGGTGGCGGCGCAGTCCGGCGTTGCCGTCCGCGTCCACGGCGTACTGGACGCGCGTGCGCCAGGCCGGGACCTCGCCGGCGGGCAGCTTGTCGCCCTCGGCGGGCATCACCGTGCCGTCCCAGCCCGCCTCCTCGGGCGTGAGGCCCGCGAGCCGCTGCAGCTGCTCGGCGATGACCTCCCCCTTGAGGCGGCGCTGCGCGCCCGGCTTGGCGTGCTGCCAGTCGCAGCCGCCGCAGCGGCCGGGTCCTGCGTAGGGGCAGGGGGCTTCGACGCGGTCCTTGGACGCCGAGAGGATCGTCACCGCGTCCGCACGCAGGTAGCGCGCGCCCTCCTCGCCCTCCGTGACACGCGCGACGACGCGCTCGCCGGGCAGGGCGTGCCGGACGAAGAGGACCTGGCCCTCGGCCGTACGGGCGATGCAGTGCCCGCCATGGGCCACGGGGCCGATCTCGACCTCGTACTCCTCCCCCACCAGCGATTTCTTCGGTTCTGCCTGCATGGCGGGGTGACTCCAGATGCGAAAGGGGATGAGAACGGGGTCGCGGAACCGCGAACGGCCGGACAACAGCCCACCAGTCTACGTGGACGTTGCCCGGCCGCTCACCACAAAGCCGTCAGCCCCTGCGGTCGCAGGGCCGTCAGCCCTTGGTGTTCGAGGCCTCCTTCGGGCGCTCCTCCGCCGGACCCCGGCGCACCGCACCCGGCGCGTTCCACTCCTGCCGCTTGCGGGCCCGGTTCCTCGCGACCTCCGAGGACTCCAGCTGGTAGGGCACGGAGGTGACCATCACACCGGGCGTGAACAGCAGCCGGCCCTTGAGCCGCAGCGCGCTCTGGTTGTGCAGCAGATGCTCGTACCAGTGGCCGACCACGTACTCGGGGATGATGACCGAGACCGCGTCGCGCGGGGACTCCCGGCGCAGGCCCTTCACGTACTCGATGACGGGCCGGGTGATCTCGCGGTACGGCGAGTCGAGGACCTTCAGCGGTACGTCGATGCCGCGCCGCTCCCACTCCTCGCGCAGGGCCTTGGTCTCGGCCGGGTCGACGTTGACGCTGAGCGCTTCGAGGGTGTCGGAGCGCATCAGCTTGGCGTAGGCGAGGGCACGCAGGGTCGGGCGGTGGATCTTGGAGATCAGCACGACGGAGTGCACGCGGGAGGGGCGGACGCTGTCGTCGGAGGGGCCCTCGGGTGCGGCGATCTCCTCGGCGACGCGGTCGTAGTGCTTACGGATCGCGCTCATCGTCGCGTAGAAGATCACCATGCCGAGCAGGGCGACCCAGGCGCCGTGGGTGAACTTGGTGACGAGGACGACGACCAGCACCAGGCCGGTGAAGAAGGCGCCGAAGGCGTTGATCGCGCGGGAGCGGATCATGTGGCTGCGCTTGGCCGGGTCCTTCTCGGTACGCAGGTGGCGGTTCCAGTGCCGGACCATGCCGGTCTGGCTGAGCGTGAAGGAGACGAAGACGCCGACGATGTAGAGCTGGATCAGCCGGGTCGAGTCGGCGCCGTAGATGACGACCAGGAGTGTGGCGGCGCCCGCGAGCAGGACGATGCCGTTCGAGAAGGCGAGGCGGTCACCGCGGGTGTGCAGCTGGCGCGGCAGATAGCGGTCCTGGGCGAGGATCGAGCCGAGCAGCGGGAAGCCGTTGTACGCGGTGTTGGCCGCGAGGAACAGGACCAGCGCGGTGGCGGCCGCGAGCACGATGAACAGGAAGCTGCCCTTGCCGAAGACCGCCTCGGCGACCTGCGAGATCACCGGGTTCTGGACGTAGCCGGAGCCGATCGGGACGCCGTTGTGGATCAGGTCGGTGGCCGGGTTCTCGGCCATCCGGACCTTGGTCGACATGGCCAGGGCGATGATGCCGCAGAACATGGTGACGGCGAGCAGGCCCATCGCCGCGAGCGTGGTCGCGGCGTTCTTCGACTTGGGCTTGCGGAAGGCGGGGACACCGTTGGAGATCGCCTCGACGCCGGTGAGCGCCGCGCAGCCGGAGGAGAAGGCGCGCAGCAGCAGGAAGACGAGCGCGAAGCCCGCGAGCCCCTGGTGCTCGGCCTTGATGTGGTAGTCGGCGGTCGGCGCGCGCATGGTGTCGTTCAGGACGAGCCCGCGGAAGGCGCCCCACGCGATCATGATGAAGACGCCCGCGACGAAGACGTACGTCGGAATCGCGAAGAGCTTTCCGGACTCCTTGACTCCGCGCAGGTTCATCAGCGTGAGCAGCACGATGACGACGACGGCGCACAGCACCTTGTGCTCGACCACGAAGGGAATGGCGGAGCCGAGGTTCTCGATGCCGGACGAGATCGACACGGCGACGGTGAGGACGTAGTCGACGAGCAGCGCGCTGGCGACGGTGAGGCCGGCCCTGGGGCCGAGGTTGGTGTTGGCCACCTCGTAGTCGCCGCCACCGCTGGGGTAGGCGTGCACGTTCTGCCGGTAGGAAGCGACCACCGTGAACATCAGCACGACGACCGCGAGCGCGATCCAGGGGCTGAAGTGGTAGGCCGACACGCCCGCGATGGAGAGGACCAGAAGCACTTCCCCGGGTGCGTAGGCCACGGAGGAGAGCGGGTCGGATGCGAAGACGGGGAGTGCGATGCGCTTCGGCAGGAGGGTTTCCCCAAGCCGGTCACTGCGCAGTGCGCGCCCGATCAAGATCCGTTTGGGCACGTCGGTCAGTTTGGACACGGAGAGGATCGTAAGCGTTCGAACGGGGGGTCGCCCACCCGCCGCTCGACATCTGCTCTCCGAGTGAAAACGGGGAGGGGCCCCGTTGCGGATTCCGCGGCCTCGCACTTCCGCATGCCTATATGACAAAGCCCCTGTTTGTCACACTATGGAGGTTCCATGCACGTGACCGCTGAGCTCATCGGCGCCACCGCAGGACTCATCGGCCTCGGAATCCTGACTCTTCTCAGCGTGCGCAGCTTCAATCGCCATTGATCCCCGAGAACGCACAGGCGAACGTGCACAGGGGTGCCCCTGATCGACCGCGCGTGTGTAGCTTGGGCGGCGGTCTGAGACCCTGTTTAGCCTGAGCCGTAACCATTTACATTCGGAAGGACGGTCGTGCACATCGTCATCATGGGCTGCGGAAGAGTGGGTTCCGCTCTGGCCCAGACCCTGGAGCAACAGGGGCACACGGTCGCTGTGATCGATCAGGACCCCACCGCCTTCCGACGACTGGGCTCCGGCTTCGGCGGCCGTCGTGTCACCGGAGTCGGCTTCGACCAGGACACCCTGCGCGAAGCGGGCATCGAGGAGGCGGGCGCCTTCGCCGCCGTCTCCAGCGGTGACAACTCGAACATCATCGCCGCCCGGGTGGCCCGCGAGATGTTCGGCATCGAGAACGTCGCGGCGCGCATCTACGACCCGCGCCGCGCCGAGGTCTACCAGCGCCTGGGCATCCCGACCGTCGCCACCGTCCGCTGGACGGCCGACCAGATGCTGCGGCGGCTGCTCCCCTCGGGTGCCGAGCCGCTGTGGCGCGACCCCACCGGCGGGGTTCAGCTCGCCGAGGTGCACGCCTCCGCCGCCTGGGTCGGCCACAAGATCAGCCGCCTCCAGGACGAGACCGGGGTGCGTGTGGCCTTCCTCACGCGGCTGGGCGAGGCGATCCTGCCCACCTCTCAGACGGTGCTGCAGGAGGGCGACCTGGTGCACGTGATGATGCGCACGGACGACGTCGAGAAGGTCGAGGCGTCGTTCGCCGAGGGCCCCGAAGAGGAGAGCGGTCACTGATGAGGGTCGCCATTGCCGGTGCCGGTGCCGTCGGTCGCTCCATCGCGGGCGAGCTCCTGGAGAACGGGCACGAGATTCTGCTGATCGACAAGGCGCCGACCGCCATCTCGGTCGAGCGCGTCCCGCAGGCGGAGTGGCTGCTCGCCGACGCCTGCGAGATCACCTCGCTGGACGAGGCGGCGCTGCAGCGCTGCAACGTGGTCATCGCGGCCACCGGTGACGACAAGGTCAACCTGGTCGTCTCACTGCTCGCGAAGACCGAGTACGGCGTCCCGCGCGTCGTCGCCCGTGTGAACAACCCGAAGAACGAGTGGCTGTTCAACGAGGCCTGGGGCGTGGACGTGGCGGTCTCCACCCCGCGTCTGATGTCGGCCCTGGTCGAGGAGGCCGTGAGCGTCGGCGACCTGGTCCGGCTGCTGCGCTTCAGCCACGGCGACGCGAACCTGGTCGAGCTGACCCTCCCGCCGGAGTCGGCCCTGGCCGGCACGCAGGTCGGCGACGTGGAGTGGCCCGAGGACACCTCCCTGGTCACGATCATCCGCGGCACCCGCGTCCTCACGCCCTCCCAGGAGGACTCCCTGGAGGCGGGCGACGAACTTCTCTTCGTCGCCGCCCAGGCCCGCGAGGAACAGCTCGAGGACCTGCTCTCGGTCCGCCGCGACGACGCGACGACCTAGTCGGCTCCGACAGCTCCGATACGACGTCGGGGAACTACGTGGTGCGGGGAACTACGTCGTACGGGAAACCACTACGCGTCGCGGCGGTGACGGCCGGCCGTGGCCTCGTCACCGGACTCGTTCCCGAGGGCGGCCTTGCGCTCCTTCTCGGCCTGCTCCTCCGCTTCCATCTCGGCGAACACGTCGATGGGGGCGGGGGCCTTGGCCAGGAACACCCAGGTCAGCCAGACGGCGAGGAGGAAGGGCGGGATCTTCAGCGCGATCAGGATCCAGCCCAGTTGCGCCGTGTTGGCCCACCAGTAGAGCGGGAAGAGGATCGCGCACTTGGCGAGCAGGATCAGGCCCCAGGCCCAACTGGCCTTCGCGTACGCCTTCTTGCGGCCGGGGTTGCGGGTACGCCAGGAGAGGTTCTCCTTGAACACCGGGCCGAGGATCAGACCGATCAGAGGCACGCCCGCGAGGGTCGTGACGATGTACGCGATGGCCAGGCCGAGCGTGTAGAGCATGCCCGGCAGATAGAAGTCCTTGGCATTGCCCGTCATCATCGCGAAGACCACGCCGAAGGCGACGCCGAAGACGCCGCTGAAGGCGTGCTTGACGGTGTCGCGCATCGCGAGGCGGACCACGACCAGCAGCAGGGACACCCCGAGGGCGGCGATCGCCGACCAGTGCAGGTTCTTGTTGATCGTGAAGATGGTGACGAACAGCAGGCCG
Organism: Streptomyces sp. GbtcB7; assembly: GCF_019091445.1. Classification (NCBI taxonomy): domain Bacteria; kingdom Bacillati; phylum Actinomycetota; class Actinomycetes; order Kitasatosporales; family Streptomycetaceae; genus Streptomyces; species Streptomyces sp. GbtcB7. Next base: position 408,473 of record NZ_JAGXJM010000002.1, read on the forward strand.
GGCACCACCGTCTCGACCATGCCCCGCACGCCGCCGAACGCCTCGAAGAGTGCGGCCTCGGTCACCGCCCGCGCATCCTGCTGGGCGGCCTGGGCGTCTTCGGTCGGCTTGTCGAGCGACGTCACCGGCTACTCCCGTCCAAGGGGTCTGAGTTCGTACTTCGGATTGAACAGCACCCTACGGCCCCGGCTCATCGAGATCCGGCCCGAGGCGATCAACTTGCGTCCCGGTTCTATGCCCACGATGGAGCGTCTGCCGAGCCAGACCACGTCCAAGGCGGCCGAACCGTCGAACAGCTCGGCCTCCAGGGCCGGGACTCCAGCCCGTGGGCGCAGAGTGACCGTGCGCAAGGTACCAGTAACCGTGACGATCTGTCGGTCGTGGCAGTCACCGATCCGCGTACAGCCCGCGGTCTCGGCGTCCTCGCGCAGCTCCTCGGACTCCAGGTCCTGCTGGGACGAGGAGAGCCGGTCGATCATGCGCCGGAACCGGCCCGCCGGCTTTTCGGAACGAGGAACAGCACTCATACCGAAAGCGTACCGGGGAGCACTGACGTCGGATGAACGCGTGCGCCCACCAGTGCTCTTTCGCGCACCTGTGCCCTTCCTGCATCCCTACCCGCTCTGTACCCCTTCCCGCGGGGACTACTTCTCGAACCGATATCCCATCCCCGGCTCCGTGATGAAGTGCCGAGGATGCGAGGGATCCACCTCCAGCTTGCGGCGCAGCTGCGCCATGTAGACCCGCAGGTAGTTCGTCTCGGTGCCGTACGACGGTCCCCACACCTCCTGGAGCAGCTGCTTCTGGCTGACCAGGCGGCCGGTGTTGCGCACCAGCACCTCCAGCAGATGCCACTCCGTGGGGGTGAGCCGTACGTCCCGTCCCTCCCGGTTGACCTTCTTGGCGGCCAGGTCGACCGTGAAGTCCTCGGTGTCGACGACGACGTCGTCCTCGCCGCCCCCGGTCGGCTCCGCGCGGCGCACGGCGGCGCGCAGCCGGGCCAGCAGTTCGTCCATGCCGAAGGGCTTGGTGACGTAGTCGTCGGCGCCCGCGTCGAGCGCCTCGACCTTCTCGTCCGAGGAGTGCCGGGCCGAGAGCACCAGGATCGGCACCCGGGTCCAGCCGCGCAGCCCCTTGATCACCTCTACGCCGTCCATGTCGGGCAGCCCGAGGTCGAGAACGACGACATCGGGATGGCGGGCGGCGGCGAGCTGGAGCGCGCCGGCGCCGTCGGCGGCCGCGTCGACCTCGTAGTGCCGTGCCTTCAGGTTGATCACGAGGGCACGTACGATCTGCGGCTCGTCGTCGACCACGAGCACCCTGGTCATGAAGCCTGCCTTTCTGCTGTTGCCGTGGCCAGGTCGGGCAGGCTGTCCACCGCCCGGACCGTGAGCACCATGGTGAGTCCGCCGCCAGGCGTGTCCTCGGCGTTCAGTGTGCCGCCCATCGCCTCGGCGAAGCCGCGGGCGACCGCGAGGCCGAGGCCGACGCCCGCGCCGCGGGGAGCGTCGCCGTAGCGCTGGAAGGGCGCGAAGATGCGGTCCTTGGCCTCGTCGGGGACGCCGGGGCCACGGTCCACCACCCGCACCTCCACCCGGTCGGCCATGGCACTCGCCGCGACCAGGACCGGTTCGTCGGTGGGGCTGTACTTGACGGCGTTCTCGACGAGGTTGGCGACCGCGCGCTCCAGCAGACCGGGATCGACGGCGACCATGGGAAGCGTCTCGGGGATGTCCAGCTCGGCGCTGCCCTCGGGTACGCCGCCCAGCGCCATCGGGACCACCTCGTCGAGGTCGATCTCGCGGATCAGCGGGGTGACCGTGCCGGTCTGCAGGCGGGACATGTCGAGCAGGTTGCCCACGAGGTGGTCGAGCCGGTCGGCGCCCTCCTCGATCGCCTCCAGGAGCTCCGCCTGGTCCTCCTCCGACCAGGCCACGTCGTCGGACCGCAGCGAGGACACGGCGGCCTTGATCGCGGCCAGCGGGGTCCGCAGGTCGTGGCTCACGGCGGCGAGCAGCGCGGTGCGGATGCGGTTGCCCTCGGCCAGCTCCTTGGCCTGGTCGGCCTCGTGCTGGAGGCGCTGGCGGTCCAGGACGACCGCGGCCTGGGCGGCGAAGGCGGCGAGCACCCGGCGGTCGGAGGCGGGCAGGACGCGTCCGGAGAGCGCGAGCGCCATGTGGTCGCCGACCGGCATGTCCACGTCCGCGTCCTCGGGCCGCTTCGGCGACCGGGGGCCCACGCTGCCCGCGCACGTCCACGGGTCGACGTCGCCGGCCCGCTCCAGCAGGGCGACCGACTCCATGCCGAAGGTCTCCCGGACCCGTTCCAGCAGGGCTTCCAGGCTGGTCTCGCCGCGCAGCACGCTGCCCGCGAGGAAGGAGAGGATCTCCGACTCGGCGCGCAGCCGGGCCGCCTGGTGCGTACGCCGGGCGGCGAGGTCCACGACGGAGGCCACGGAGACGGCGACCCCGACGAAGATCGCGATGGCGACGATGTTCTTCGGGTCGGCGATCGTCAGCCGGTGCAGCGGCGGTGTGTAGAAGTAGTTCAACAGCAGCGAACCGAAGGCCGCCGAGGCGAGGGCCGGGAAGAGCCCGCCGAGCAGCGCCGCCGCGACCGTCACCGTCAGGAACAGCAGCATGTCGTTGGCGAGGCCGAGGTCGATGGTGTTCAGCAGGAGAGCCAGCACCACCGGGCCGCCCACGCCGACCAGCCAGCCCCAGATGATCCGGGAGCGGCCGAGCCGCGCGCCCCGGGCGACCGGCAGGCCGCGCCCCTTGGCGACCTCGTCGTGGGTGACGATGTGGACGTCGAGGTCGGGGCCCGACTCCCGGGCGACGGTGGCGCCGACGCCGGGCCCGAAGACGTACTGCCAGGTCTTGCGGCGCGAGGAGCCGAGCACGATCTGGGTGGCGTTCACCCCGCGCGCGAAGTCGAGCAGCGCGACCGGTATGTCGTCCCCGACGACGTGGTGGAAGGTGCCGCCCAGGTCCTCCACCAGCGTGCGCTGGACCGCCAGTTCCTTGGGCGAGGCGGAGGTCAGTCCGTCGCTGCGGGCTATGTAGACGGCCATGACCTCGCCGCCCGCGCCCTTCTCCGCGAGCCGGGCGGCCCGGCGGATCAGTGTGCGCCCCTCGGGACCACCGGTCAGCCCGACCACGATCCGCTCCCGCGAACCCCAGATCTTCGAGACCCGGTGCTCACTGCGGTACTCGGTCAGGTACTCGTCGACCCGGTCGGCGACCCACAGCAGCGCCAGCTCGCGCAGCGCTGTGAGGTTGCCGGGCCGAAAGTAGTTGGACAGGGCCGCGTCGACCTTGTCGGACTTGTATATGTTGCCGTGCGCCATACGGCGACGCAGCGCCTGCGGCGACATGTCGACCAGCTCGATCTGGTCCGCCCGCCGTACGACCTCGTCCGGGAGGGTCTCGCGCTGCCGTACGCCCGTGATGGACTCCACGACGTCGCCCAGTGACTCCAGGTGCTGGATGTTGACGGTGGAGACGACGTCGATCCCGGCGGCGAGCAGCTCTTCCACGTCCTGCCAGCGCTTGGCGTTCCGGGAGCCGGGGACATTGGTGTGCGCGAGTTCGTCCACCAGGGCGACGGCCGGGGCGCGGAGCAGTACGGCGTCCACGTCCATCTCGGTGAAGGCGGAGCCGCGGTAGTCGAGATGCTTGCGCGGAACCTGCTCCAGGCCGTGCAGCATCACCTCGGTGCGCGCCCGGTTGTGGTGCTCCACGAAGGCGACGACGCAGTCGGTGCCCCGCTCGACCCGGCGGTGCGCCTCGGAGAGCATCGCGTATGTCTTGCCGACGCCCGGTGCCGCACCGAGGTAGATCCGAAGCTTGCCGCGTCCCATGGCCCCATTGTCTTCCTGTCACCGCTGTATACGCAGCGTCGACCTTACGGCCAATAATCTCGACAAATGGGGTGGGGAGTCGGCCGACGGCCGTCTTTGACGCAACCCTGATGCGTCGCTCGACACAACCCGGATGCGCCGGTCGACACAACCCGGATGCGCTGGTCCGGGCCCTGTCGGCCCGGCACTCGGCTCAGTGCTCGACGATCCCTCCGTCGCAGAGCTCCAGGACCCGATCGGCCAGGTCGAGCGGGGTCGCCCGGGAGGGGGCGATCAGCGCCGTGACCTGTTCGCCGTGGACGAGTGTGTGCAGCAGCTCCATCAGGGCACGGCCGGTCCCCGCGTCGAGTCCGGCCGCGAACTCGTCGGCGACGAGGAGCGCGGGGTCGCCCGCGAGGGCGCGCGCGATCGCCACGCGCTGTTGCTGCCCGCCGGTGAGCTCTCCGGGTCGGCGCGCCGCGTGGTCGGTGAGTCCGACGAGGGAGAGCAGCCGCGCGATCCGCTCCTCGCGCGCGTGCTCCGCGACCCCGCGCAGCCGCAGCGGCACACCGACGTTCTCGGCGACGGTGAGCAGCGGGATGAGCCCGAGGGGCTGGAAGACGAAGCCGATCCGGTCCCGGCGCAGTTCCAGCAGGCCGTCCTCGCCGAGCCCCTCCAGTGCGAGCCCGTCGACGGTGATCCGCCCCGCGTCCGGTTCGTCGAGCCCGCCGACCAGGTTGAGGAGTGTGGTCCTGCCGGACCCGGGGCGGCCGGTGAGGACGACGAGTTCGCCGCGTGGCACGTCGAAGGAGACTCCGCGCAGGGCGGGTACGACGTCGGCTCCACCGCCGTACCAGCGATGCACGTTCTCGACGCGCACCATGGTCTTCGTGGCGACCTCGACCTGGCTCATGTCCCTCCCCGGTCCGCCGGGCGATTGCCTCCCCCGCCGTTCGGGCGCCCCGGTGACGGCACCGGGGCGCCCGGCCGGAGAGGGCGTCAGTTGGGGTTGTCCCCGTCGGTGAGAGTCTCCCAGGCGACGAAGAGGTTGTTGCTGCCGGACGGCCGGTTCTGCTCGGTCAGCTTCTGGGTGTTGGTCATGGCGATGCCCAGGCGGTTGTGCAGGGCGTTGTAGCCGGTCTCGGTCACCGGACCCAGCCCGAGGGTGAGGGAACCACCACACAGCCAGCTCGGCACCGCCTCGCCCAGCTGGTACTTCGACTGGAATCCGAGCGCCTGCCGCAGCCGCTCGCCGACATCGGTGCCATACAGGTCCTCGCCCTGGATCCGGCTGGTCTCGGCGATGTGCGAGATGGCCGAGATGCCGTACCCGGTGTGCGTGAAGTCGCGGCAGGTCTCCTGGGTGAGCCCGGTGACGAAGGTGGACTGCCCCTGCCAGTAGTTGACGATCTTCGCGGTGGTGTCGAGGTTCTGGCTCGGCACGGTCTTGGGCAGCGCGCCGTCGGAGGAGAGGTAGATGTACGCGGCCGTACGGGTCCGGAACTTCGCGATGGCCTTGTCGTACGACGTCCGGTCCTCGAGGAAGACGGAGATGCCGACGGCGGCCTCCATCATCGACAGTTCCCAGTTCCCGTTGGAGTTGGAGCCGTTGATGACCTCGGGGAGGTAGACGGTGCGCAGCATGGTCGCGAAGCGGCCGGAGTTGGCCCAGGTGCCGGTGTAGGTGTACTTGATGAGCTCGGCGGCCTTGGGCCAGGAGGAGCCGGCCCAGCCGGTCTGCAGGGGCGCGTTGCTGTTGGTGTGTTCCTTGATCACGGCGGACCAGGCGTCCATCAGGGCGATCGACTTCTTCGCGTACCGGTCGTCGCGGGTGATGTACCAGGCGAGGGCGTCGGTGTACGCGGCTATCGCGTCCTCGCGCTCGTCCGTGCAGCCGTAGTTGGGGTTGGAGTAGGAGCCGCACTCCACGGTCGCGCGGGGCTTCGGGACGCGGTTCAGGTCGGCGTACTTGCTCGCCATCATCTGGTCGTACGCGGCCTTCCAGGGCTGGGCCCCGGCGTTGACCTGGGTGCGGGCGAAGTCCAGCTGGCTCTTGGAGACCGTGACTCCGGGGTGCGCGAAGGTGACGGGGGCGGCGTCGGCCTGTCGGGCGGCGGGCCAGACGAGGGCGCCCGCGACGAGGGCGGTGACGGTGGCGAGGAGTGCGGTACGGCGCATGCTGGGGGGCCATCCGTTCTCGTATGTGAACGATGAACGCCTGCATGAACTTAGGCGCTGGGCCGAGACCATAGGTACAGACCAACTGGCCGTCAAGGGATCGCGCACGAGAACCCGCCGAGGGTCCGCGCACACGACAGGGCCGCACCCCATGGAGGGATGCGGCCCTTTGAAGCCGTGTGGCTGTTCTGCCCGCGGAGTGTCCGGCGGACAGGCTCTAGCGGACCTCGGTGATCTCCGGTCCGCGCTGCAGTTGTCCCATGCCTCCGGAGAAGCGGGAACCGCTCTGCTCCTCCTGCTGGACACCCTCGGGCACCATCTGCGCGTCGTTCGGCAGCTTCAGGACGATCGGGTCGCGCGGGGCCATCGGACCCTCACCGCGTACGACGACCGTGTCCCGGAAGATCTGCTCCAGCAGGCCCGCGGCCTGCGGCTGCACGGCGCCCTGCCCGGAGATCACTCCACGCAGGAACCAGCGGGGCCCGTCCACGCCGACGAACCGCACGACCTGGAAACCACCCGTGCCGTCCGGCAGCTGCACCGGCACCTGCGCCCGCAGCTCCCAGCCCAGCGGGCCCTCGACCTCGTCGATGACACCGCCCTGCTGGGTGATGCCGGTGGCGATCTCCTCGCGCACCTCGCCCCAGATGCCCTCACGCTTGGGGGCGGCGAAGGCCTGCAGCTGGATGGCGCTGTCCTTGAGGACGACGGTGGCCGCGACGATCGCGTCGCCCGCGACCTCGACCCGCAGCTCCATGCCGTCGACTCCGGGCACGAAGAGACCACCCAGGTCCACGCGGCCCTCGGCGGGGTCCCGCACCTCCGAGTCGTCCCAGGGTCCGTCGGGCCGCGGCTCCGGCTCGAGCCTCACGCGCTCCCGCTCCGCCTCGTCCGCCTCAGTGTCGACACTGTCGACGACCTGCTCGGCCTCGCCCGCCGCGTCCTCGGCGGCACTGCCCTTCTTGCGACGTCCGAACACGTCACTGTCCTTCCCGGTCGGATACGACCGAAGCGTATCGATTCCCACCCGTTGTGCCGCCCACAGCGGCATGACCGCCAGTGGACCCGAAGCCCCCTGCGGCCCGCGCCGAGTCGGGAAGTTCCGCGACCTCCTGGAAGCGGACCTTCTCGACCTGCTGGACGACCAGTTGAGCAATCCGGTCGAAGCGCTCGAACCGCACCGACTCGCGCGGGTCGAGATTCACCACGATCACCTTGATCTCCCCACGGTACCCGGCATCAACCGTCCCCGGGGCATTCACGAGGGCGACACCGCAGCGGGCGGCAAGCCCGGAACGCGGGTGCACGAAGGCCGCGTACCCCTCGGGCAGCGCGATGGACACGCCCGTGGGCAGTACGGCGCGCTCGCCCGGCTTCAGTTCACGGCTCTCGGTGGTACGCAGATCGGCTCCCGCGTCACCGGGCTGCGCGTACTCGGGAAGCGGTACGTCCGGGTCGACACGGCGGATCAGCACGGCGAGTTCTTGCCGGGGATCGCGGGTCACGGGTTCACCTCGAAGGCACGGACACGGCGGATCTGGTCCGGTTCGTTCATGGCGGCCCGGATCTCCTCCGGGCGGCCGTTGTCGATGAAGTGGTCGACCTTGACCTCGATGAAGAGAGCGTCCGCGCGAACGGCGACGGGCCCGTCGGGGCCACCGATCCGCCCGGTGGCGGTCGAGTAGATCTTGCGGCCGGCCACCGCCGTGACCTCGGCCTCCAGGTACAGCACCGTGTCCACGGGGACGGGCAGGGCGAAGTCGGTCTCCAGGCGGCCGGTGACCGCGATGGTGCGCAGCAGCCAGTTCAGCGAGCCGAGCGTCTCGTCGAGGGCGGTGGCGAGCACCCCGCCGTGGGCGAGCCCCGGGGCGCCCTGGTGGGCGGCCCGTACCGTGAACTCCGCCGTGACGGTGACGCCCTCCCCCGCGCGGGCCTCCAGCTGCAGTCCGTGCGACTGCTCCCCGCCACACCCGAAACACTGTTCGTAGTGGGCGCCGAGAAGCTCGCCGGGGGCGGGCGCGTCGGGGTGCCGCACCGGCGCGACGGCGTCGGCGGGAGGCTGCAGAGCTGCGGAAGTACGACTCACAGCCGCAGACCTTACCCGCGCGTCCACCAAGTCTTCGCACCGTGCCAAGCTTGGCTTCATGCAGCTCTCCGCCTCCCCGTACGAAGAACGCCTCACCGCCCCCCGCAGCTGGTGGGCGATCTGCTTCCTGATCGGGATAGCGATGGCCCTGGTCTTCCTCCCCTTCGGCACGCTGCCGCTGCTGGGCGCGCTGGTCGGCGGCACCGCGGTCTCGGCGGTCGTGGCGAGCGCGTACGGGTCGATCCGCATCCGGGTCGTCGGTGACTCCCTGATCGCGGGCGAGGCGAAGATCCCGGTCGCGGCCCTGGGCGACGCGGAGATCATGGACCAGGAGGAGGCGCGCGCCTGGCGCACGTACAAGGCGGACCCGCGCGCCTTCATGCTCCTGCGGGCGTACATCCCCACGGCCCTCCGCGTCCAGGTCACCGACCCGGCCGACCCCACGCCGTACCTGTACCTGTCGACGAGGGAGCCGGAGCGCCTGATCGCGGCGCTCGAGGCGGCTCGGGCCACGGCGTAGCCCCCTGCGAAGAAGAAGTCGCGCCCCGAACCACCACGGCGCGCGACGGTGCGCCTTCGTGTAAAGCGGTTACGCGCCGGCGCACACCGCCCCACGGGCAGTGCTCCTCCGCACCCAGTGCTCCCGGCCCGTCACGAGCCGGTGGCCCCTGGGCCTGCCCCGCCGCTCATCTCAACCAGGCGCGGCGGGCGGTGCCGGACGGGGCTCAGTGCCCCAGTTCCTTGGGGATCTCCCCCAACCGCAGGGGATCCGCCGGCTTCTCCAGGGGCGGCAGCTCCGCGAGCGCGTCCCACGGCACCTGGGACTTGCGCAGGTCCTTGCGGATACGCGCCGCCAGGCGTTTGGTGTCCCGGCGGTTCATGACCGCCCCCACCGCCGCGCCCACCATGAACGGCATCAGGTTCGGCAGATCCCGGACCATGCGTTTCATGATCTGCTGGCGCAGCTCGCGCTTCATCTGGCCGCCCAACGCGGCGTTGATCGTCGACGGTTTGGTCACGTCGATCCCGCGCTCGGAGGACCAGGAGTTCAGATACCCGGTGCTGCGCTGTTTGAGGTTGCCCGGCGGCCGCAGGCCGTAGACCTCGTGGAGCTCGGCGATCAGCTTCAGCTCGATCGCGGCGACGCCGGTGATCTCCGCGGCCAGCTCGGTCGGCATCGCGGGCGGCACCGGCAGCATCGCGGCGGCACCGATCCCGGCGCCCACCGTGGACGTCGCGTTGGCCGCACCCGCGACGAGCTTGTCCGCGAGCTGTTCGGGGGTGAGTCCCGGGAACTGCCTGCGGAGGGTCGCGAGGTCCCGTACGGGGACGCGCGGCGCGATCTCGATGATTCGGTCGGCGAGGTGGGCCAGGCCCGCCTTGGCCCTGCTGCCGCCCTTCTGGACGCCCTTTCTGACCCCGTCCCGAAGGCCGGCCGCACGGCGGCCGGTGGCGGGAACGGCGACGTCCGCCGGAACCGAACCGTCGGACGGTTCCGGATCGTCGGCCGGCTTCACCTCGCCGGCCCGCTCGAAGGCGCCTGTCGGCGCTGTGGCGGGCGCCCGCTCGAGCGAGGCTGATCCTGGTCGGGAAGAGCCCCGCTCGTCGTCACGCACGCCTTCAGGGCCGTCTGAGGGCCCTTCGTCCGCTGCCCGTGAGGGGAAGCGGCGCTTCCAAGGTGGGGTCGAGCCAGTCACGGCCGACCCTGCCTCAGTCGCAGTCGCGGCAGATCGGCTGACCGTTCTTCTCGCGGGCCAGCTGGCTGCGGTGGTGCACCAGGAAGCAGCTCATGCAAGTGAACTCGTCCTGCTGCTTGGGCAGCACCCGGACGGCCAGCTCCTCGTTCGAGAGGTCGGCTCCGGGCAGCTCCAGGCCTTCTGCGGCCTCGAACTCGTCTACATCGACCGACGACGTCGACTTGTCGTTCCGGCGAGCCTTCAGTTCTTCAAGGCTGTCCGAGTCGACGTCGTCGTCGGTCTTGCGTGGGGTGTCGTAATCCGTTGCCATGTCGCTCTCCCCCTCTGGGTGTCTGCGGTGTCTCAGCGCACGTAACGCGTGAGAGGCCGGACTTGTGCCCGACCTGAGGCGGAGATTTTGCCTCACATCAAGGTCTGTTACTCAATCGACACCCAACCGGACTCCTCATGAGTGATCGGCTTGGATGGCGATGCGGACCGTACACGGTCCGAAGGGCCCACTTCAAAGGCGTCCCACCGTGTACTTCCCGTGATCTAGACCCCCGAAAACCCGGATTTTCCCGGCTTTACGACAGCCTGCGTGACCACGGAGAGTAGATGGCCAGAAATTCGCCCTTGTGATCGATCACACACGAGTCTCCCGGATGGGCGACCAGAAAATTCCGCGCAAAGCGAACATCGCCGCGTGTCCGCGACATGTTCTCAGATCGGCAGGGTGACGCGCATCACGAGCCCACCCCCCTCACGCGGCTCTGCCGCGATATGGCCCCCGTGTGCGCGGGCCACCGACCGGGCGATGGAAAGGCCGAGGCCCACGCCCTTGTCGCTGCCCGTGCGCTCCGTGCGCAGCCGCCGGAAAGGCTCAAAAAGATTGTCGATCTCGTACGCGGGAACCACCGGACCCGTGTTCGTGACCACCAGTACCGCCTGGCCGTGCTGGACCTGCGTCGTGACCTCGACCCAGCCGTCCTCCGGCACGTTGTACCGCACCGCGTTCTGGACGAGGTTCAGGGCGATCCGCTCCAGCAGGACGCCGTTGCCCTGAACGACCGCCGCGGCGCGCTCCCCGCGGATCGCCACACCCTTGGCCGCGGCCTCGGCGTGCACCTGGTCGACGGCCTGTGTGGCGACCTCGGCGAGGTCCACGGGCTTGCGCTCGACGATCTGGTTGTCGCTGCGGGCGAGCAGCAGCAGGCCCTCGACGAGCTGCTCGCTGCGCTCGTTGGTGGCGAGCAGCGTCTTGCCGAGCTGCTGGAGCTCCACCGGGGCTCCGGGGTCGGACAGGTGCACTTCGAGGAGCGTGCGGTTGATCGCGAGCGGGGTGCGCAGTTCGTGCGAGGCGTTGCCGACGAACCGCTGCTGGGCGGTGAAGGCGCGCTGCAGCCGCTCCAGCATGTCGTCGAAGGTGTCCGCCAGCTCCTTCAGCTCGTCGTCGGGGCCGTCCAGCTCGATCCGCCGGGAGAGGTCCGAGCCCGCCACCGCGCGCGCGGTGCGGGTGATCCGGCCGAGCGGCGACAGGACGCGGCCCGCCATCGCGTAGCCGAAGGCGAAGGCGATGATCGCGAGGCCGAGCAGGGCGAGCAGGGAGCGGCTGAGCAGGTCGTCCAGGGCCGTCTGACGCTGGTGGTCGATGCAGTTGCTGATCGCGACGTTGAACTCGTCGAGTGACAGGTTGCCCGCCTGGACGGCGGGGCAGTTGTCGCTGCTCACCTTGATCGACGTACCGCTGACGATCTTGAAGAGCGGCTCGGCGCCCGTGTTCAGGGCCTGCGCCGCGAGCAGATAGATGATCGACAGCAGCATGATGCCGGCGATCAGGAACATGCCGCCGTACAGCAGCGTGAGTCGTATGCGGATGGTCGGGCGCAGCCAGGGGAACGGGGGCTCCGCCCTTCTGGGCTCCCAGGTGGGCTTCGGAGGCGCCGTGGGGGGCGCGGGCGTCGTGGCCACCGCGGATCAGATCCGGTAGCCGGAGCCGGGCACGGTGACGATGACCGGAGGTTCCCCGAGCTTGCGACGCAGGGTCATGACGGTGACGCGGACGACGTTGGTGAAGGGGTCCGTGTTCTCGTCCCAGGCCTTCTCCAGGAGCTGCTCGGCGGAGACGACGGCGCCCTCGCTGCGCAGCAGCACCTCCAGGACGGCGAACTCCTTGGGCGCGAGCTGGACCTCCTTGCCGTCGCGGAAGACCTCGCGCCTGTTGGGGTCGAGCTTGATCCCGGCGCGCTCCAGGACGGGCGGCAGCGGCACGCTCGTACGACGCCCGAGAGCACGCACGCGTGCCGTCAGCTCGCTGAACGCGAACGGCTTGGGGAGGTAGTCGTCGGCGCCGATCTCCAGGCCCTCGACACGGTCGCTGACGTCGCCGGAGGCGGTGAGCATCAGCACGCGCGTGGGCATGCCGAGCTCGACGATCTTGCGGCAGACGTCGTCGCCGTGCACGAGCGGAAGGTCACGGTCGAGGACGACCACGTCGTAGTCGTTGACGCCGATGCGCTCCAGGGCGGCCGCACCGTCGTACACGACGTCGACGGCCATGGCCTCCCGGCGCAGTCCGGTGGCCACCGCATCGGCGAGCAGCTGCTCGTCCTCGACGACGAGTACGCGCACGTCGCTTGTCCTTCCTCTGTCCACCCGCGTAGCGCCTCTTCGGCACACGTGGGCAGGGGGGTCTGTCATGGGTAAGGCCTCCATCCTGCCCTTTTCGGCCATAAACCGGCTGTAAGACGGGTGAGAGGCGCCCGGTACGACGGTCTCGGGGCCCGGGAATGCGAGATTTTCTCGTCGGGTTGAGGTTTCTACGGAAGGGAGCGGGGGGAGGACGGCTTTACACCCCGCGATCACGCTCTGCATGTGGCAAGCCACCTTGTGGTACGTCCAACCGCTTCCGCAGAGCGGGCGTGGGTGTCCGGCACCGTCGCCGCCCAGCCCGGGCAGCGCTGGGCACCCTCTGGAGACGTGATCGCCCCTTCCCAACGGCACACCCCCGTGCCACCGACCCACGACCCAGGACGAGGGGGCGCAGCATGGACGCATTCACCGCAGGACTTCTGCAGCGCATAAGGGCGACCGAGTCCGACCTGACGCGGGCTCGCGAAACAGGCGACGACTTCCTCGCGGAGGTCGAGCAGGCCGAGCTCGAGGACCTGCGCCGCCTTGCCGCCGAGCACGGTGTGGAGGTCGGCGCGTCGCGCGTCTGAGCAGTTCGTACGAGAGCGGGGCCCCGGTATCGATCCAGTGCCGGGGCCCCGCTCCGTTGTTGTGCGTACCGAATTCCGTAGCCGCTGTACGCACCGGGAACAGCGGGTGCCGTACGCACCGGGAACGGTGGGTGTTCTCAGTCGTGACGTACCAAGAACGGTGGGTGTTCTCAGTCGTGCCAGGCGCCGAACTCCTCCAGAAGCCGCTGGAGGGGCTCGAAGACGCCCGGGGAGGCCGCGACCGCCAGATCGCCCCCGGGGCGCTCTCCGGGGCGTCCACCGGTCAGGGCGCCCGCCTCACGGGCGATCAAGTCGCCCGCCGCGAGGTCCCAGGGGTGCAGACCGCGCTCGTAGTAGCCGTCGAGGCGGCCCGCGGCGACGTCGCACAGGTCGACGGCCGCCGAACCGCTGCGCCGGATGTCGCGCAGCACGGGGATCAGCCGGTGGGCGACCTCGGCCTGGTGGACCTTGACCTCGGTCACGTAGTTGAAGCCGGTCGAGACCAGGGCCTGGTCCAGGGGCGGCGACGGGCGGCAGGCCAGCCGGCGCTCGCCGACCCAGGCCCCGGTGGCCCGGGCGCCCCTGCCGCGCACGGCGCTGTAGGTCTCGCCGCGCATCGGTGCCGCGACGACTCCGACGACGGTCTCGCCGTTCTGTTCGGCCGCGATGGACACCGCCCAGGTCGGCAGCCCGTAGAGGTAGTTCACCGTGCCGTCGAGCGGGTCGACGACCCAGCGGATGCCGCTGGTGCCCTCGCTGGAGGCGCCCTCCTCGCCGAGGAAGCCGTCGTGGGGGCGGTGCTGGGAGATCAGGTCGGTGATCAGCTTCTCGGCGGCAATGTCCATCTCGGTGACGACGTCGATCGGGCTGGACTTGGTGGCGGCGACCGTGAGGTCTGCCGGGCGGCCGTCCCGCAGCAGCTCACCGGCGCGGCGGGCGGCGTCGTGGGCGAGCTGGAGCAGTTCGGTGTGCAGGGGCTCGATCAAGGGGCTCCTCAGGCATACGGGCTGTCGGCGCCCGCGGCGGCGGGCTTGGGGGCGCGGGCCGGGCAGCAGCCCACAGGGCACAGGCCGTGGCTCGCGCCGAGCGCGCCCAGGGCGCAGGGTGTCACCTGCAGCCCGTTCTCCGTCGCGGCGCGCTCCATGACGAGGTCGCGGATCGCCGCGGCGAAGCGGGGGTCGGCGCCCACGGTGGCCGAGCGGCGCACGGGCAGTCCCAGCTCCTCCGCCTTGGCCGTCGCCTCCGTGTCGAGGTCGTACAGCACCTCCATGTGGTCCGAGACGAAGCCGATGGGGGCCATCACGACGGCCGGGACCCCGGCCCCGTGCAGCTCCTCCAGGTGGTCGCAGATGTCGGGCTCGAGCCACGGGATGTGCGGGGCTCCGGAGCGCGACTGGTACACGAGCTGCCAGGGGTGCTCGATCCCGGTCTCCTCGCGCACGGCGGCGGCGATCAGCTTCGCCACGTCCAGGTGCTGCTTGACGTAGGCGCCGCCGTCGCCGTGGTCCTCGGCCGGGCCGGAGGTGTCGGCGCCGGCGGTGGGGATGGAGTGCGTGGTGAAGGCGAGGTGCGCGCCTGCCCGTACGTCCTCGGGGAGCTCGGCGAGGGACTTCAGGACGCCCTCGATCATGGGCTCCACGAAGCCGGGGTGGTTGAAGTAGTGCCGCAGCTTGTCGATCTTCGGCAGCTCCAGGCCCTCGGACTCCAGGGCCGCCAAGGCGCCCGCGAGGTCCTCGCGGTACTGCCGGCAGCCCGAGTACGAGGCGTACGCGCTGGTGGCGAGGACGAGGACGCGGCGGCGGCCGTCGGCGACCATCTCGCGCAGGGTGTCGGTCAGGTACGGCGCCCAGTTGCGGTTGCCCCAGTACACGGGCAGGTCCAGGCCGTGGTCCGCGAAGTCCTTGCGGAGGGCGTCGAGCAGGGCACGGTTCTGGTCGTTGATCGGGCTGACCCCGCCGAACAGGAAGTAGTGCTGCCCCACTTCCTTCAGCCGTTCCTTGGGGATGCCTCTCCCCCGCGTCACGTTCTCCAGGAACGGAACCACGTCGTCCGGGCCCTCGGGGCCGCCGAACGAGAGCAGGAGCAGGGCGTCGTAGGGGGTGGCATCGAGCACATCTGGCATGTGTCCGATCCTGCCATCCGTCGCTGACAGCCGGACAACAGCCACATGACAAGCGCAATCGGTGGGAGTACGCGAGGGAGTGCATTAGGGTCACCTAACCCGTAAGCTGTATCGGCCATCTACACGCCTTACCGGAGTCCGATCGCACGCGGTGACCGTGCGGCCGGGCCGAGCCCACCGGAGACCCTTCGTGCCCAGCCCGTACCGCGCCCTGTTCGCCGCCCCCGGCTCCAAGGGCTTCTCCGCCGCGGGCTTCCTCGGCCGGATGCCCCTGTCGATGATGGGCATCGGCGTGGTGACGATGATCTCCCAGCTCACCGGCCGGTACGGGCTCGCGGGCGCGCTGTCGGCGACCATGGCGCTCGCGGCCGCGGTGATGGGCCCGCAGGTCTCCCGGATGGTGGACCGGCACGGCCAGCGGCGGGTGCTGCGCCCCGTCACCCTGTTCGCGCTCGCGGCGGCCGCCGGGCTGCTGCTGGCCGCGCGCTTCGAGTGGCCGGACTGGGTGCTGTTCCTCTGCGCGGCCGGGATCGGCTGTGTCCCGAGCATCGGCGCGATGATCCGGGCCCGCTGGGCGGCCCTCTACGGAGGCACCCCGCAGTTGCACACCGCGTACTCGTTCGAGTCCGTGGTGGACGAGATCTGCTTCATCTTCGGGCCGATCTTCTCCATCG
The DNA here is from genome assembly GCF_019091445.1 of Streptomyces sp. GbtcB7. Lineage (NCBI taxonomy): Bacteria > Bacillati > Actinomycetota > Actinomycetes > Kitasatosporales > Streptomycetaceae > Streptomyces > Streptomyces sp. GbtcB7. The sequence goes on from NZ_JAGXJM010000002.1 coordinate 424,271, forward strand.
GCCTGTCCACGGTGTGGTTCCCGGAGGCCGGGCCGCTGCTCGCCGCCTGCTTCCTGGCGGTGGGCGTCTTCTGGCTGACCTCCCAGCGCGCGACCGAGCCCGTGCCGCACCCGCGTGAGCACCACACCAGCGGTTCGGCGCTGCGCGCGGCCGGACTCCAGGTCCTGGTGGCCACGTTCGTGGCGACCGGAGCGATCTTCGGGGCCGTGGACGTGGTCACCGTGGCCTTCGCGGAGGAGCAGGGCCACAAGGGCGCCGCGAGTGTGGTTCTGGCCCTCTATGCGGCGGGTTCCTGCGCGGCGGGAGCGGTGTTCGGACTGCTGCACTTCAAGGGGGCGCCCGAACGTCGGTGGCTGCTGGGCATATGCGCCATGGCCGTGAGTATGATCCCCCTGCTACTGGTCGGAAACTTGCCGTTTCTGGCCGTGGCGCTGTTCGTTGCGGGCCTGTCCATCGCTCCCACGATGATCACGACGATGTCCCTCATCGAACAGCACGTACCACGCGCGAAACTGACCGAGGGCATGACCTGGGTGAGCACCGGACTCGCGGTCGGGGTCGCGCTCGGCTCCTCCGTGGCCGGCTGGGTGATCGACGCCGCCGGTGCGAAGGCCGGGTACGGGGTTCCGGCGGTGTCCGGAGCCGTCGCGGTCGCGGTCGGATTCCTCGGGTATCGCCGGCTGAGCAGGCCGGTTCCGCAGCGGGAGGGGACCCATGAGCACCACAGTGAGCGGGAAGAGCGGCACGTGGCGTAACTGGGCGGGGAACGTCACCGCCCGTCCCGTACGGGAGGTCGCCCCCGCTTCGGTCGAGGAGCTCTCCGCGGCCGTACGCAAGGCGGCCGCCGACGGTCTGAGGGTCAAGGCCGTGGGCACCGGGCACTCCTTCACCGCCGCCGCCGCGACCGACGGCGTGTTGATCCGCCCTCAACTGTTGACCGGCATCCGCAACATCGACCGCGAGGCCGGGACCGTCACCGTTGAGGCGGGCACCCCGCTCAAGCGTCTCAATGTGGCTCTCGCGCGCGAGGGGCTGTCGCTCACGAACATGGGCGACATCATGGAGCAGACGGTCTCGGGCGCGACCAGCACCGGAACGCACGGCACGGGCCGCGACTCGGCCTCGATCGCCGCGCAGATCAAGGGACTTGAGCTGGTCACCGCGGACGGTTCGCTCCTCACCTGCTCCGAGGAGGAGAACCCCGATGTCTTCGCGGCCGCCCGGGTGGGCATCGGCGCCCTGGGGATCGTCACCGCGATCACCTTCTCCGTAGAGCCCATTTTTCTGCTCACGGCCCGCGAGGAGCCGATGACCTTCGACAAGGTCACCGCCGACTTCGACGAACTCTTCACCGAGAACGAGCACTTCGAGTTCTACTGGTTCCCGCACACCGGCAACTGCAACACCAAGCGCAACAACCGCAGCGCCGGCCCCGAGAAGCCGATCGGGCAGATCGGCGGCTGGATCGAGGACGAGTTCCTCTCCAACGGGGTCTTCCAGGTGGCCAATCTGGTCGGCCGCGCCGCGCCCGCCACCATCCCGACGATCGCGAAGATCTCCAGCCGGGCGCTGTCCGCGCGGACCTACACCGACATTCCCTACAAGGTCTTCACTTCTCCGCGCCGGGTGCGCTTCGTGGAGATGGAGTACGCCGTTCCGCGCGAGGCGCTCGTCGAGACGCTGCGCGAGCTGAAGACGATGGTCGACCGCTCGTCCCTGCGGGTCAGCTTCCCCGTCGAGGTGCGCACGGCCCCCGCGGACGACATCGCGCTCTCCACTGCGTCCGGGCGGGAGAGCGCCTACATCGCCGTCCACATGTTCAGGGGTACGCCCTATCAGGCGTACTTCACCGCGGCCGAGCGGATCTTCACGGCGCACGAGGGCCGCCCGCACTGGGGCAAGGTGCACACCCGCGACGCGGAGTACTTCTCGAAGGTGTATCCGCGCTTCGGCGAGTTCACGGCGCTGCGGGACCGTCTTGACCCGGATCGCCGCTTTGGGAACGACTACTTGCGTCGGGTGCTGGGCTCGTAGGCGAACCGTCCGTGGGCGCCGGGGAGTCGGCCGGCGCCTGCGAAGCGGCACTGGAACTCGGCGTCGGCGCCGGGGATGTGGCACGGCCGTCACCCTGAGTGGCGCCGGTGCCGAAGCCGTCTTCGGTGCCGGGAGTGCTGTCGGTGGCCGACGGCTCCCTGGACGAGGACCCGCTCGAAGGGCTCGAAGGCGTCGTACCGGGCCTCGAGTGGGAGCCGGAGCCGCTCCCCTTGAGGGCGTCACCGACGGTGGTGTTCGTGCCGTCGCCGCTGAAGCTCTGCCCCGACACCAGCTCGTACGTCGTGATCCCCGCCATCGTGACGCCGAAGACGAGCGCCGCCGCGACCACCGGCCGCTTCCAGCTCTTGACCCGGGCGCGATACACGGTGCCCTCGGTGAACGCCCCCGGTACCGGAGCCTGTTCGGGCCTCGGCTTCGTCTGGACCGTGACATCGCGGAGCTGTTCGCCGGTGCGCTTGAAGAAGTGCTGGAAGACGGTGCCCCCACAGGTGGCGATCGCGCTGACCACTCCGGCGCCCAGGATCGTCCCGTACACCCCGAAATAGGAGGCGAATTTGGCCGCCACCACCGCGGCCACGGCGCTGCCCGCCACTTGTGGAAGGCTCAGGTCCACCCGCTTCTTCCTCGGTGCCCCTTCCTTCGCCCCCGGTTCCTCGCCCGTATCCGACTTCTCGCGCATCCCCGGACCTTGCCTGCCTTTCCCGTACTTCTCGACCGCTTGCACGAGAAAGGGACGGACGGGCGAAACGTTTAGTTCCGTTTCTGGCGATTACGTGAAGTACGACACGTTTCAAGGTCACTAATACGGCACAGCGGGCGGCCAACTACCACCCCTCACTAGAAGTTGGGCGGCGTGCCGATCCACGCACATGGCCCGAATGGAGTACTGTTGCGAGCCCTGGGTCCGGACTCCCGCCAGGGTGTCCGGGGCCTGACAGGACCGCCGGGAGGGGGCTCGTTGCACAGGGTGATGGAGTTCGTCACTTAGCGTTGCGAATAGGTAACCGTGCCATAACGGCGACCCCGGGCCTGTGCCCGACACGCCGGGCAACTCGGCAAGGTTGTGGCAGGCTGCACCCGGGCAGGCCACACTCGACTAGCGGAAGCAGCGACGCACGTGACGTCGGCAGGCACCACCCGGGAGGTCCCCATGCCCGAACTGCGTGTCGTGGCCGTCTCTAACGACGGCACACGGCTGGTGCTGAAGGCTGCGGACAGCACGGAGTACACGCTTCCGATTGACGAGCGTCTGCGCGCCGCTGTTCGCGGCGACCGTCCCCGCCTCGGCCAGATCGAGATCGAGGTGGAGAGCCATCTCCGCCCCCGAGACATCCAGGCGCGGATACGTGCCGGCGCCTCCGCGGAGGAAGTCGCCCAGCTCGCGGGAATCCCCGTCGACCGGGTGCGTCGCTTCGAGGGCCCCGTGCTCGCCGAGCGTGCCTTCATGGCAGAGCGGGCCCGGAAGACTCCTGTCCGCCGCCCCGGTGAGAACGCCGGACCCCAGCTCGGTGAGGCCGTCCAGGAACGGCTGCTGATCCGGGGCGCCGAGAAGGACACCGTCCAGTGGGACTCGTGGCGTCGTGACGACGGCACATGGGAAGTGCTGTTGGTCTACCGGGTCGCGGGCGAGCCGCACTCGGCGAGCTGGACGTACGACCCGCCCCGGCGGCTCGTCCAGGCCGTCGACGACGAGGCGCGCTCGCTGATCGGCGAGTCTGACGACCTCGCGGCGCCCGAGCCGAGCTTCCCGTTCGTCCCGCGCATCGCACGGCTGCCGCGCGACCGCCCGCTGGACCGTGCCCTGGACCGGCAGATGGAGCGCCCGAGCCTGCCCGGACCCTCCCCCGAGCCGATCGAGGAGAGTGTGAGCGACCGCGACTCGCTCACCAGCCTCCTGGAAGCGGTGCCCAGCTTCCGGGGCGACATGGTGGTGCCCGAGCGGCCCGCCACCGCGGAGCTCCCGGCGACGGAGGAGCCACCCACCGAGCCCGAGGCGGAGGAGCCCCCGGCCCCCGCGGCCTCGGCCGGTGCCGGGTCCGCCTACGCGGACGTGCTCATGCCCCGCTCGGTCGGCAGCCACCGCGACCGTCTCGTCGGCGCGACCGACCGCCAGGCCGAGGCCGACGGCGTCCGCCCGGGCCGCAGAGCGGCGGTCCCGAGCTGGGACGAGATCGTCTTCGGGACGCGACGAAAGAAGCAGGACTAGTCGGTTGTACGACATCGGGGCCCGCGCCACGCTGGAGCGGGCCCCTTTGCCGTTACCCGGGGTCGGGGCTCACCGCGACTTGCCGTTACCGGGGGTCGGGGCCAGCCGCGACTTGCCGTTACTGGGGGTCGGGACCCACCGCGACCGGACGGCCGCCGTCCCGCGACCACTCCGACCAGGAACCCACGTACAGCGCGGCCGGGATGCCCGCGACGGCGAGCGCCAGTACCTCGTGGGCGGCGGACACGCCCGAACCGCAGTAGACGCCGACCTCCGAAGTGCCGGTCACGCCGAGGGATTTGAAGCGCTCCGCGAGCTCGCCCGATGGCCGGAACTCGCCGGTCTCCGTGACGTTCTCCGTGGTCGGCGCCGAGACCGCGCCCGGGATGTGCCCGCCCACGGGGTCGATCGGCTCGACCTCGCCCCGATAGCGCTCACCGGCCCGGGCGTCGAGCAGCAGCCCCGTACGGGCGAGCGCGGCGGCCCCGTCCGCGTCCAGCAACGGCCGGGCGCCCGCGACCGGCTCGAAGTTTCCGGGGGCGGGCTCGGGGACCTCCGAGGACACCGGCCCGCTCCAGGCGGCCAGCCCGCCGTCAAGCACGCGCACCGACGGATGCCCCGTCCAGCCCAGCAGCCACCAGGCCCGCGCGGCGGCCCACCCCACGCCCCCGTCGTACACGACGACATCCCGGTCCATGGACACCCCGGCGGCCCGCATCGCCTCGCCGAAGACCTCCAGGTCGGGCAGCGGATGGCGGCCGCCCTCGCCGGGCTCCCCGGCCAGTTCGGCATCCAGGTCGACGAAGACCGCGCCGGGGATGTGCCCGGCCGCGTAGGCGGCCCGGCCGTCGAAGGGGGCGGCCCCGGCGGCCGTCGCCATGGAGAGCTGCCAGCGGATGTCGAGCACGACCGGCGGGTTCGGTCCCACCAGGTCGCTCGCGAGTTCGGATGCGGAGATGATGGCGTTCATGGCCACCATCCTTGCGTACGGGGTGGCCCCGGCGTCCAGGTCCGGCTACTCTGCTCGGCCGGACAGGTCCGATCACCGGGCGTACGGGATCGGGCACATGCTGTACAGCCGATGGACACTCCCCGGCAATCGCGCGGAAACGGATGGGAAACGGCTCATCGGGCATTCTCCGGCAGTGGACCACTACACGATGACGCCGCCGGGGCGCGCAGGGTGACGGGTGGTGCGAGCATCGGCACGGGGCGTGCACGCGCGATTGCGATACGCGTGTCGGTAGGCGGAAGGTGAACGGCCACCGCGAGGGGCCGAGAAGAGAGTGACGATGACCGAGGCACGGGAGTCGGCCGGCCCGAACGGCACCACGAACGCTCGGCACGCACCCGGCGTGCCCTGCTGGGTGAGCCTGATGGTGCACGGGATGGCCACGACCCAGGAGTTCTACGGAGAGCTGTTCGGCTGGGAGTTCCAGCCGGGCCCGCGGCAGCTCGGCCCGTATGCGCGGGCCCTGCTCGACGGCCACGAGGTGGCGGGAATCGGACAGATGCCACCCGACCGGCATCTGCCGATCGCCTGGACGCCGTACTTCGCCTCGGAGGACGTGAACCACACCGCCGAGTCGGTACGGCACTGCGGCGGCACCGTGGGCGTGGGTCCCCTGGACGCCGGAGAGGCCGGGCGGCTGCTGATCGCCTCGGACCCCACGGGCGCCGTCTTCGGGGTCTGGCAGGCGGCGGCCCATCTGGGCACGGCGCTCCACGGGGTGCACGGCACCCCCGCCTGGATCGAGTTGGTGACCCGCGACACCGAGAGCGTCGTCAAGTTCTACCAGGGGGTCTTCGGACACGAGCCGGAGCCGGTCGTCTCGGCCGACTTCGACTACATGACCCTGCACATCGACGGCCGCCCGGTGGCAGGCATGCACGGCGTCGGCCACGGCCTGCCCCGCGACCGCGGCCCGCACTGGCTGACGTACTTCGAGGTCGCGGACGTGGACGAGGCCGTCGCCCAGGCCACCGAGCTCGGCGGACACCTCCTCAAGGCGGCCCACGACTCGCCCTACGGACGGGTGGCCACGGTGGCGGACCCGGAGGGCGCGGTGTTCTCGGTGATCCGCACCGAGCGATGACGCACTCAGCGCGCTGAGAGTCAGGCGGAGGCGATCGGCAGTACGTCGGGCGAGAGGGCGCCCGCGCGGGCCGTGGCCGCCGTCATCCGGCGCCGGTGGTGTCGACGGCACAGGACCTCGTAGCCGATGTCCTCCGCCTGATTGACGTCGCCGACGACCACCTGGGCGCCCTCGACGACCATTTCGCCGCCTATCGTGCGGGCGTTGTGGGTGGCACGGGCGCCACACCAGCACAGGGCCTCGACCTGGAGGACCTCGACCCGGTCGGCGAGCTCCACGAGGCGCTGGGAGCCGGGGAAGAGCTTGGAGCGGAAGTCGGTGGTGATGCCGAACGCGAAGACGTCGACCCCCAGGTCGTCCACCACTCGAGCCAGTTGGTCGATCTGGCCGGGGGCCAGGAACTGCGCCTCGTCCGCGATCACGTAGTCCGCCCGGCCGCCCTGGGAGAGATGGTGGACGAGGTGCGCGTACAGGTCCTGGTCGTCCGCGACCTCCACGGCGTCCGTGACCAGGCCGAGGCGCGAGGAGAGCTTGCCCTCTCCCGCGCGGTCGTCACGCGTGAAGATCATGCCCTGTAGGCCCCGGGCCGAGCGGTTGTGCTCGATCTGGAGAGCCAGCGTCGACTTCCCGCAGTCCATCGTTCCGGAGAAGAACACCAGCTCGGGCATGGGGAGTTGAGCACCTTTCGACAAGAAGGGAGGCGGGCGGAGGAGAGACGGGCGGGGAGGGGTCAGGTACGTACTTCCAGGAGCGGAACGTGCTGCTCCACCGGTGCCATCGAACCGTGGTTGCCGACCATCGCCGACTCCTTCGGCTCCCGCTCGGTCGCGACGATCAGGACGTCGTCGCAGGCCGCCGCCACGACGTCGCCGATCCGGGCGTACACCCGTTCGTCGACCTGCGGCCCGAACCAGCCCGCCGCGATCGCCTCGTCGCGTGAAGCCACCCAGAACTGCTCGCCGAGCACCTCGCGCCAGCAGGTCAGGACGTCCGCCTCGGCACCCGGGACGGCGTACACATGCCGGGCCCGGGCCTCGCCGCCCAGCAGGGCGACTCCCGCGCGCAGCTCCCAGTCCTCGTCGAAGTCGATGCGGTGCTGCTCGTCGAAGGGGATGTCGATCATGCCGTGATCGGCGGTGATGTACAGGGCCGCGCGCGGCGGCAGTTGCTCCGCGAGGCGCTGGACCAGGCGGTCGACGTACATCAGCTGGCCGCGCCAGGGGTCCGAGTCGACGCCGAAGCGGTGGCCCTTGCCGTCCACCTCGGCGTAGTAGGTGTACACCAACGAGCGGTCGCCGGCGGCCAGTTGTTCGGCCGCGAGGTCCATGCGCTCCTCGCCGGACAGCCGCCCGTGGAACGTTCCGCCGCTCAGGGCGATCTTCGTGAGCGGGGTGTTCTGGAAGGTCGGGGACGAGACCTGGGCCGTGTGCACACCCGCCGCGTCCGCGAGCTGGAAGACGGTGGGATACGGCTGCCAGGCGCGGGGTTCCGTCCAGGGACTCCAGCGCAGCTGGTTCATCAGCTCGCCGGTCCTCGGGTTGCGCACGGTGTAGCCGGGCAGGCCGTGCGCGCCGGGCGGCAGGCCCGTGCCGACGGAGGCCAGGGAACTCGCGGTGGTCGCCGGGTAACCCGCGGTGATCGGGCGGCCGGTGCCGCCGCGGGAGCTTCCGAGGAGGGAGCTCATGAAGGGGGCCTCGTCCGGGTGCGCCTTCAGTTGCTCCCAGCCGAGACCGTCGATCAGGAAGACGCAGTTCCGGTCGGCCTCGGTCAGTTCCGGTATGGCGGTGGTCATGCCGGGGACGCCCATGCCGGCGGCGAGCGTGGGCAGCAGATCGGCGAGCGAGCCCGCGCCGTACTCGGGAACGGGCGCGGAATCGATGGCCAGCGGTTCCGGGTGGTCCCAGGTGGGCAGCGCCATCAGCGGGTGATGTCCGCGGTCGCCTCGGAGAGGGACTGCGCGAAGGCGAGGGCCTGGCGCACCGTCTCCGGGCCGTCCCCGGCCTCGCTGACGCGCAGGCTCAGGTCGTCCGCCGTCGAGTTGCCCGTGTAGCCGTGGTCCGCCTCGCAGTTGGGGTCGCCGCAGGCCGCGGGCTCCAGGTCGATGCGGGAGACCGCGCCCCAGCCGATGGTCAGGACGACCTCGCGGGGCAGCGTGCCCGGCGTGTACGACTCGGGGTTGGCGACGACCCGGCTGACGACGACCGACGAGATCCGGCCGAGTTTCACGGACTCGGTCGAGGTCGTGGCGTACGGCGTCGGGGAGGTCGTGTCCGCGTTCTGCTCGTCGGTGTGGCTCACGATGAAGCGGTTGCCGGTGAGGACGAGCACGGTCACGTGCCGGCGCACCTCGTTGGCGTCGAACGTCGTCTCCTGGTGGACCAGGTACGACCGGATGGTGTCGCCGCCGATCGCGGCCTCCACCGCCTCGGCCACGAGGGCCGGGTAGTAGCCGCTGCGCTCGATCGCCGCTCGCAGCCCCTGGGTCGTCGTACTGGTCTTGGCCATGACGTCCATCCTACGGTGGCCCACTGACTGCGAGGCACCGCTCGCGGGTGTCTGTCGTGGACGGATCAGAACGAATCCTCGACGGCCGCGGGCGCCGGTACGGCTCGGACGACGGGCTGGCACGGCTCAGACGACGGGACCGGTAAGGGTCAGACCACGGGAAGCGTGCGGGGGCCGAGGTCGTCGCGGACCGGGGCGCGGGCCAGCCGCACGGTGGCGCCGAGCACGCTCAGGCCGCGCGGGGCGACCACCACCGGCTCCAGGGAGACGGCGACGACCTCCGGGTGGTCGTCGACCAGCCGCGAGACGCGCAGCATCAGCTCTTCGAGGGCCACGGTGTCGACCGGCGCCGAGCCACGCCAGCCGAACAGGAGCGGCGCCGTCCGGATCGACCGGACCAGCGAGCTCGCGTCCCGGTCGGTGACCGGAACCAGCCGGTGTGCCGTGTCCCCGAGCAGCTCCGACGCGGCTCCGGCCAGGCCGAACGAGAGCACCGCTCCGGCCGCCGGGTCGATGACGGCCCGTACGACCGTGTCGACCCCGCGCGGCGCCATGCCCTGCACGACCGGGCGCAGCACCTCCGGCGTTCCGAAGAGGTCGGTCAACTCCGTGTACGCCCTCCTCAGTTGCGCCTCGTCCGTCAGATCCAGGCGTACGCCGCCCAGGTCGGCGCGGTGTCTCAGGTGCGGTGCGGTGGTCTTGAGGGCCACTGGGTAACCGAGGGTGCGCGCGGCCGCCGCGGCCTCGTCGGGCGTCGGCGCGGGCAGTGCCCGGTGTACGTCGATGCCGTACCGCCCGAGCAGCACGCAGGCGTCCTCGGGGGCGAGCGTCAGTCCCGAGCCCCGGGAAAGCAGCTCGTCGATCTGCTCGGCGGCGCCCTTCTCGTCGATGTCCTCGTACTCGGGGACCTTGCCGGGGTCGGCCACCTCGCGCCGCCACTGGGCGTACTTCACGGCCTCGCCGAGGGCACGGACGGCGCGCTCGGCGGCGGGGTAGGCGGGGATGAGCCGGGGGCTCGCCTCCGCGGGGCCGCTGACCGCGGTGGCCGGGCGTTCGGCGGGACGGGGTGCCTGGCCCGCGCCGGGTGCCGTGGACGCCGCCTGTGGTGCGGTGCTGGCCGCCGCCGACAGGGCCTCCGCGAGCCCGCCGAGCTCGACGTGCACCACGAGCACCGGCTTCGCCGGGGCCGAGGCCGAGGCCGATCGCAGGGCCTCCGCCAGGGCCGCGTCCTGGGCCGACGTCTCCCCCACGGCCGGTATGGCGGTCACCACCACGGCGTCGCACCTGTCATCGGCGAGGGCTTTCGTCAGCGCCCGGTGGAAGTCCTCCGCCGAGGCCGCCGTGGTCAGATCCAGCGGAGGAAGCGGTCGCAGTCCTTCGGCGAGGCACGCGTCGAAGGTCAGCAGCCCCAGGGACTCCGAGTTGCCGAGGATCGCCACCCGGGGTCCGGCAGGGAGCGGCTGGCGGGCCAGCAGAAGCCCCGCGTCGACCAGCTCGGTGATCGTGTCGACCCGGATCACCCCGGCCTGCCGCAGCAGCGCGGACACGGTGGCGTGCGGCAGCCTGGTGGCCCGTACAGCGTGCCCCTGGGGAGCGGCGGCGTGCCGCGCGCCCTGGACCACGACCAGCGGCTTGGCGGCCGCCGTCCGCCGGGCGAGCCGGGTGAACTTGCGCGGGTTGCCGATGGATTCGAGGTACATCAGGGCGACGTCGGTGTCCGGGTCGTCGTACCAGTACTGGAGCACGTCGTTGCCGGACACGTCCGCCCGGTTCCCGGAGGAGACGAAGGTGGACACTCCGGTCACGCCGGTGACGCCGCCGCCGCGCCGGTGCAGCCGGGACAGCAGTGCGATCCCGATCGCGCCGGACTGGGCGAACAGGCCTATCCGCCCGGGGCGCGGCATCTCGGGCGCGAGCGAGGCGTTGAGGCGCACTTCGGGGGAGGTGTTGATGACCCCGAAGGCGTTCGGTCCGATGATGCGCATCCCGTACGTACGCGCCTGGCGGACGAGTGCGCGCTGGCGCTCGCGTCCGGCGGGGCCGCTCTCGGCGTACCCGGCGGAGACGACCACGAGGCCCTGCACCCCGTGCTCGCCGCACTCCGCGACGACTTCGGGGACGTACGGCGCGGGTACGGCGACGACCGCGAGGTCGACGGGCTCGGCGATGTCGCGGACGGAGCGGTGGGCCGGGACGCCGGCGAGCTCCTTCTCCTGGAGTGCCTTGTTCACGGCGTACAGCCGCCCGGTGAAGCCGGCCGCGCGCAGGTTGTCGAGGACGCTGCGTCCCACTCCGCCGGGGGTGCGGCCCGCTCCGATGACGGCGACCGAGCCGGGCGCGAGCAGTCGCTGCACGGACCGCGCCTCGGCGCGCTGCTCCCGCGCGCGCTGCACGGCGAGCGAGCGGTCGGTGGGTTCGAGGTCGAACTCCAGGCGTACGACGCCGTCCTCGAAGTGCCGCTTCTGCTGGTACCCGGCGTCCGTGAACACCTTGATCATCTTGGTGTTGGCGGGCAGTACCTCGGCGGCGAAACGGCGGATGTCCCGCTCTCTGGCGACGGCCGCGATGTGCTCCAGGAGGGCCGAGGCGACGCCGCGGCCCTGGTGGGCGTCCTGCACGAGGAAGGCGACCTCGGCCTCGTCCGCGGGTACCGAGGCGGGCCGTCCATCGGCATTAATACGGTCATAGCGTACGGTGGCGATGAACTCGCCGCCGACCGTGGCCGCGAGTCCCACCCTGTCCACAAAGTCGTGGTGCGTGAAGCGGTGGACATCCTTGGCGGACAGGCGCGGGTAGGGCGCGAAGAAGCGGTAGTACTTCGACTCGTCCGAGACCTGCTCGTAGAAGCTCACCAGCCGCTCGGCGTCGTCGACGGTGATGGGCCTGATGCGGGCGGTGCCGCCGTCGCGCAGCACCACGTCGGCCTCCCAGTGGGAGGGGTACTCGTGCCGGTCCGACGAGGTCTGCATGGGCCCCAGAGTACGGCTCGCGTCCGACAACGGCGCGAGGCAGGCTAGGGGCACCGAAGTCGGATCCAGGCCGGGATCCGACGCGGAGTTCGGGACGGGAACAACACCCTGCCCGGACTCGCTTCACGTTGTGGAACACTGGTCTAGACAACCCTGAACACCTGAAGGGCAGCATCACATGGCTGAGCGCCGCGTCAACGTCGGCTGGGCCGAGGGCCTCCACGCCCGTCCCGCCTCCATCTTCGTCCGGGCGGCCACGGCCTCCGGTATCCCCGTGACGATCGCCAAGGCGGAGGGCAACCCCGTCAACGCGGCCTCCATGCTGGCGGTCCTCGGCCTGGGCGCCCAGGGCGGCGAGGAGATCGTCCTCGCCTCGGACGCCGAGGGCGCGGACGCCGCGCTCGACCGGCTGGCGAAGCTGGTGGCGGAGGGTCTCGAGGAGCTCCCCGAGACCGTCTGAGAAAGAGCCTCCGAGCGGGGTTCCTCAATTGATGGCGGGAGTGGCCTTCGCACCAAAAGACCCGCCCCGCGCGCATTCGAAGGGCTCGCCTGAAAACATCGGGCGGGCCCTTCGCTTTTTCCAATTGCGGGCAGCAGAAATAATCCCCCGCGAATTACCCCTCTTTGTATACGGCGCCGGTGTTAATGACGCACGCCCGTCATGTTTACGGGATGTTGCGAAGTCCTCACACGTTCCGGACGATCTCCCCCACCGGGAAAACGCAGCCGGTGAGCGACCGTCGCACGCTCGGCGTGCAGCGCCGTGACGGCCCGCGCCCGCTCGCTGTCGCCGCGCGCCACCGCGTCCACGATCCCGCCGTGCTCCGCCCAGGACTCCGCCGGATTGGCCGGCGCCTCGACCGCGTACATCCAGGCGATCTTGTGCCGCAGCTGGGCCAGCGTGGAGGTCAGCGCGGGGCTCCCGGAGGCCTGCGCGAGAGTCTCGTGGAACCAGCCGCCGAGCGAGCGCAGATCCTCGCTGTTCCCCCTCCTGGCCCGCTCCTGACCCAGTCTGACCAGGCCTCGAAGCACCTTGAGGTGGGCCTCGGTGCGCCGCTGAGCGGCCCTCGCGGCGCCCAGCGGCTCCAGGAGCATGCGCATCTCGAGCAGGTCCGCGGCCTCCTGCTCGGTGGGCTCCGCGACGCACGCGCCCGCGTGCCGACGGGTGACGACGAAGCCCTCGGCCTCCAGCGTGCGCAGGGCCTCGCGCACGGGGACCCGCGAGACGCCATAGCGTCGCGCGAGCAGTTCCTCGGTGAGCCGGCTGCCGCGCTCGTAGACACCCGCGACGATGTCGTCACGGATCGCCGTGCATACCGAGTGCGCGGGAATGCGCATGACCGGACCTCCGCCTTAATCCCCGCGAAACGCGGTCGATTGACGCTTGTTCAGTGACTCTATTGCAGAGAACCGGAATTTCCGATGGCGGGCCGGAATCCATGGATATTTTTTGGACAGACAGTCGTTCGAAACGACGAAGCCCCGGCTGGAGGGAGCCGGGGCTTCGGAAGTGTTGACGCCGGTCGTCAGACGTTCGGGGTGTGCGAGCGTCAGACGTTCACGCCGTGCGAGCGGAGATAGGCGACCGGGTCCATGTCGGAGCCGTACTCCGCCGTCGTACGGGCCTCGAAGTGGAGGTGCGGCCCCGTGGTGTTCCCGGTCGAGCCGGAGAGGCCGATCTGCTGGCCCGGGGTGACCGTCTGCCCCACGGAGACACCGATGGACGACAGGTGGCCGTACATCGTGTAGGTGCCGTCGTGCATCTTCAGGACGATCTGGTTGCCGTACGCGCCACCCCAGCCGGCCGTGACGACCGTGCCGGAGCCGACCGCGTGGACCGAGGTCCCGGAGGCGGCGTGGAAGTCGACGCCCGTGTGGCTGCCGGAGGACCAGAGGCTGCCGCCGGTCTTGTAGCCGGTGGAGATGTACGAGCCGGTGATCGGCAGGACGAAGGTGTTGAGGCGCTTGCGCTCGGCGGCGCGGGCGGCACGCTCCTTGGCCTCGCGCTCCTTCTTCGCCTCCTCGGCGGCCCTCTTGCGCGCGGCTTCTTCGGCCTTCTTGCGCGCGGCTGCCTCGTCGGCGGCGCGCTGCTGGGCGGCGGCCTGCGCGTCGATCTGGGCGGCGACGTTGTCGCCGAGGGTGACGGCCTGGGTCAGCCCGGTCTGCTCGACGGAGGCGTCCGCGGCGAGTGCCGGGGCGGCCAGGGTTCCGATGACACCGGTGGTGGTGAGCGCGGCGACGCCGACAGCGTTCGTGGTGGAGCGCTTCACGCGGCTCGGACGGCGGTGTTTCCCGGGGCCACAGGTGAACGCCATGTAGGGGCTGATCCTTTCCTTCCCTCTCGCCTACCGGGTTAGCTGACGGGTTCGGAGCAGGAAGGTCTCCTACGGACCCCCTCCAGGGAGGGCGTCCGATTCACCCCAGGGACTACGTGTGGGTCCCCGGCTCCCCTGGCTCGCGCCGTACGGGGACTCGGCGATGACTGTCCGGTGCCGCGGGCGCGGCGCACTGCCTGACGAACAGCCGCACCGACGCTAGACGGGGCGTCTTTCAATCAACAAACGGATCACGGCTTTTGTAGTGCATGCCACAGGGCAGACAGGCAACCTCCCTACCAATACGGACATCTTGGGGATGAAGTCCGAGCGAGAACCCGAGCGGAAATCCGATCAAAAAGGGGCCCGGGCGACTCTTCAGTCACCCGGGCCCTACGGAGTCACGCTCGTCCGCTCCGCGTGCGGCTCGGCTTACAGCCGGCCCCCACTGAGCCGCTGAACCTCTACTCCGTGAACCTCTACTCCGCCGAAACGACGGTCACTTCACCGATTCCGAGGGCCTTGACGGGCTCCCGGATCTGCGCGGCGTCGCCGACCAGGACGGTCACCAGACGGTCCACCGGGAAGGCGCTCACGGCGGCCGCGGTGGCCTCCACGGTGCCGGTCGCGGCGAGCTGCTGGTACAGCGTCGCCTGGTAGTCGTCCGGCAGGTACTGCTCGACCTGGTCCGCGAGCGTGCCCGCGACGGCCGCCGCGGTCTCGAACTTGAGGGGCGCCACCCCCACCAGGTTCTGTACGGCGATGTCGCGCTCGGCGTCCGTCAGGCCCTCTGCCGCGAGGGTGCGCAGTACCTTCCAGAGGTCGTCGAGCGCGGGGCCGGTGTTCGGGGTGTCCACGGAGCCGCTGATGGCGAGCATCGCGATACCGGTTCCGTCCGGCGCGGCGCGCAGGACCTGGCCGAACGCCCGCACACCGTAGGTGTAGCCCTTTTCCTCGCGCAGGACGCGGTCCAGGCGCGAGGTGAGGGTGCCGCCGAGGCAGTACGTGCCGAGCACCTGGGCGGGCCACACACGGTCGTGCCGGTCGGCGCCGACACGGCCGATGAGCAGCTGCGTCTGGACCGCGCCGGGGCGGTCCACGATGATCACACGGCCGGTGTCGTCGGCGGCCACTGACGGCACGGGGCGCGGCTCGGCGGACGAACCGGTCCAGTCGCCGAGCGTCTCGGCGAGCAGCGCGTCGAGGTCGACACCGGTCAGGTCGCCGACGATCACGGCGACGGACGTGGCGGGACGTACGTGCTTGTCGAAGAAGGCGCGTACGGCCGCCGAGTCGATCTTCTGGACGGTCTCCTCGGTGCCCTGGCGCGGGCGCGACATGCGCGAGGTCGCCGGGAACAGCTCCTTGGAGAGCTCCTTGGCGGCACGCCGGGCCGGGTTGGCCGTCTCGTGCGGGATCTCGTCGAGCCGGTTGCGCACCAGCCGCTCGACCTCGCTCTCCGCGAACGCCGGTGCCCTCAGGGCGTCGGCGAGCAGCCCGAGCGCCTTGGGCAGGCGCGAGACGGGCACTTCGAGCGACAGCCGTACGCCGGGGTGGTCGGCGTGCGCGTCGAGGGTGGCGCCGCAGCGCTCCAGCTCGGCGGCGAACTCCTCGGCGGAGAGCTTGTCGGTGCCCTCGGAGAAGGCGCGCGCCATGATCGTGGCGACGCCGTCGAGGCCCGCGGGCTCGGCCTCCAGCGGCGCGGCGAGCAGCACCTCGACGGCGACGACCTGCTGGCCGGGGCGGTGGCAGCGGAGCACGGTCAGGCCGTTGTCCAGCGTGCCGCGCTCGGGCGCCGGGAAGGCCCAGGGCTTGGGCTGACCCGCCTGGGGCTGCGGGTGGAAGTCCATGGTGGCGAGCTCGGTCACTTCGCCGCCTCCTCGTCCTCTTCGGTGGTGTCGGCGGCGACCGGCTCGTACACGAGCACCGCGCGGTTGTCGGGGCGCAGGCGGGCCTTGGCGACCTCCTGGACCTCCTCGGCCGTGATGTCCAGGACGCGCTGTACGGCCGTCAGGGCGAGTTGCGGGTCGCCGAACAGGACGGCGTACCGGCACAGTTCGTCGGCGCGGCCCGCGACCGTGCCGAGCCGGTCCAGCCACTCGCGCTCCAACTGGGCCTGGGCGCGCTCCATCTCCTCGTCCGTGGGGCCCTCCTCGGCGAACCGGGCGAGCTCCGCGTCGACGGCGGACTCGATCACCGGGACCTCGACGTCACCGGACGTCTTCACGTCCAGCCAGCCCAGGGAGGGCGCTCCGGCGAGCCGCAGCAGGCCGAACCCGGCCGCGACGGCGGTGCGGTCGCGGCGTACGAGCCGGTTGTAGAGCCGGGACGACTCGCCGCCGCCGAGGATGGTGAGCGCCACGTCGGCCGCGTCGGCCGCGCGCGTGCCGTCCTCCGGGAGCCGGTAGGCGGCCATCAGGGCGCGCGCCGGGACCTCCTCCTCGACGACCTCGCGCAGCTGCTCGCCGATGACCTCGGGCAGCGAGCCGTCGCGCGGGGCGGGCTTGCCGTCGTGCCCGGGGATGGAGCCGAAGTACTTCTCGATCCAGGCGAGCGTCTGCCGCGGGTCGATGTCCCCGACCACGGAGAGCACCGCGTTGTTCGGCGCGTAGTAGGTGCGGAAGAAGGCGCGGGCGTCCTCCAGGGTCGCCGCGTCCAGGTCCGCCATCGACCCGATCGGGGTGTGGTGGTACGGGTGGCCCTCGGGGTAGGCGAGCGCGGTCAGCTTCTCGAAGGCGGTGCCGTAGGGCACGTTGTCGTAACGCTGGCGGCGCTCGTTCTTGACGACGTCCCGCTGGTTCTCCATGGACTCGTCGTCGAGTGCGGCCAGCAGCGAGCCCATGCGGTCGGCCTCCAGCCAGAGGGCGAGCTCCAGCTGGTGGGCGGGCATCGTCTCGAAGTAGTTGGTGCGCTCGAAGCTGGTCGTTCCGTTCAAGGAGCCGCCCGCGCCCTGCACCAGTTCGAAGTGGCCGTTGCCCTTCACCTGGCCGGAGCCCTGGAACATCAGGTGCTCGAAAAGGTGAGCAAGGCCGGTACGGCCCTTGACCTCGTGCCGTGAGCCGACGTCGTACCAGAGGCACACCGCCGCGACCGGGGTCAGATGGTCCTCGGAGAGCACCACGCGCAGGCCGTTGGCCAGGCGGTGCTCGGTCGCTGTCAGGCCGCCGGAGCCTGCCTCAGCTGTGGCCGTGTGACCCATGGGCATGTACGTCCCTTCGATCGCGGAAACTGCAGAATTCCTGCCGGTCCTGCCACTGTATGCAAGCGCGCCGACAGGTGGCGAAGTTCCCGCACCTCGTACGCCGAGAGCGAGAATTCCTGAGGTGGGAGGCCGGACTTCCGTTCACCGTGAGCGAGCGGAACGCGGCTCCGTGGAGCCTCTATGGACGGGTCGCGGTCGGCGTTGTCAGTGCGGCGGTCCACAATGGTGCGCGTCAGAACCCGTTCATGCCCCGGCAGAGACTGTGAAGGAGCCGCAGCAGCGATGGCCCGCCGCAGCACGAAGACCCCGCCGCCCGACGACTCGTACGAGGAGAAGATCCTCGACATCGACGTCGTGGACGAGATGCAGGGCTCCTTCCTCGAATACGCGTACTCGGTCATCTATTCGCGAGCCCTGCCGGACGCCCGTGACGGCCTCAAGCCCGTGCACCGCCGCATCGTGTACCAGATGAACGAGATGGGGCTGCGCCCCGACCGCGGCTATGTGAAGTGCGCCCGCGTCGTCGGCGAGGTCATGGGTAAGCTCCACCCGCACGGCGACGCGTCGATCTACGACGCACTCGTGCGCCTGGCCCAGCCGTTCTCCATGCGCCTGCCGCTGGTCGACGGCCACGGCAACTTCGGTTCGCTCGGCAATGACGACCCGCCGGCCGCCATGCGTTACACCGAGTGCCGGATGGCCGACGCCACGTCACTGATGACCGAGTCCATCGACGAGGACACGGTCGATTTCACGCCGAACTACGACGGCCAGGAGCAGGAGCCCGACGTCCTCCCGGCGGCGTACCCGAACCTGCTGGTCAACGGCTCGTCCGGGATCGCCGTCGGTATGGCGACGAACATGCCGCCGCACAACCTCGGCGAGGTCATCGCGGCCGCCCGCCACCTGATCCGCTATCCGGGCGCCGACCTGGACACGCTGATGAAGTACGTGCCGGGCCCCGACCTGCCCACGGGCGGCCGGATCGTCGGCCTGACCGGGATCAGGGACGCCTACGAGTCGGGCCGCGGCACCTTCAAGATCCGCGCCACGGTGTCGGTGGAGGACGTCACGGCGCGCCGCAAGGGCCTCGTCGTCACCGAACTGCCCTTCACCGTCGGCCCGGAGAAGGTGATCAGCAAGATCAAGGACCTGGTCAACGCCAAGAAGCTCCAGGGCATCGCCGACGTCAAGGACCTCACCGACCGCTCGCACGGACTGCGCCTGGTCATCGAGATCAAGAACGGCTTCGTGCCGGAAGCGGTCCTGGAGCAGCTCTACAAGCTGACGCCGATGGAGGAGTCCTTCGGCATCAACAACGTGGCGTTGGTGGACGGTCAGCCGCTCACCCTGGGCCTCAAGGAGCTCCTCGAGGTCTATCTCGACCACCGCTTCAACGTCGTGCGCCGCCGCAGTGAGTTCCGCCGCAGCAAGAAGCGCGACCGTCTCCACCTGGTCGAGGGCCTCCTCGTCGCCCTCCTGGACATCGACGAGGTCATCCGCCTCATCCGCTCCAGCGACAACTCGGCGCAGGCGAAGGAGCGCCTGATCGAGCACTTCTCGCTCTCCGAGATCCAGACGCAGTACATCCTGGACACGCCGCTTCGCCGCCTGACCAGGTTCGACCGCATCGAGCTGGAGTCGGAGCGCGACCGGCTCAACGGCGAGATCGACGAGCTGACCGGCATCCTCGACTCGGACGCCGAGCTGCGCAAGCTGGTCTCCGGAGAACTGGCCGCGGTCGCCAAGAAGTTCGGCACCGACCGGCGCACGGTGCTTCTGGAGTCCGCGGGCACCCCCACCGCGACGGTCTCGCTCCAGGTGGCCGACGACCCGTGCCGGGTGCTGCTGTCCTCGACGGGCCTGCTGGCCCGTACGGCCAACGGCGACCCCTTCGGGGAGGCCGAGGACGCCAAGCGCACCAAGCACGACCTGATCGTCTCCGCGGTGCCGGCGACGGCCCGCGGCGAGATCGGGGCGGTCACGTCCTCGGGCCGCCTGCTCCGGCTGAACGTGATCGACCTGCCGCAGCTGCCGGAGACGGCGTCGGCGCCCAACCTCTCCGGAGGCGCTCCGATCGCGGAGTTCCTGTCCTCCCTGGAGCCGGACGAGACGGTGGCCTGTCTGACGACGCTCGACGAGTCCTCGCCCGGCCTGGCGATCGGCACCGAACAGGGCGTCGTGAAGCGTGTGGTCCCCGACTACCCCTCGAACAAGGAGGAGTTGGAGGTCATCACCCTCAAGGACGGCGACCGGATCGTCGGCGCGGTCGAACTGCGCACCGGCGAGGAGGACCTGGTCTTCATCACCGACGACGCCCAGCTGCTGCGCTACCAGGCCTCGCAGGTCCGCCCGCAGGGCCGGGCGGCGGGCGGCATGACAGGCATCAAGCTCACCGAGGGCGCGAAGGTGATCTCCTTCACCGCGGTCGACCCGGCGGTGGACGCGGTGGTCTTCACGGTGGCGGGCTCGCGCGGCACGCTGGACGACTCCGTCCAGACCACGGCCAAGCTGACGCCCTTCGACCAGTACCCGCGCAAGGGCCGCGCCACGGGTGGCGTGCGCTGCCAGCGGTTCCTGAAGGGCGAGGACTGCCTCTCGCTGGCCTGGGCGGGCGCGCTTCCGGCGCGGGCCGCGCAGAAGAACGGCACACCGGCCGAGCTGCCGGAGATCGACCCGCGCCGTGACGGCTCGGGAGTGTCGCTGGCGAAGACGGTGTCGGTGGTGGCGGGCCCGGTGTAGATCAACCGGTCTCTTCGAGACCGCCGGGCTCCTCGTCCTGTACGTGGCTGTCCTGTACGTGGCTGTCCTGCACGTAGCGGAGGACGCCCCACATGCTGTGTTCGTCGGCGTGTGGGGCGTCCTTTTCGCACGCCTCCAACTCCTTGGTCAGACCCGAGGTGTCGATGCCGGAGCCGATCAGCACGAGCTGGGTGAGGCGCGGCTCGGCGGAAGCCCAGGGCTCCGGGTAGAAGCGCAGAAACCGCCCGACGGCATGCACGGCGTACCGGTTGTCCCTGTCCTGGACGCCGAAATCGACGTAGCCCTTGATGCGGTAGAGCCCCTCGGGCCTGCTGTCGAGGAAGTCCATCAACTCCCGAGGGCCGAGCGGCACTTCGGAGCTGAAGGAGAGGGATTCGTAGGCGGAGTGCAGGTGGTCGTGGTGCCCCTGGGGACCGCTCTCGTCGTGCCGGTGGAGGTCGTCGAAGGACAGCTGCCCGATGCGCTCCTCGCTCGGCCTGCAGTCGAAGAGGAACTCGGGATCGACGCGGCCGTATGTGGCGGGCACGACGGCGGCCCGGTCGACAAGCCCGCGTACGGTGCGCAGCACGCGCTCGCCGTCCTCGGCTCGGTCGATCTTGTTGACGACGACGAGGTCGGCGAGGGCGAGATGCCGGTCGATCTCGGGATGCTTCTCGCGCGTACCGTCGAACTCGGCCGCGTCGACCACCTCGACGAGCCCGCCGTAGACGATCCGCGGATGCTCACTGGCCAGCACCATCCGTACGAGCTCCTGCGGCTCGGCGAGACCGCTCGCCTCGATGACGATGACGTCGATGCGGGCCGAGGGCCGGGTCAGCCGCCCGAGATACTCGTCGAGCTCACTGGCGTCGACGGCGCAGCACAGGCATCCGTTCCCCAGCGAGACGGTGGAGTCCCCCAGCGCCCCGGCCACGGCCATCGCATCGATCTCGATCGCCCCGAAGTCGTTGACGACGGCTCCGATGCGACTGCCTCCGCTGCGGTGCAGGAGGTGGTTGAGCAGGGTGGTCTTGCCTGAGCCGAGGAAGCCGGCGAGGACGACGACCGGGATCTGCCGGGCGGAAGTTCCGTCGAGGTGGACCTGGTCACCGGCGGTCCGGTCGATGGGGACCTGACCTGAGGTCTGATCGATCGGGACCTGCTGCGGGCTGGGCTGGCTCAACGGGCGACCTCTTTCACACCGACGCGTGCTCCGGCTCATGAACCGGCTCTTGGACGAGGACGGCTCGTAGACCGGCGCTCGTACGGGGAATGGCTGCCGACCAAGGATACGAGTGGGAGGAATCCCCGCTAAGTGAACGATTGTTAGCGGCGCTCGCGGGGCACACGTTGGGCATGGCGCCGGGAAGCGCGACCCGCACTTCCCTCCGTGCGCCTCCTCTCCGCCTCCCCGCCGATCAGAGCCGCTCGGCAAAACTGGGAGACGGCAAGCGCGCCGCCCACCGCTCGCCGGTCCGCTCCCTGTCGCCCCACAACCGACGACCGGCGGAACGGTCGCCTGATTCGGGGGTTGACATGGCCACACAGAATTCCGCGATACGGAGGCTTGGCTCAGGTGCCTGGGCCAAGCTCACCCTCGCAGCCAACGCCGTCGCGGAACGCAGCTCACGGCAGCGCAGGCGCGCCGTGCTCACCGAGCAGCACCGGCTCCACTTCGATCTGCTGTGCAAGGCCATGGACGATCCCGCCCTCGCCGCGGTCCTGAACACGTACGAGACGGAGATCAGCTCCGAAGAACAGCGGCAGTACCTCTTCGCCAACGCGCTCTACATCAACGCCCTGTATTTCCACCGGATCGGGGCTCTGACGCGTGCGGAGCTGCACGGCCACTTCCGCATCATGTGCCAGAACCAGATCTTCCGGGCGTACTGGGTGGCGACGGAGCACCACCGCAAGAGCCTGCCCGACTCCTCCAAAGAGGCCGAACTGGGCCGGATGATGGACAGCCTGATCCAGGATCAGACTGATTCCGACACCGACGAATGGTGGGTGGTGGGAGAGCCCGACGAAGAAACGCCGTGACCCCTGGTGCGCCTTGCGCACGCCCCTCGCGTGCCGCCAACGGAAGATGCCGACGTGCACTCATAAGTTGTCGCCCGTCCGGACCTCCGGGCACTCCGACGAACACCCCTGCGCTCGGAGACGGATCTCTTGCCTCCGACGAACATCTCCGCTCGGAGTCAGCCACGCTCCGAGGACCCCACAACTCGGAGCCACCCATCGCTCCGAGCCATAAGGTCGGTACCACTCCGTGGAGATCACGACATACGCCGTGGCAGTCGTGGCTGCCATCCTGCTTCCCGTTCTGATAGCCGTACCGGTCGCCTGCCTCAGCCCCAACGCCGACCAACGCGGCGACGCGTACCGCGTCCTGGCGCGCAAATGCAGCACCGTGGAAAAGGTGTCCCGGCGTCGGGCATGACGCCGCAGGTCACCACGCATCCATGGGCGGCGTGAGCCGGACACCCCGCACGCGCGGGGAGTGCGCCGCCAGTGATCTCGATGCGTACGTATCACCCCAATGCTACTTTTCGTCAAGGGGAGATGCCGAAGTTCACTCGACTGCTTGGTTGCTTTGCGCACCATGGGCAACAAGAAGCGCTAAATTGTCGCCTGCCCGGTCTACGGGCACTCCGACGAACACCCTGCGCTCGGAGACAGATCTCTTGCCTCCGACGAACATCTCCGCTCGGAGTCAGTCACGCTCCGAGGACCCGCGGCTCGGAGACACCCATCAGTCCGAGCCATAAGGTTGGTACCACTCCGTGAAAATCGTGCGACGTGTCGGGGCTACACCACGCGAGCGCGGCAGCGCCACTGGCCAGTCGTGCCCCGACATCTTCGAGCTCAGTGACGGCAGCTTCGCTGTCATTGGGCGCGAGGCCACCAAGGAACTCGACCCCGAGCTTCCGCCCGACGCCGCACGAGCCGACTATGAGCGGATCGTCATCATCACGCGCGAGACCCTGCTCCGCGCGAAGAAGGACATCCCTGATGCTTGACGTCACCGCCGCCGGGAACTGCTCCAGGAATTGATCCAGGCACGGCTCCAGGAACCGATCACGGGCGACTGAAGGTCGGAGTTCCGCCCGGTACCCCTTGGGCCACGACGTCCAGGCCCGGCATCGACGTGATGCCGGGCCCTTCACGTGCCACGACACTGGATCGCGTCAGCCGGCCACCGGCACCGCCATCGGTGGAACCGGCCCCACATACCGTGCCGCCGGACGGATGATCTTCGGGTCCTCCGCCTGTTCCAGGATGTTGGCGCTCCAGCCGACGACGCGGGCCGCGGCGAAGGTGGGGGTGAACATCTCCCGCGGGAGACCGCACAGTTCCATGACCACGCCCGCGTAGAACTCCACGTTGGTGTGGAGTTCTCGGCCGGGCTTCAGCTCGGCCAGGATCGCCTCCACCCGGTGTTCGACCTCGACGGCGAAATCGACCAGTGAACCGCCGAACTGCTGGGCGATACCGCGGAGCATGCGGGAGCGGGGGTCCTCGGTGCGGTACACCGCGTGTCCGAAGCCCATGATGCGATCGCCCGCAAGGACTCGTTCACGGATCCAGGAGTCGATGCGGTCGGAAGTACCGATCGCGTCGAGGGTGTCCAGGGCCCGGCTTGGCGCACCACCGTGCAGCGGGCCCGACAGCGCCCCGACCGCGCCCACCAGGCACGCGGCCACGTCCGCCCCCGTCGACGCGATCACCCGCGCGGTGAAGGTTGACGCATTGAATCCGTGATCAATGGTTGATATCAAGTACTGCTCGACGGCCCGGGCCCGCGCCGGGTCCGGCTCCGAGCCCGTCAGCATGTAGAGGTAGTTCGCTGCATACGGCAGGTCGTCACGCGGTTCCACCGGCTCCAGCCCCCGCCCGAGCCGATACAGCGCGGTGAGCAGCGTCGGCACGGCCGCGCACGCCGCGAGCGTGTCCGCGCGACGCCGGTCGACGTCGATGTCGTACACGGGCCGGAACCCCAACGACGCACCGAGCAGCGACAACGCGGTCCGCAGTCCCGCGAGCGGTCCGGACGGTCCGGTCGCCGCGGCGATCGCCGGCAGCGCCACGCGCACCTCCTGCGGCAGCCCACGCAGTGCCGCGGTCCGCGCGGCGAAGGCGGCACCGCGCGCCGCGTCCGGCAGCTCACCGTGGACCAGTAGATGCCAGACGTCCTCGAACCCGCGGGTCTGCGCGAGTTCGACGGCCGAGTACTGGCGGTAGTGGTAAAAGCCCTCCCGCCCCCTGACGTCACCCAGTGCGGTGTCGGTGACGACGACGCCCGAGAGTCCTCTCGGTACATCGACAGGGGTGATGGACGGAGCGGTCGCGGCCCGGTTGTTCGGCATGCTTTCCTCCCTGAACTTGATTTGACTGTCCATGATTGACTAGATCGGTGTCAATATTGATTGGATCAATATGCCGATACACGGATACGGTGGCGTCCATGAGGGATCACGAACCGGCAGGGTCGACGCACGAAGGACACGAAGGACCTGGAGGACGCGGAGGCCACGAAGGCCGGCGGCTCAGCACCAGGGAGGCCGCCGAGCTGCTCGGCGTGAAGCCCGAGACCGTGTACGCGTATGTGAGCCGCGGTCAGCTCAGCAGCCGACGCGACCCCGGAGGTCGCGGCAGCACCTTCGACGCCAAGGAGGTGGAGGCACTCGCCCGGCGCAACAGGCGTGACTCCAGTGGGAGTTCGAGCACCGGCGGCGAGCTGTCCGTCCGTACCCGCATCACTCTCATCGACAAGGACCGGTACTACTACCGAGGCGTCGACGCGACCGAACTGGCCGCGCGTCACTCCTACGAAGAGATCGCCGAATGGCTGTGGACCGGAGAGCTGCGCCCCGGCGTCACGTTCACCGCCCCGGAGGCGTCCGTCACCGCCGCCCGTCGCGCCGTGGACGCGCTGCCCGAGCACAGCGGCCCCACGGATCGGCTCCGGGTCGCCGCGATCGCCGCCTCGGCCGCCGATCCACTGCGCTTCGACCTCTCGGAGAGCGCCGTCCTCGGCACCGCGCGCACCCTCATCCCCACCCTCGTCGCCGCCCTCCCGACCCTGCGTCACGACCATCGCGACGAAGGCCCGCTGGCCCACCGGCTGTGGGGACGCCTCACCGGCCGGAGGTCCGACGAGGCGTCACTGCGTGCGCTGGACACGGCACTCGGCCTGCTCGTCGACCACGATCTGGCCGCCTCGACGCTCGCGGTGCGGGTCGCCGCCTCGGCGCGGGCGCACCCGTACGCCGCCGTCTCGGCGGGCCTCGGCGTGCTCGAAGGCCCCCTGCACGGCGCGGCCAGCGGCCTCGCCCACCGGCTGCTCCTCGACGTCCTCGACCAGGGCACCGCGGCCCCCGTGGTCGCCGACGAGCTGCGCGCCGGGCGCCGTGTCCCCGGGCTCGGCCACCGGCTCTACCCCGGCGAGGACCCACGCGCGCGTGCCCTGTTCGCCCTCCTGGAGGAGGTCCCGGGCGCGGCACCCGCCCTGGCGGCGGCCCAGGACATCGTGACCACCACCGCCCGGCACACTCCCCTGCACGCCAATGTCGACCTGGCGCTGGCCGTCCTCACGGTCTCCTCCGGCATGTCCGCCTCCGCCGGGGAGACGGTTTTCGCCGTCGCCCGGACAGCGGGATGGATCGCCCACACCCTGGAGGAGTACGAGGAACGCCCGCTGCGCATGCGCCCGAGCGGCCACTACGTAGGAGCGCGGCCGCCGCAGCCACTCCCCGAGTGAGCCCCGGAGCGCCCCACAGCGCTCCGAATGCGCCCAAAGTGCGCCCCATTACTCACGGTCGGAAGTCGCCCTGGGCGAAGTCAGGTTAGGCTCACCTCTGTGAGTACGTGCACGGCCGCGTCCCGGGACCTCGACGAGCCCCTCGCGGGGACCGCGGCGACCGCGAGTACATGGCTGCTCCTCGAACAGCCGGGCCCCTGGGGTGCCAAGGCGCTCACGTCGAGTCACCTGGACCCGGCGCTCGGCCGCGCGCTCGAGGCCGCGGCCCAGGACACCGGGGTGCGGATCGCGCTCATCCGCCGCCCCGGACGGCACGCCGACTGCGGTACGCACGCCGAGCGCCAGGTGTACGCGGCTCACACCACCCCGGGCAACGTATGGCTGCACAGCGCCACGACGTGTACTCCTGAGCGGTTGCTCGACCTGGACTTCACCGCGCTCGGCTCGGGGGACCCGCGCACCTTCGACGTGGCTCTCCAGGGTCGGCGCCACACGGGCGACCCGCTCGCGCTCGTGTGCACCAACGGCAAGCGCGACCGCTGCTGCGCACTCCTGGGCCGCCCCCTTGCGGCGGAACTCGCCGCCTCGGGCGTGGCGGGCGCGTGGGAGGTCACCCACCTCGGGGGTCACCGCTTCTCGCCCACCCTGCTCGTCCTGCCGTACGGATACGCCTATGGGCGGGCCGAGGCCCACGCGGTCAAGGAGATCCTCCAAGGCGTCCGGGAGGGCCGCGTCGTCACGGAGGGCTGCCGTGGCAACTCGGCGTGGGAGCGGCCCGGGCAGGCGGCGGAGCTGGCCGTGCGCAGGGCCAGCGGAGAGCACGCCGCGGAAGCCCTCGGCGTCGTCCGCACGGACGGCGCGGCGCCGCGCTGGGAGGTGACCGTCGCCCACACCGACGGGCGCCTGTGGCGCGTCATCGTCGCGCAGGGCGCCTCACTGCCGCCCCGCCCGGAGAGCTGCGGCTCGGCGCTGGGTTCCCCGGCCCGGATGGACGTGGTGGCCGTACGGGAGATGCCCCGGGCCACGATCCCCGTAGCCTGCTGACCAGGACTCCTGAGCAGGCCGGCCCATACCCGCCGACCGCAGCTTCCCCACACGCCACTCAAGAGATCCACGCCACACTCCCTTCGGCCCGGCGCGCGCTCCCCCGTACCGTCATGGGTATGAGCCCCACTCCCCCCGCACGACGACTGCGCCTCGGTCTGCCGCGGCGGGCGTTCTCGCAGGTGCTGCTGATGCAGGTGGCGATAGCCGCCGGGGTCGCCGTACTCGTGACGGGGCTGTTCCTCGCCCCGCTCAGCGCCCAGCTCGACGACGAGGCCATGCACCGCGCGCTCGCGATCGCGCAGACCACGGCGGCCCAGCCGCAGATCGCCAGGGACCTGCAGACGACCCTGCCGTCCGTGAACGGCCCCGTACAGGTCGCCGCGGAACGGATCCGCAAGGCCAGCAAGGCCGAGTACGTCGTGGTGATGAACACGCACTGGGTGCGCTGGTCGCACAAGGACACCTCGCAGATCGGCGGGGTCGTCTCGACCGACCCCAGCCAGGCCCTGGCCGGCGAGGACGTCATGGAGATCGACAGCGGCACGCTGGGGCGCTCGGCCCGCGGCAAGGTACCGCTGCGCGACGCCGACGGGCACATCATCGGCGCGGTCTCGGTGGGCATCGAGTACGACAGCGTGCGCGCCCGGCTGATCCACGCGATCCCGGGACTCCTCGCATACGCGGGCGGGGCCCTGGCCGTCGGCGCGTTCGCCGCGTACCTGCTCTCCCGACGGGTCCAGCGACAGACCCGTGACCTTGCCTTCTCCGACATCTCGGCGTTGCTCGCGGAGCGCGAGGCGATGCTGCACGGCATTCGGGAGGGCGTCATCGCCCTGGACCGTGTCGGCCGCGTACGGCTCCTCAACGACGAGGCGCTGCGCCTGCTCGGGCTCGACGCGGAGGCCATCGGGCAGCCGCTCGACGACGTGCTCGGGCCGGGCCGCACGACCGATGTGCTGGCCGGACGGGTCACCGGCACGGATCTGCTGACGGTGCGCGGTCAGCGCGTCCTGGTCGCCAACCGCATGCCGACCGACGACGGCGGCGCCGTGGCCACCCTGCGCGACCGCACGGAACTGGAGCAACTGGGCCGTGAACTCGACTCGACCCACGGTCTGATCGACGCCCTGCGCGCGCAGGACCACGAGCACGCCAACCGGATGCACACGGTCCTGGGGCTGCTGGAGCTGGAGATGTACGACGACGCCGTGGAGTTCGTCGGCGAGGTGGTCGGCGACCACAGGGTCACCGCGGAACAGGTCACCGAGAAGATCCACGATCCGCTGCTGGCCGCCCTGCTGGTCGGCAAGGCCACGGTGGCGGCCGAGCGCGGGGTGGCTCTCTGGGTCGCGGACGGGACCCTGCTACCCGACCGGCTGGTCGACCCACGGGGGCTGGTCACCGTCGTGGGCAACCTGGTCGACAACGCACTCGACGCCGTCGCGGGCACCCCGCACGCGCGCGTGGAGGTCGAATTGCGCGCCGAGGGACGCACGGCCGTGCTGCGCGTACGGGACACCGGGCCCGGAATTCCGGCGGAGCGGCGGGAGCTGATCTTCACGGACGGGTGGTCCACGAAGAAGCCACCCGCGCACGGCAAACGCGGACTCGGGCTCTCCCTGGTGCGCCGGCTCGCCGAGCGGCAAGGAGGCAGCGCGGAGGCGGCGGAGGCCGACGGAGGGGGCGCGGAGTTCACGGTCGTACTGCCGGAGGCGCTCACGGAGGCCGGTCTCGGGCCGACGGAAAGCCTGGTGCCGACGGAAGACCTGGTGCCGACGGAAGGCCTCATCCCGGGCTTGGAGGGCGAACCCGGCCGCGGGCCCGCACCGGAACTCGTACGACAGCTGGACACGTTCTCCCAGAACACCACCGGCGCCACCGCCGCCACGACCGCCGAGGAGGAGTCGCGATGATCGAGGTCCTGGTCGTGGACGACGACACGCGGGTCGCGCGGGTCAACGCCGCGTACGTCGACAAGGTGCCCGGCTTCCGTGTCGCCGGCGAGGCGCACAGCGCCGCCGAGGCGCTGCACGGGATAGAGACGCTGCCCCACCTGGACCTGGTCCTGATGGACCACTACCTGCCCGACGAGACGGGCCTCGCGGTCGTCCAGGAGATGCGGCGGCGCGGCCACCAGACCGACGTCATCATGGTGACCGCGGCCCGCGACATCTCGACCGTCCAGGCGGCCATGCGGCAGGGCGCCCTGCAGTACCTGGTCAAACCGTTCGCCTTCGCGGGCCTGCGCGCCAAGCTGGAGGCGTACGCGGGTCTGCGCCGCACGCTCGACGGCGGCGGCGAGGCCGAACAGGCCCAGGTGGACCGGATTTTCGGCGCCCTGTCGGCGAGTGTGGAGCCGGACCTGCCCAAAGGGCACTCCCCCACGACCGCGGAGCTCGTCCGGCGGGCCCTGGTGACCGCCGAGGGGCCGCTGTCGGCCCAGGAGATCGCCGAGGAGACCGGACTGAGCCGACAGACCGCCCAGCGCTATCTGAAGCTCCTGGAGCGCACGGGACGGGCCAGGCTGACCCTCAAATACGGCGACGCGGGCCGCCCGGAGCATCGCTACGTCTGGGCGACCCGCGCCTGAGGGCACGGCCGAAGAGGGGAAGTTCCCGAAGGCGGGGCCACGGGGCGGGGGGAAGAGACCGCGCCCCGCTCTGGACCTGGACCAGTGGCGGCCGTCATTTCTCCTCCGGTGGTGGCCTCGTTGGCCTTCTTCCTCAGCCAGTGACGGCCTTCTTCACGAACTCCGTGGTGTACGTCTTGCTCAGGTCCACCTTGGCGTTCTTGATGTTGGGGTTGAACGCCTTGAGCACCTTCTCGACGGTCTCGGGGCCGTCCACGGGCATCACGCCGTCCTTGGTGAACATCGGCAGCGTGCTCTGGATGGCGGTCGCGTAGAGCGTCTTGTTGCCCTGGGAGTAGTCGGCTGGCATCTTGGCGGCGATCTCGGAGGCGCTGTGCGTGGACATCCACTTGAGGGTCTTCACGAAGGCGTTGGCCAGCTTCTGGACCGTCTCCTTGTGACCGTTCACCCAGTCCGTCTGCATGTAGAGGCTGGACGAGGGATACGGTCCGCCGAGCGCCTCCTGCGAGCCACTCGGCGTACGCATGTCGATGAGCACCTTGCCGAGGCCCTTCTGCAGGACCGTGGCGACGGTCGGGTCCGTCGTCATGCCGCCGTCGATGGCCCCCTTCTGGAGCGCCGAGACGAAGGTCGGACCCGCGCCGACGGCGACCGGCGCGAACTCGCTGACCTTCACACCGTTCTTGACCGCGAGGTACTTGGTGAGGAAGTCGGTGGAGGAACCGAGCCCGGTCACGCCGAGCTTCTTGCCCTTGAAGTCCTTGGGCGAGGTGATGTCGTCCGCTCGCTTGTTGGAGACGATCTCCACCTCGCCGGGCGCGTGCGAGAACTGCACGACGGACTCCACGGCCTTGCCCTTGGTCTGCAGGTCGAGAGTGTGGTCGTAGAAGCCGACGGCTCCCTGGACCTGTCCGGACACGAGTGCGGTCTCCGCCTGCACACCGGCCGGCTCACTCAGGAGTTCGACATCCAAACCCTCGTCGTTGAAGTAGCCGAGCCGCTGCGTGAGCATCGCCGGCATGTAGATGACCTTGTCCAGGCCACCGACCATGATCTTGACGTGCTCCCCCTTGCCGCCGCCCCCGTTGCTGCCGGAGTCGGCGGTGGTGGAGGCCGCGTCGTTGGCGCAGGCCGTGAGCGAGGAGAGGGCGAGCAGACCGGCGGCTGCCAGCGCGGAGTATCTGGCGGTCTTGCGCATGATGGGTCACGTCCTTGTGAGAGGGCAGTGCGGGAAAAGGGGTGCCCTGGGGAGCGTTGAGCGGAAAGGGAGCACCCTGGAGAGCGTTGAGAGGAAGTCGGGCACCTTGGAGAGCCCTGAGAGGAAAACGGGCGCCCTGGGCGGGTGTTGTCCGCCGATCAGCTCTCGGAGTCCGACGGCTTCCAGCGGAAGATGCGGCGCTCGGCGAAGGTGAGCAGCCCTTCGGCCAGCAGGGCGACGACGGCGAGGATGACCATCGCGGCGTACACGCCGGCCGCGTTGAAGGTGCCCTGGGACTGGGCGACGAGCAGGCCGATGCCCTTGGTGGCGCCGATGTACTCGCCGACGATCGCACCGATGAGGGCGAAGCCGAAGCTGACGTGGAGGCTGGTGAAGATCCACGAGGTGGCGGAGGGGATGACGACCTGAAGCGTCACCCGGCGGTCGCTCGCCCCCAGGATCCGGGCGTTGGCGACGAGGTTGCGGTCGACCTCGCGGGCACCCTGGAACGCGTTGAAGAAGACCGGGAAGAAGACCAGGACCACGGCCGAAGCGACCTTGGAGGCCGGCCCGAGCCCGAACCAGATCACGAAGATCGGCGCGAGGACGATCCTGGGTATGGAGTTGAGCACCTTGATGTATGGACCAAGGACATCGGCGAGGAAGGCGATGCGTCCCAGCGCGATACCGAAGACCACGCCAGCCACGACTCCGATGACCCAGCCGAGCAGTGCCTCTTGGAGCGTGTACCAGACCTGCTCGCCGAGTGAGCCGAGCGCCGTCCCGTGGGTCACCCAGGTGTAGACCTGGTCCCAGATCTTCGACGGCATGGAGAAGTTGAACGGGTCGATGATCTTGGCGCGTGCGAACACCTCCCACAGGCCGAGCACGGCGACCAGGAGCACCGCACGGGCGGCGGCGACGGTCATCCTGCGTCTGCGGGCCGCACGGGCACGGGAGTGGGCGCGTCCCGGCTTGGCGGGCTCGGTGGCGGTCGCCGCGACGACGGTCTCGGGCATGACGTCAGGCGACATTCGCGGCGCCCCTCTCTCGGGTGATGCGGACCTCTTCACCGAGGGACTCCCAGATCTCGCGGTAGATCTCGATGAACCGCGGCTCCAGGCGCACCGATTCGACCTTGCGCGGCCTCGGCAGATCGATGTCGAAGACCTGCTTCACGGTGGCGGGGCCCGCGGTCATCACGACGACCTTGTCGGCGAGCGCGATGGACTCCTCCAGGTCGTGGGTGACGAAGACGACCGAAGCGCCCGTGCCCTCCCACAGCTCCAGCAGCTCGTCCGACATCAGGGCCCTGGTCTGCACGTCGAGCGCCGAGAACGGCTCGTCCATCAGCAGGATCTCGGGGTCGTTGACGAAGGTCGCGGCGAGGGCGACGCGCTTGCGCTGACCGCCGGAGAGCTGGTGGGGATAGCGGTCCTCGAAGGCCGACAGTCCGACCCTGGCCAGCCATTCGCGGGCCCGCTGCTTGGCCTCCGTCTTCGGAACACCGCGAAAGCGCGGGCCCGCCATGACATTGGACAGGACCGTCCGCCAGGGGAAGGTGGCGTCCTGCTGGAAGACGAAGCCGACCTTGTCACCGACGCCCGCGACCGGCTCACCGGCCACCAGGACCTCGCCCTCGGTGGGCTCCTCCAGACCGCTCACCAGGGTCAAGGTCGTGGACTTCCCGCAGCCGGTGGGGCCGACGACAGCCACGAACTCGCCACGGTCGATGGTCAGATCGAGCTCCCTGACCGCCGTGTGCAGACCCCCTGACGGGGTCTTGAAGATCTTGCTCGCGCCCCGCAGCTCAATGGCGGGGCTGGTGTCTGCGCTCATGGCCCGGGACCGTAGATGTGGCGCGGGCCACAGCATCAGTCTTCTGGGCGCAAGGCCTTCTTATGCTTGCAAGAGTCTGTTGTGCTCGTTTTGCTCGCGCTACAACAGCGGAGCCGAAACACGGGCTTAACGCTCGCCAGGCCTTGAGAGAAAGAGGCCCGATGATTGACGTCCTGGTCGTGGACGACGACTTCCGCGTCGCTGAGATCAACGCGAAGTACGTGGGGAAGGTTCCCGGATTCCGGGTGGCCGCCCGCGCGCACAGCGCTGCCCAGGCCCTGGCCGCCGTGGAGCGCGCGCCCGTCGACCTGGTCCTGCTCGACCACTATCTGCCCGACCAGACGGGCCTCGAACTGGTGCACCGCATGCGCGAACGCGGCCACGGCACCGACGTCATCATGATCACCGCCGCCAGCGATGTGACGACCGTGCAGGCCGCGATGCGCCTGGGCGCACTGCACTATCTGGTCAAGCCGTTCACCTTCGCCGCGCTGCGCACCCGCCTCGACTCGTACGCGGCCCTGCGGCGCACCGTCGACCGGGTCGGCGGGCGCGGCGTGGCGGGTCAGGAGCAGGTCGACCGGATCTTCAGCGCCCTGCGCACCACGCCCGTCCCGTCGTCGCCGGGGCTGCCCAGCGGCCACTCGGAACCCACCACGGACCTGATCTGCGGTGTCCTCCACCGCGCGAACCAGCCGCTGTCGGCCCACGAGGTCGCGGCCGAGACCGGGCTCAGCCGCTCCACCGCGCAGCGCTATCTGCGCCACCTCGAACAGGCGGGACGGCTGCGCCTCTCGCTCAAGTACGGCGACACGGGCCGCCCGGAACACCGGTACGCCTGGGTAGCGCCCTAGCCCCACGCCGTACGCCGAGCCCATGACACCCACCCGGCACACGACGTATGTCATTGGGCCGTACGTCACTGGGGGCGCCCCCACTGCTGGAGGCGCCCCCGGACACTCACCTGAGGCCGCCTCAGACCGCGCCGGCACCCGTCAGCGACCGCACCTCGGTCTCGGCGTGCTTGGCCTCGTCCGGCGGCTCCGCGGATGTGACCGTGCCCAGCCAGCCCGCCAGGAAGCCGAGCGGAATCGACACCAGGCCGGGATTCTGCAACGGGAAGTACTGGAAGTCCACGCTCGGGAACAGCGAATCGGGACTCCCCGACACCACCGGCGACAGCAGGACGAGCAGCAGCGCGGGCACCAGGCCGCCGTATACGGCCCACACGGCGCCGCGGGTCGTGAAACTCCGCCAGAACAGCGAGTACAACAGCACCGGCAGGTTCGCGGACGCGGCGACCGCGAAGGCGAGGCCTACCAGGAAGGCCACGTTCAGATCGCGAGCCAGCAGCCCGAGCGCGATCGCGACCACCCCGATACCCACCGCCGCCGTACGCGCCACGGCGACCTCGCTGCGGGGCTTCGCGTGCCGGCGGCGCATCGAGGCGTAGAGGTCGTGGGCCACGGACGCCGAGGACGCCAGGGTGATCCCGGCGACGACCGCGAGGATCGTTGCGAAGGCAATGGCCGCGACGACGGCAAAGAGAACCGTTCCTCCCGCGGAGTTCGCGCCGCCGCCCAGATCCAGCGCGAGCAGCGGAACCGCCGTGTTGCCCGCCGCGTTCGCTCCCCGCACCGCAGCCGGGCCGACGATCGCCGCCGCGCCGAAGCCCAGCACGATCGTCATCAGGTAGAAGCCCCCTAGGAGCCCGATCGACCAGACCACCGAGCGCCGCGCGGCCCGTGC
Organism: Streptomyces sp. GbtcB7; assembly: GCF_019091445.1. Taxonomy (NCBI): domain Bacteria; kingdom Bacillati; phylum Actinomycetota; class Actinomycetes; order Kitasatosporales; family Streptomycetaceae; genus Streptomyces; species Streptomyces sp. GbtcB7. Next base: position 458,548 of record NZ_JAGXJM010000002.1, read on the forward strand.
CGTGGGCACGGTGTAGAAACGCGACAGGATGTGCGGCAGCCCGGCCGTACCGAGCACCAGCGCGAGGCCGAGGCTGATGAAGTCGAAGCGCGCCGTCCAGTCCCCGCCGTACTTCAACCCGGGTGCAAGAAACGCGTCACCATGGCCGCTGCGCGCCGCCGCCGAACGCAGCAACTCATTCACGTCCCCGTGGAACCGCGCCAGGACGAGCACGGTCAAGGCGATGGAACCGCTCAGCAACAGGACCGCCTTGACGATCTGAATCCATGTGGTGGCCCGCATCCCTCCCAGCGACACATAGATCACCATGAGCGCGCCGACGCCGATCACCGTCCAGTTCCGCGCCGCTTCGCTCGAACCTCCCAGCAGTAGCGCGACCAGGCTGCCCGCCCCCACCATCTGCGCCACCAGATACAGAACGGACACGGTCACCGAAGAGGTTCCCGCCGCGATCCGCACCGGCCGTTCGTTCATCCGGGCCGCGATGACGTCGGCGAGCGTGAACCGCCCGCAGTTGCGCACCAGTTCGGCGACCAGGAACAGGACGACCAGCCAAGCGACGAGAAACCCGACGACATACAGCAGCCCGTCGTAGCCGTAGAGCGAGATGAGCCCCGTGACTCCCAGGAACGACGCCGCCGACATGTAGTCGCCCGAAATGGCAAAACCATTCTCCATCGGCGAGAACAACCGCCCGCCGGCATAGAACTCCTCGGCCGACCCGTGCCGGTTTCGACTCACCCACGTCGTGATCCCCAGCGTCACCGCCACGAACGCGCTGAACAGCAGCAACGCCAGTGTCTGATGGTTGCCGGTCACCGCTCACCACCTCTGACGCTCCGGGTCAGCTCCTGGGTGTCCCAGCGCAGATCCAGCGCGGCCCGGTCCCTGCGCAGCCGCGCGTGCCGCGCGTACGCCCACGTGAACAGAAACGTGCTGAGGAACTGCCCGAGCCCCGCCACCATCGCCACGTTCACCGCTCCGGCGACGGGCCGGGCCATGAACCCGGGCGCCGTCGTCGCGGTCACCACATAGCCCACGTACCAGGTGAAGAACACGGCGACGCCTGGCACCACGAACCTCCGGTACCGGCTGCGCACCTCCTGGAAAGCCGCGCTGCGCTGCACCTCCAGATAGACGTCGGCCGTCCCGCCCGTGCGACCTTCGTGCTCCGGGCGCGCGAACGGCACGGCGTGAGCGGGCGCGCCCGTGCTGTCCAACTCACCCCAGCCGGAGGCCAGCGCGTCGTACCAGGGGTCATCGAACCGGACCTCCCCGGTATCGCGACCGTCGTGCTTCTCCACCGAACTCTCCTTGTCCGCGACCCTTTTTCTGCCGCGTGCCCAAGGATGGACAGATCGGGAAGATCCCGGACTCTTCTCTCCGCGCTCTTCACCCCATCAGGTGACTCATCCCGTCGGTGGCCGTACGAGACCTTTCCCAAAGGCGTAACGCACCGCCTGAGCACGATCCTTGAGACCCGTCTTGGCGAAGAGGTTGTTGATGTGGGTCTTCACGGTGGCGGGGGAGACATGCAGCCTGCGGGCGATCTCCTGATTGGTGAGTCCCTCGGCGATCAGCAGCAGCACCTCGGTCTCCCGCGTGGTGAGCCCATCGGGCGGCTCCACGGGCGCAACGGCCGAGGGCGCCGGCTCCGACAGCCGCTCCAGCAGCCGCCGTTGAATGCTCGGCGAGAGTCCCGCGTCCCCCGACAGCACGCTTTCCACCGCGCGCACGATCTCGTCGCCGCCCGCGTCCTTCGTGAGATAGCCCCGGGCTCCCGCTCTGAGCGCGGGGAACAGCGACTCGTCGTCCGCGTACGTGGTGAGCACGACGACCTGTGTCCCCGGATGCTCAGCGCGAATGCGCCGGGTCGCCTCGACACCGTCGCAGCGCGGCATGCGCAGGTCCATCAGCACGACGTCCGGGGCGAGTTCGGCCACCAGCGCCACGGCCTCGTGGCCGTCCCCGGCCGCACCCACGACCTCGATCCCCGGCAGCAGGCCCAGCAGCATCACAATGCCTTCGCGCACCACGGTCTGGTCGTCCGCCACCACGACCCGAGCCGGCTTCCTGGTCCCCTCCTCCGTCATACGGGCACCCTCAACGTCACCACGAACCCCTCCTCGTCCGGCCCGGCCTCCAACGAGCCGCCCAGCAGCTCAGCACGCTCCCGCATGCCCAGCAGACCGTACCCGGCCCCCGCACCGCTGAGTTCGCCCGGCGGTCCTCCCGAGTCCCGTACTCCGAGGGTCACTTCGTGCTCGCCGTACTCGAGTCGCATGTGGACCTTGGCGCCCGGCGCATGCTTGCGGACGTTCGTCAGGGCTTCCTGCGCCACCCTGCGCACCGCCTGCGAGGCCTCGGCGGGCAGCGGCTGCCGTTCACCCGCGACGGTGATGTCGGCGCCGTCCGCCGTGGCGACCAGCTCGCTCAGGAAGTCCTCCACCGGGGACATCTCCCCCCGAAGGGCGGAGAGCGCCTGCCGGGTCTCGGCGAGCCCCTCACGGGCCATCCCACGCGCCGCCACGACCCGCTCGAGGATCTGCTCCCGGTCGCCGCCCCGCTCGATCAGCAGCCGGGCCGCCTCCAGATGCACCATCTGCGCCGAGAGACTGTGCGCCAGGACGTCATGGATCTCCCGCGCGATCCTGGCCCGCTCCGCGAGCGCCGCGGACTCCGCCTCGGCCACCCGAGCCGCCCGCTCCTGAGCGAGCAACCGCTGGGCACTGCCGCGGGCCTCCGCGTCGAGGCGCAGCACGTATCCGGCCAGGGCGAGCCCCCCGGCGGTGGCCGCCGTGGTCAGCCAGACGTCGTTGTTGACCGCCGCGAACGCGCTCAGTGCCACGGAGGTGGCAGGCAGCGCCGCCACTAGCGGCAGCCTCTCTATGGCGCTGATGGCGCACCCGCACCACAGGACGATGGCCGGCACCCGGAAGCCCGTGCTCACTCCCACCGTCGCGATCACGAGCAGCAGGGCGAGCAGCGCCAGAGACGGCAGCAGACGGTGTTCGAGCGTGGTCCGCCAGAAGGCCCACGCCGCCAGCCCGCAGACGAGGACCCCCAGAGCGCCCGCCGCGATCTTCCAGGCGCCCAGATGGCCGCTCGTGAAGGTCGTCCACAGGAGCAGGCCGAGGGCGAAGAGGCGCGCGGCCCAGGCGAGCGCGCGCCTGGACTTGACCACTCCCGCCCGGGACAGCGCCTCGCGGGAGGGCCAGCGCTTCAAGGCGTTCTCCGTCACACGCGCTCCTTCCACGAGCCCTGGGGCACGTCGTCACCGTACGCCGTCGCCTGCGCGACGGCCGGGTACAGAGACTGAGAGCGCCAGGCCAGGATCCCGGAGCGGACCAGCAGAGTGGCCGCGAGGGCGAGCAGCAGGGCGGAGCTGTCCTGATGGACACCCAGCAGGGTGCCGATGCCGAACAGTCCCAGCCGCAGGGCTATGCCCATGCCCCAGACGGCCGCGCTGGCCTTGGTGCTCTCGCTCCACACCGAGCCGTCCGGCTCCGTCCATATCCGTGTCGTCCACCCCCACGCGGCTCCGGTGGCCAGCCCGATGAACAGTTCTGCCCCCAGCAGCAGAATCGCCTCGGTCCGATGGTGGATGTCGATCAGGCCCGACTCCCGCAGAGCGATCACGGCCAGGACGGCGGGCACGATCCACCAGCGCCTGTCCGTGCTGATCCTGCGCGTACGGAACTGGCGCGCGATGACCAGCACAACAACGGCGAGGATCACCATGGCATTGACGAGCCCGGACATCACGACCTCCGTGGGCGAGGAAGAGCGGGTTCCGACAGCGAGCGCTGTCGACGCCTTCGACGCTACGGAAATCGGCAGCTCAGCAGATCGGAGCCGGGGTGGATCGCGGGTGGATCCGCACCCACCCCATCCCTCCACCCACGGGTGGAGCCCCCACGCCCCCAACCGCGTTTCTCGCCCCCGCCGCCCCTACCCGTCCCGTGCCTGGGGGCTGCGCCCCCAGACCCCCCTGTCGGCCTGAACGGCCTCGTGCTCAAACGCCGGACGGGCTGTAAGACGCGCACCAACGCTTCTCACGGGCGCCGGGAACAACACGCCCAGCCCCACCCACCGGCACCCGGCCCTCACACGGAAGGGGCCGTGGCGGTGCGTCGCAAGCCCGACGCTTACGCCCGGATCGAGCAGCGGCTCCCTTGCCCGGCCCACGTCTGATCCAGCGGCGACGGGCTCGACACACCGCCACGGCCCCGACCCACCACAGGCCACCCGGCGCCGCCAGCGCAGCGCCTACGCGTCGATACGCGACCGATCCAGCGTCGCCGCAGAGCTGGAGATGAACTCCTTACGGGGAGCGACATCGTTCCCCATCAGCAGGTCAAACACCTGCTCGGACGCCTCCAGGTCGGAGATGTTGATCCGCCGCAGCGTCCGGTGACGCGGGTCCATCGTCGTCTCCGCCAGCTGATCGGCGTCCATCTCGCCAAGACCCTTGTAACGCTGGATCGAGTCCTTGTAGCGCACGTTCTTGCGCTGCAGCTCCAGCAGCGTCTCGCGCAGCTCACGGTCCGAGTACGTGTAGACGTACTTGTCCTGGCCCTTCTTGGGCTGGCTCAGCTCGATGCGGTGCAGCGGCGGCACCGCCGCGAACACCCGCCCCGCCTCGACCATCGGCCGCATGTACCGCTGGAACAGCGTCAACAGCAGGATCCGGATGTGCGCACCGTCGACGTCGGCGTCGACGAGCAGGATGATCTTCCCGTACCGCGCCGCGTCGATGTCGAACGTCCGCCCGGACCCGGCCCCTATGACCTGGATGATCGCGCCGCACTCGGCGTTCTTGAGCATGTCCGTGACGGACGCCTTCTGGACGTTGAGGATCTTGCCGCGAATCGGCAGCAGCGCCTGGAACTCGGAGTTCCTGGCCAGCTTGGCGGTGCCGAGCGCGGAGTCTCCCTCGACGATGAACAGCTCGCTGCGCTCGACGTCGTCGCTGCGGCAGTCCGCGAGCTTGGCGGGCAGCGAGGAGGACTCGAGGGCCGTCTTCCGACGCTGCGCGTCCTTGTGCTGGCGGGCCGCGATCCGCGTACGCGCGGCAGCGACGGCCTTCTCCATCACGACCCGGGCCTGCGCGGCCGCGTCCCGCTTCGTGGTGGTCAGGAAGGCCTTGAGTTCGTTGGAGACCACGTTCGTCACGATCCGGCGGGCCGCCGAGGTGCCGAGGACCTCCTTGGTCTGCCCCTCGAACTGCGGCTCCGCGAGGCGCACGGTGACGACGGCGGTCAGGCCCTCCAGTGCGTCGTCCTTGACGATGTCGTCCTCGGCGACCCGCAGCAGCTTCTTGGCCCGCAGCACCTCGTTCATCGTCTTGGCGACGGCCTGCTCGAAGCCGGCGACGTGGGTGCCGCCCTTGGGCGTGGCGATGATGTTCACGAACGACTTGAGGTTCGTGTCGTAGCCGGTGCCCCAGCGCAGCGCCACATCGACGCCGAGCTCACGGGTGACCTCGGTGGGCGTCATCTGCCCGTGGTCGTCAAGGACCGGGACGGTCTCCTTGAAGGTGCCCTGCCCGGAGAAGCGGAGGACGTCGCAGACGGGCTTGTCGGCGGCCAGGTACTCGCAGAACTCGCTGATGCCGCCGTCGAAGCGGAAGGACTCCTCGCCCTTGCTGCCGCCCTCGCCGAGCCCGTACTCGTCACGGACGACGATGGTCAGGCCGGGCACCAGGAACGCGGTCTGGCGGGCGCGCTGGTGCAGGTTCTCCAGGGAGAGCTTGGCGTCCTTGAGGAAGATCTGGCGGTCGGCCCAGTAGCGCACGCGCGTGCCGGTGCGGGTCTTGGGGATCCGCTTCAGCTTGCGCAGCCCGCTGCTCGCGTCGAAGGCGGCCTCGGGACCGTCCGCCTTGAACGCTCCCGGGGTGCCGCGCCGGAAGCTCACCGCATGGGTGTGGCCACTACGGTCCACCTCGACGTCCAGACGGGCGGAGAGTGCGTTCACCACGGAGGCGCCCACGCCGTGCAGACCGCCGGAGGCCGCGTACGAGCCGCCTCCGAACTTGCCGCCCGCGTGCAGCTTGGTCATCACGACCTCGACGCCCGACATGCCGGTCTTGGGCTCCACGTCGACCGGGATGCCGCGGCCGTTGTCCCGCACCTCCACCGAGGCGTCGTCGTGCAGGATCACCTCGATGTGGTCACAGTAGCCCCCGAGGGCCTCGTCCACGGAGTTGTCGATGATCTCCCACAGGCAGTGCATCAGACCGCGGCTGTCGGTCGAGCCGATGTACATGCCGGGGCGCTTGCGTACGGCCTCGAGCCCCTCGAGGACGAGCAGGTGCCGCGCGGTGTAGTTGGAACCGTCCCGGTCTGCTCCGGTCAGCAACGCTGTGGACGGCACGGACGTGTCGGCGGTCACGCGGTTCGCTCCTCGCTGAATTTCAGATGGGACCCTTTTGGGTAAGGGGTCGGCTTCGGTCTCCGCTCAGAGGGTACCGAGGCCTGGTAGAGCCGTTGTAACGCCACCCTCGCATGAACTCAGACTAGTCCAGGCTCGCATGAGTGTTCGATCCCTCGATGGAGTGAAGTACATATCACGTTCCCTTCCAGGCATGAACCATTTAGGCTCCGGGCACGTCCTCATGAACAACCGGCAAGCCAGCCGGGGAGGACTGACCCTGACAGACAGCGCGAACCCGTAAGACACAAAGACACGTAATACGGCTCATTCGCCGCCACCCGGCAGCAGACAGCCGCCCCGGAAGAATTTTTCGAGGAAAAGCCACGAGCGGGAACGTTTTCGGCCTGGTTGGATGTTGACCCTGGTACGACAGCTCGTCGAGCTAGAGAAGAGGCGACGTGACTACTGTTCTGACCCCCGCGAGCCCACTGACGGCCGCTGACCGCTGCGACCGTTGCGGCGCCCAGGCATATCTGCGCGTCGTCCTCCTCAGCGGCGGTGAACTGCTCTTCTGCGCCCACCACGGGCGCAAGTTTGAGCCGGAACTCAAGAAGATCGCCGCTGAGATACAGGACGAGACGGAGCGACTGACGTCGGTCCCGGCAACGTCCAACGACGAAGAGCGCTGACACTTCGCGTCAACGACGACGAGCCAGCTCTGGCAATAGGCCGGTGTACGGGCGGTCACCCCTGCTACTCGGGGTGACCGCCCGTATGCGTACCGCTTCCCGGTCCCGGGCGGTGCAGTGCGCCACCGCCCGGAGCGTCAGGGCCCCGTGCGGGCGTGACGCGCACCGGGCTCACGCACTTCAACGCGTCACCGGTTCACACCCTTGCCGCGCACCTTCACGCGCCACCGGCCCGCTCCGGCGTGCCTTGACGCGCCACCGGCCCATACCGCTCCAGCGCACCTCCTCCACACGCCACCGGCCCGAATCGCTCCCGAGCCCCCTCCACGCGCCACCAGGTTCACTTCCCCCGGCGCCCCGTGATCCGCGACCCGCTGTGGTCCGTACCGTTTCCCCCCACGCCCTCAGCGGCCCGTGCCGAGCGCCTTGACGACGTCCGAGACCCGTGTGTAGACCCCGGGGCTTCCTGCCTGCCCACAGCCGCTGCCCCACGACACAAGGCCGATCAGCCGCCCCTGGGCCACCAGCGGGCCGCCGCTGTCCCCCTGACAGGCATCCCGCCCACCCGCGACCGCCCCGGCGCACACCATGGAAGTGGCTTGATAGGTTCCGTCCTCACTCCCCGGGTACGCCCGCCCGCAGACGGAGTCGGACAGTACGCTCACGCTCGCGGACCGCAGACTGAGCTCGTAGTTGCCTGTGCCTGTCGTATCTCCCCAGCCGTAGACCGCGGCGGCCGTGCCGGGTGTGTACGCGGGATCCCCTGAGGGGGCCATACGGATGACCGAGCTCTGGGGCAGCGGGGAGGCGAGGGTGATCACGGCGAAATCCCCGGCGTTCGTGGCGGCGTCGTACTGCGGATTGACCCAGGTGTCGCGCACCGGGATCTCCTTGCCCTTGCTGGACAGCAGGTCGGTACGGTCCGCGATGATCTTCAAGTCGTGCATCTGCTGCGGTGGTGCCCCCAGCACGAGCGGGCTCAGGCAGTGGGCCGCGGTCAGCACGAGCGACGGGCCGATCACCACGCCGCCGCAGAACTGCCCGGCCCGCGTTCCCCCGAACCGGTCACGGCTGGACAGTGCGACCGTCCACGGACTCTGAGCGATGTCGACCGGATGGCCCCCGATGATGACGTCGTTTGTCGCGGCCGGGGCGGGGGATGCCAGCGGTATGAGGGCTGCGGCGGCCGCAAGGGCCAGTACTGGGGCGAAAGGACGGCGCATGCGCGTTCCTCACTCTGGGATGGTCATGGAAAACCCAGAGTGATCCAGCGGACGGCGGCGCGCACTCCGTGCATGCGCCGAGGGCCCGGCTCCCCATCGGGAGTCGGGCCCTCGGCGACAGTACGGTCGAGACCTAGTCGAGGTAGTCGCGCAGCACCTGCGAACGCGACGGGTGGCGCAGCTTCGACATCGTCTTGGACTCGATCTGACGGATCCGCTCACGCGTGACGCCGTACACCTTGCCGATCTCGTCGAGGGTCTTCGGCTGACCGTCGGTGAGACCGAAACGCATGGAGACGACGCCCGCCTCGCGCTCGGACAGGGTGTCGAGGACGGAGTGCAGCTGCTCCTGGAGGAGCGTGAAGCTGACCGCGTCGGCCGGGACGACGGCCTCGGAGTCCTCGATGAGGTCACCGAACTCGCTGTCGCCGTCCTCGCCCAGCGGGGTGTGCAGCGAGATGGGCTCGCGGCCGTACTTCTGGACCTCGATGACCTTCTCAGGGGTCATGTCGAGTTCCTTCGCCAGCTCCTCCGGGGTGGGCTCGCGGCCCAGGTCCTGGAGCATCTGACGCTGCACGCGCGCGAGCTTGTTGATGACCTCGACCATGTGCACCGGGATACGGATGGTGCGGGCCTGGTCGGCCATGGCGCGGGTGATCGCCTGACGGATCCACCAGGTGGCGTACGTGGAGAACTTGTAGCCCTTGGTGTAGTCGAACTTCTCCACCGCGCGGATCAGACCGAGGTTGCCTTCCTGGATGAGGTCCAGGAAGAGCATGCCGCGGCCGGTGTAGCGCTTGGCCAGGGAGACCACCAGACGGAGGTTGGCCTCCAGGAGGTGGTTCTTGGCCCGACGGCCGTCCTCGGCGATGATCTCCAGCTCGCGCTTGAGCTTGGGGGCGAGCTTGTCTGCGTTGGCCAGCTTGTCCTCGGCGAACAGGCCCGCCTCGATGCGCTTGGCGAGCTCGACCTCCTGCTCGGCGTTGAGCAGGGGGACCTTGCCGATCTGCTTGAGGTAGTCCTTGACCGGGTCGGCGGTGGCGCCGGCCGCGGCGACCTGCTGCGCGGGCGCGTCGTCCTCGTCCTCGTCGGACAGGACGAAGCCCTGGGCGCCGTCCTCGGCGGGCTCCTCGGCACCGGGCTTGCCCGGGGTCTCCTCGACCGCCTCGTCGTCGATCAGCTCGACGTCGTCCTTCTTGGCGGTGGTCTTCTTCGCGACGGCCTTCTTGGCGACCGTCTTCTTCGCGACGGTCTTCTTGGCGACCGTCTTCTTGGCGGCGACCTTCTTGGCGGACGCGTCCTCAGCCGGATCGTCGGCCATGGGCACCGCCGGGGCGGTGGTGGCGGTGGCCTTCTTGGTGGTCACCGTCTTCGCCGCGACCGTCTTGGTGGCGGTGCGCTTGGCCGGACTCTTCGCTGCGACGCTCTTTCGGGTGCGCTTGGGCTCCGCGGCACTGACCATCAGCGTCACACCCTCTTCCTCGAGGATCTGGTTGAGGCTGCGCAGTACGTTCTTCCACTGAGTGGCCGGAATCTGGTCAGCTTCGAAGGCCCGACGCACGTCATCGCCGGCGATCTGCCCCTCAGCCTTTCCCCGCTCAATGAGCGCCATGACAGAGACGGACTCGGCGATCTCCGGCGGGAGCGTACGGGATGTGCTGGCCGACACGAACAACCTCTCGGAACGTTGGAAAACGGCTTCCGGCCCCGTCCACTGCGGACAGGAGCCGACGACCGCCGACTTGGGGATGGGTCGACGGCGCGGGCGGGAGCCGGGAAGATGCACAGCGCCGTAAACGGCGGTCCGTATTCCCTCCTCGGCTGTCACCTCTTAGGTCATCGCGCAGTTCCGAAGAGCGTTACGCCCAATCTGCGTGGCCCGAGTCACACCCCGTAAGTGCCCAAAAGCGGCCAGATGCGGTCAGAGGAGGTCAGCCGATGGACTCATCACCTCAAACCGATGGGTTCATCACCTCAACCGATGGCTTGATCACCTTCATCACATCGCCGGATCCCGCCGGATCCCGGAAGGATCCGACGGGGTCCGGCGGGGGATGCTCCGCCGACCAAGCGATGCCACGAGAGGGCACACGCCCCCCGACCGCGCCGCCCTCGGGGCGCGATCAGTGCTCGCGCGGCGCGGGCACCACGCGCTCCACCTCGGGGTGAACGGCGAGCAACTGCCGCATGGCCGCCTCGGCCGCCGCGCCGTCGGCCTCGGCCAAGGCGTCGACGATCCGGCCGTGGTGCGTCAAGGAGGTCTCGTTCGGTCGGTCGCAGCCGGTGACGGGGCCCCCGGAGACCTGGAGCGCGGCCGAGACGATCCCGGAAAGGTGCTCCAGCATGCGATTGCCCGACACCTGGATGAGCAGCGAATGGAACTCCGCGTCGGCCCGCGAGAAGGTGAGCGAGTCACCCTGCGCCATGGCGTGGCCCATGATCTCGACCATGTCTCCGAGACGCTGCTGGACCTCCTCGCGCCCGTGCCCGGCGGCCAGACGCGCGGCGAGCGGCTCGATCGTCCAGCGCAGCTCGCTCAGCTCGCGCCGCTGGTCGTCGCGCTGCGGCCCGAAGGCCCGCCATTCGATGATGTCCGGGTCGAGAAGATTCCAGTCACTGACGGGACGCACGCGCGTGCCGACGTTGGGGCGGGCGCTGACCAGTCCCTTCGCCTCCAGGACGCGGAGCGACTCACGGACGACGGTACGGGAGACCTCGAACCGTTGTCCGATCTCCTCGGGGACGAGTGGACGGTCCGCGCCCAGGTCGCCGGAGACGATCATCTGACCCAGCTGCTGAACGAGTTGGCCGTGCAGTCCGCGTCCGCGGCTGCCCGCGGCGCGCCGGCCGACGCGGCCCAGTTCCGGGTCCGCGCCCTCCCACGCGGAGGCGCCGACGCGTTCGGCACCAGGGCCCTCGGCGTAGGGGTAGCGGTCGAGTCCGCCCGGGCCGGCCAGGCCGGAGTCTGAGGAGCGGGCGGCGGTCATCATGGTGTGCGCAAGGGTACTCACGGATCATTTGTCGGCGCTGTCTCCAACTCCCTTGAGGTCTTTGGTGAAAAGCACACGAAAGGGTGATCGCTCACCGCGTCGCAATTGACGCCTTATCGGAAAGAAATGGGCGTTCTCCGGGGAGTTGTGCGCACGGCGGGAACGGAAGGGTAAGGACGGTCGTCATCGCACCCTGCTTCGCAGGGTCGTGAGCAGATACGCGCAGAGCAGAGCGGTCAGCGACAACATCAGGGCACCACCCACGGGTTGGGCGACAAGGCGCGCCCCGGCCGCGATATAGCGCGCTCCCCCGAATGGCCATTGCATCAGCAGGAGCTCACGCAGTCGCTCGGAAAACCCGGCCGCCTTCCGTACGGACGGTCCCGCCAAGGTCTTTTGTACGAGTGGTACGACCACGACCGGGACGGCGAGCACCGCCGCGAGCCCAGCGGTGGTGGACCGGAAGATGCCCGCCGCCAGCACTCCCGCCCAGGCGCAGCCCACCGTGAGGCCGATCCAACTCGCACTCAGCGAAAGCCAGTCCGCGGGAACTCCGACGAGCTCTCGTCCGTAGACGAGATAGAGCACTTCGAGGTCGCAGCCCACCGTGAGGACGGCCAGCGCCAGCGCGGTGGCCGAGGCGACGAGGAGTTTGGCGGCGAGCAGTCCCAGCCGGCGGGGGACGGTGCCGCGGTCCGCGGCCAGGGCGGGGTGGCGGAACTCCTCGCCGAAGGCGAGCGCCCCGAGCAGTCCCGCCCCGAGCGCCGCGGGCGGCAGGGGACATTCCCGCGGCCAGGCGGCCAGGAGCCGCGGCTGGGGTGTGTGACCGATTCTGGCCAGGAGTACGGACAGCAGGGCGGAGGTGATCAGCACGGTGATCGCGGTGAGGTAGCCGGTGCCCACTCCGGTGGCGCGCCGCAGTTCGTAGCGCAGCGGACGCAGTGGGCTCGGTGCCTGGCGTACGGCGATGGGGGGCGGGAGCTGGGGCAGGTCCCGCGCGCCCGGCGAAGCGGCCGGACGGGTCCGCGACTCGGTCGTCGGCCCCGGCTCGTCGGGCGTGTGCACCCCGGTCGCGGCTACGGCGGTGGCGGGTTCGACGGTCGCGGGGGCGTCGTCCGTGGGGGCATCGTCCGTGGGGATGGAGGCCGCGGAGGCAGAGGTCAGGAGGGCAGAGGTGACTACGGTCGCGGAGGCGAGGCCCTCGGCAGGGAGCGCTGCATGTGGCCCCATGTCGCCTGTCTCGTCCGCGAGTTGGTGTACGAGGATGCCGTGCCGGAAGGCGGTCTCGCCGATGTCGGCGCAGGTGCTGCCGTACACCGAGAGCCGGTTGCCGTCCTCGCGCACGACCTCGACGGAACGCTGCGCGGCGCGGGCCTCCTTGGCGAGCAGGGCTCCGAGGCGGGCGGCGTGCGGACTGCGGACGGCGACCCGGGGGCGGAGCCGGGTGCGGGCGAAGTCCGCGGCCTCCTGGTCGGCGACGAGCCGGCCTCCCTCCAGCGTGATGACCCGGTCGGCCGTCCGAGCGGCCTCCTTGGGGTCGTCCGTGCTGAACAGAACGGTGCCTCCGTGGGCCGCGTGCGCCCGCAGAATCCCGTGCAGCCACCGACCTTCGGCGACGGAGAGCCCGCCGGCGGGATCGTCGAGGACGAGGGTGTGCGGATCGGGCAGCAGCGCACAGGCCAGGCCCAGACGGCGATCCATACCGCGCGACAGGGTGCCCAGCCGTTCCTCGCACAGGCTCACGAGCCCGACGACTTCGATCACTTCGTCGACGCGCCGAATCGGGACACCGACGGCCGCGCACACCAGGCCGAGCTGTCCGCGGATCGTACGCGCGGGATGGCCCGGCACCTCGCTCAGGAGCACACCGACTTCACGCGAGGGATGGGCGATCTCGTGCAGTGGACGGCCTCTGAAGTAGGTGATTCCACGGCCCCGCTGGAGTTCGAGCATGAGCCTCAGCGTCGTCGTCTTGCCCGCGCCCGGGGCTCCGAGGAGCGCTGTGACACGACCCGGGCGCGCCTCGAAGGACACGTCGTCGACGGCGGGGGGAAGCTCCTTGCGGGGGTTGCTGGTCAATCCGATGGCCTGGATCACTCACAGCAAGATAGCGTGACATTTACCGTTTTTCGGGCACCTTGCGGTTCATCCGAGGCAGCTCTCTCCACTCTTTCGGCGCGACGCGCCCCGTGAGCCGATCCGCCCTCGTCAGACCTCGGGGCGCAACATCGGCGGATTGAGCAACGTGGCGCCGCCGGCGCGGAACAGCTGCGCGGGTCGGCCGCCCTGGCGCGTGGTCGTGCCGCCCGTGGGCACGAGGAACCCCGGAGTGCCCGTCACCTTGCGGTGGAAGTTGCGCGGGTCGAGTGCCACCCCCCACACAGCCTCGTACACGCGGCGCAGCTCTCCGACGGTGAACTCGGACGGGCAGAAGGCGGTGGCCAGCGACGAGTACTCGATTTTGGACCGGGCGCGTTCCACCCCGTCCGAGAGGATCTGGGCGTGGTCGAAGGCGAGGGGTGCCGCCTGCTCTCCGTCGCGGCCGTAACCGCCCTGTTGCAGCAACTCCTCCACGGGCGCCCAGCGCGCGCTGTTGGCGTCGCCTCCGGCCCTGGGCGCGGGCAGATCGGGGGCCAGCGCGAGATGGGCGACGCTGACCACCCTCATTCGCGGGTCGCGCTTGGGGTCGCCGTAGGTCGCCAGCTGTTCCAGGTGCGCGCCGTTGTCCTGTGCCGGGGCCGACGGGTCATGGGCGCGCAGCCCGGTCTCCTCGACCAGCTCGCGCGCGGCCGCCTGTGCCAGGTCCTCGTCGGGCCGTACGAAGCCGCCCGGGAGCGCCCATCGTCCCTGGAAAGGCTGTTCCCCCCTCCGTACCGCCAGCGCACACAGGGCATGGCGACGCACGGTCAGCACGACCAGGTCCACGGTCACGGCGAAGGGCGGAAAGGCCGACGGGTCGTAGGGCATGCCGCGATCATAGTCGTCTGCCTGACGATAAACACGCCCTTCGTCAGTCGCTTCCACTGATGATCCACTTCCGTCCTGTACGGGTCCCACCGGCCGCTGCCGGTCGCCGTCCGAGGACGCGTCGCGCGAGGTCACACACCCAACTGCAGTCCGTCGGCCGCCTCCTCCACCATCGCGAGACCGAGTCTGCTGACGCGCACGGAGAACGCGGCGCCCGCGATCCGCAGTCCCGTCAGTCCGATCTCGCCCAGCGGCGCGCTACCGACCGGGCGCAGTGTCACCGTCCGGGCCGGGGCGTCGGGGCGGATGCCCGCGAGGGAGGTGAGGAGCAGCACCCCGGCGGCCGCCGCCGTGGCCGCAGGCCGACAGGCAGCGGGGTGCGGGAGCGGGGCGCCGCCTTCCGTGCGCTGCTCTCCCGCGTACATCTCGGGCAGCCTGTTTCCGAAGGTCTCGGCGGCCGCCAGCAGCCCCCGGAGCAGAGCGCTCGCCTCCTTCTCGTAGCCGGCGGTGACCAGGCCGGTTACGGCGGTCGCGGTCTCCTGGACGCGCACGGCGCCGCCGCGGTGTCCGAAGGGGTTGTACGCCGCCTCCCTGGCACCCAGGCTGCGCAGACCCCAGCCGGAGTCCATGGCCGGGCCGCCGAGCAGCCGTGCGAGCTGCTCGGTCTGCACCTTGTCGAGGAGGCCGGGGGCGAACACGCCGGAGCCGAGCAGCCCCGTGTCGAGGAGGTGGGCGGTGCTCGCGCCGAGGTGGGGTACGAGGCGCCCGTCCGGGGCCCGGGCGGCCGCTGGTCTGCCGCCTCCCCGGTCCTCGGCCCAGAAGTCCCCGCGGAACGCGGTCCGCAGTTCCTGGGCCCACTGCACCAGTCCCTCGCCACCCGGTCGGCCGTACGTGTCGAGCAGATCGGCGCCCAGCAGTGCCGCTCGGTGGGCGTGCGCCTGCGTCTCGCAGCGGAACGGACCGCCGGGGTGCGGGTCGGGCAGATAGATGCCGTCACCGACGGTGGTCCGCAGCCATGCGAGGCACCGCTCGGCCGCGGGCAGCAGTTCCTCGGTCTCCTGCTCCGGAAGTCCCCAGCGCCTGGCCTCCGCGAGCAGTACGGGGAACAGCAGGGTCGCCTCGGTGGCCGTGCAGCCCGGAGGCAGGTGCGGGCCGGCGTCCCGGCGCGGGCCGGGGATCAGGCCGGACTGCGCTCCGGGGCCCCCGATTTGGGTGCGGGCGAGGGTCCGCAGCGTGCCCGCGGCGAGCCGGGTGCCGAGTGGCAGTGTCATCCGGGCCGCGACCAGTGCCTCGGCCGGCGCCAGGCCGCATCGCCACGGCGCCCCCGCCGCGAGGTGCGTGTCCGACGGGTGGGCGGCATCGCGCAGCAGTAGCGCCTGGAGGTCCTCGACGCAGGTGTCCATGAGCGCCTGGACCCTGGGGTCGTCGCCGGTGGCCCGGGCGGCGGAGAGCAGGCTCGTGGCGCCGCGGCCGACGGCTCTGGCCGGCCCCGCACCGCCCGGTCGCACCCTCAACTCCACGCTCCGGGTGCCACCGGGTGGCAGTTCGAGCTCCCAGCGGAGCAGTCCCGCGGAGGCCAGGGCGTCGGCGGGCGGTGGGTCGGCGGTGACGATCGAGCTGCCGGTGGCACAGGACCATCGCAGGCCCGAGTCGTGGACGCTGGCGGGCAGTTCGGGCCCGGCTCGGCCCGAGGCTACGGAGCCGAGCTCCGCGAGATCCGTAGCGAGGGCGACCTCGACGGGCACGCGCAGGGCGCGGGGGGAGGCGCTGCGCAGCGTGATCCGTTCCGTGCCGTCCGCGTCGCGCGTCCGCTCCACGACCACGTCGGGATCCGGGCCGCCGTCGGCGGAGGCGCGCACCGTCCCGACGAAGCGGGCTCGGTCGGCGGCGACCATCCGGGCCTGTACGGCGAGCGGTTCGCGCCCCGCCACTCGCACCTGGCAGCGGGACAGCGTCCGGCGGCCGGCGCGGTAGAACCCCTCCAGCCCGCGGCCGGTCAACTGCCCCTGGTCCGTGGAGATCGCCAGTCCCGGCAGGGCGACGCAGATCAGGGCGTTGTGCACGGGTGGCAGGTCCGTGGTCCGGCGCGGCCCGGAAAGCGGGGTGTGACGAACCGCCGGACCGCCCGGGCCCGCGAAGGGGCTCAAAGTGCTCTCGACTCCTGCGAACGGGGCCTGTGAACCGGCGCGACGAGGGAAGGGCTGAGCGGGCCTGCGCACCGGCGGGAGGGCGCCGTCGGGACCGGAGGGTGGAATGGGCAGGGGCATGTGGCTTCCTCGGTCAGTGCGCCTGGGGCGCGCTCGGCGCCGGGTTGGGGGCTCCGGAGGGGCGAGGGCGTTCGGCGGCGCGGCCCGGCCACGGGTACCACCACACAGGTGAACGGAACGGCCCCGTCCGGGGTCACGCCCTGGGCCGGGCAAGCAGACCGGATGGCGGTGGGATGGTCGGTGGGGCATACCGCGGACGGCTGGTACGGGTGCGGTGGGGGCCAAGGATTCGGGCTTGGAGATCGCGGGCGCGCGCCGCCCGCCCGTGCCGCGCGGGCCGGGGCGTGCCGCCGCGTCGAGTGGAGTGACATCCGGTGCCCGGGGCACCTCATGTGTCACCCGACCCGATAATCGTCGATCCGCCCCGCTCCCCACGCTCACGTCTCCTCCCCCGCAACCCGCCGACCACCCTTGCGGCGAGCACGTGCCCGTTCGCTCGCCGCCTCAGGCGCGCGCCCAGGTCCCTCCCCGCCGGGCGCGGCCTCATCGGTGGGCCGACGCCGGCGGAGGCTGCCCACCCCGGGGTGACGCCCGCTTCCGCGCGGTGCCCCGATCCCCGCCGTGCGCGCCCTGCGCCGACGTCGGTTCGAGGTACCCGGCGGCTCGGCGACGTCGCGTGGCGTCGAGCGATCGGGACCCGATGGCTGTTCCGCTTCCGCCCCGCTCCGGCCGATGCGCTCCGCGCGCAGGCAGCGGCGGATCGACTCCGGGTCGAGGCCCTCGTTGCACGCCTGGTGCAGGAGACGGGCGAAGAGGTAGTCGGGATCGGCGCCGAGTGCCATGGCCAGGGCCTCGCGAGCCTCCAGTTCGTCACCGGTCGACCAGGCGACCCAACCGGCGAGGGTGAGGGGTGCCGCCGCGTGCTCGCCGTAGGGGCCGACGCAGCGGCGGGCCAGCGCCCGCCAGAGGCGCAGGGCCGAGCCGGCCTCGTCGCCCTCCATCCACTCGGCGGCGCGGTCACGGGTTGCGCGGTCCTGAAGTCCGAGGATCAGGGTGGCGGCCTCGTCGTGCTCCAGGAGCCCGTCGTCGCGAAGGTCCGCCGGGCGTGTGCCGGACACGGGCGGGGCGTCGGCGAACCGCTTCACGATCTGCCGGGCCAGTCCGAGGGTCTCCTCGGCCACCTCCGCACGGCCCTCGCCGTCGAGGATCCTGGGAACCAGGGCCATGCTCGCCGTGTCGAGCGCGGTCTGCTGCTCCCGTGCGGCCGCGCCTTCCCACGGAATGAACCGAGCGGTGAATTCCCTCAGCGATCCGCGCACTTGGAGGCCGGCGTAGGTCGCGGCGGCGGCAAGGACGGAGGTGCCGGGCAGTCCCATCGGATGCCCCTCGGACGAACAGCACCCCTGTCCGGGGCAGCAGTACGACCAGAAGCGGCCGTCGGAGATGCACAGGGCCTCGATGACGGGGACGTCGAGGCGACCGCAGGCCGTGCGCAGAAACTGCGCGAGCGGCCGCAGACGTTCCATGACGTCCCGTCCCGACTCTCCGGTCCCCGGCTCCTGGCAGAGGTAGGCGACCATGCTCTCGGGCCGTGCCCCTCTGCGCTCGCTTCCCTTCACCAGTCCTTGCGCCAGCTGATCGGCGACGGACGGCCAGTCGTCCGCGTGGGCGGGGATGCCCAGCCGTGCCCGCCCGCCGAAGCGGCCTCGCCTCTCCCCGTCGTGCAGGGCCACCAGCACGATGCTGTCCTCGGGCCGGTATCCGAGCAGGTAGGGCAGGGCATCGGCCAGTTCGGCCGGTGTGCGCAGGGTCACCTGGTGCTGCCCGGGCAGGTCGCGCCCATCGTGCGCGCCCCGTCCGCTGCGCCCGCTCGGCGCGTGGCCCGCGCTGTCTCCCCCGTGCCGACCGCGCCCGCTGATGTCACTGTCACCGGACGTGCCGGCTGCTTCGTTGTGATTCGTCATGCCGTGACCATCCCGCGGATCTTGAAATTCCGCTTTGTCCTGTGGATAACCCTGGCCATGACCACGACATGACTTGTCCACAACCAGGCGGCCTCGTTCGCGCGATGTCCGACCCATCGGGTTGCATGGGGCCATGAGCAACGACGACCCACGCCCCCCGACCCACACGGACCTGCCCAACGCCGACCTTCGCGCCGCGGCCGATGCCGTACTCGCCCGCCTTGTCGGCGCCTCGGCGGGCGAGGCCCGGCTGCGCGAGGACCAGTGGCGCGCCATCGAGGCCCTGGTGGCCGACAAGCGCAGAGCCCTCGTCGTGCAGCGCACCGGCTGGGGCAAGTCCGCCGTGTACTTCGTCGCCACCGCGCTGCTGCGCGAGCGGGGCGCCGGGCCCACGGTCATCGTCTCGCCGCTCCTCGCCCTCATGCGCAACCAGGTGGAGGCGGCCGCTCGCGCCGGTATCCACGCGCGGAGCATCAACTCGTCGAACACGGAGGAGTGGGAGACGATCCAGGCCGAGGTGGCCGCGAGCGAGGTCGACGTGCTCCTGGTGAGCCCGGAGCGGCTCAACAATCCCGACTTCCGCGATCAGGTGCTGCCCAAGCTGGCCGCGGCGACCGGCCTGCTCGTGGTCGACGAGGCACACTGCATCTCCGACTGGGGACACGACTTCCGGCCGGACTACCGCAGGCTGCGCACGATGCTCGCCGATCTCCCACCGGGCGTCCCCGTCCTGGCCACCACCGCGACCGCCAACGCGCGCGTGACGGCCGATGTGGCCGAGCAGCTGGGCACCGGCGCCAGCACCGACGCACTCGTCCTGCGCGGGCCGCTGGACCGGGAGAGCCTGAGCCTCGGTGTGCTGCGGCTGCCGGACGCCGCCCACCGGATGGCCTGGCTCGCCGAGCATCTGAGCGACCTGCCGGGCTCGGGCATCATCTACACACTCACCGTGGCCGCCGCCGAGGAGGTCACCGCGTTCCTGCGCCAGAGCGGGCACACCGTCACCTCGTACACCGGAAAGACCGAGAACGCGGACCGCCAGCAGGCCGAGGAGGACCTCCTCGCCAACCGCGTCAAGGCCCTGGTCGCCACCTCCGCGCTGGGCATGGGCTTCGACAAGCCTGACCTCGGATTCGTGGTGCACCTGGGCTCCCCCTCCTCCCCCATCGCGTACTACCAGCAGGTGGGGCGCGCGGGCCGCGGGGTGAAGCATGCCGAGGTGCTTCTCCTGCCGGGCAAGGAGGACCAGGCGATCTGGGAGTACTTCGCGTCGATCGCCTTCCCGCCGGAGGAGCAGGTGCGCCGGACCCTGGACGTCCTGGCCCGCGCCGAGAGGCCGCTCTCGCTGCCCGCCCTCGAACCCCTGGTGGAGCTGCGCAGGTCCCGTCTGGAGACGATGCTCAAAGTGCTCGACGTGGACGGCGCGGTGCGGCGCGTCCAGGGCGGCTGGATCTCCACGGGCATGCCCTGGACGTACGACACCGAGCGTTACGCCTGGGTCGCGAAGCAGCGGGCCGCCGAACAGCAGGCGATGCGCGACTACGTGTCGACCACCGGCTGCCGGATGGAGTTTCTGCGACGCCAACTCGACGACGAGCTGGCGAAGCCGTGCGGGCGCTGCGACATCTGCGCGGGAGCCCGGTTCGAGGCGTCCGTGTCCCCCACCGCGCTCGACGCGGCCAACGGCGAGCTGGGCCGCGCCGGTGTCGACGTCGACCCCCGCAAGATGTGGCCTACGGGCCTGCCGGCCGTCGGCGTCGACCTGAAGGGGCGAATCCCGGCGGGCGAACAGGCGTCACGGGGGCGCGCCTTGGGGCGGCTCTCGGACATCGGCTGGGGCAACCGGCTGCGGCCGATGCTCACACCCCAGGCACCGGACGGGCCCGTGCCGGACGATGTGGCGAAGGCCGTGGTCGGCGTCCTGACCGACTGGGCGAAGGGGCCCGGCGGCTGGGCCTCCGGGCAACCCGACGCGCAGCCGCGCCCGGTCGGCGTCGTCACCATGGCCTCGCGCAGGCGTCCACAGTTGATCCAGTCGCTGGGCGCACGGATCGCGGAGGTCGGCCGGCTGCCGCTGCTGGGGTCCGTGGAGTACGTCGGCGAGGCCGTCTCACAGGTCTCCCGGAGCAACAGCGCCCAGCGGCTCAAGGCACTCGACGGGGCGCTGGCCGTGCCGCCCGCGCTGGCAGCCGCCCTCAAGGAAGCAGGCGGTCCCGTGCTGCTCGTGGACGACGCCACCGAGACGGGCTGGACGCTCGCCGTCGCCGCGCGCATGCTGCGACGATCCGGGGCGCAGGGGGTGTTGCCGCTGGTCCTGGCCGTGCAGGCGTAACCCATGTATCGCGAACAAGAACAGTGGGCAGGGATATACACGACGTATAGCCGGAAAACGGTCGGTGGCCCCAATTGCTCGTTGCCGCAACCAAGTTCGGCAGGAAGAATTGAGGTCCGCTCCCCGCACGGCTCGCCCGTGATCCGGTAGGGCTCTGCTGCGGCGTGCGCTCCCCCAAGTCCGACCCCGCCCGCTGTGTGGGCGCGTAGCCGAAGGGAGGACCGTGACCTTCGGATTCGCTCCGTCCTCGGCGGCATCCATGTCGACGTCTGCCGATCTGTCCGCCGCTTCCACCAACCCACTGACCCGTATGCTCGAACCCGCCGAATGGGCCGCTGCGGGGATTCCGCTGCTGCGCAATCCCCGGGAGGTCGTCAGCGGATTGCACGCACGGCACCGGCCGAGACCCACGACCGCCATCGTGGCCGTCCTCGACGCGGACGAACGGCTGCGGGCGAGCGCCTCGTTCACCCGGCGGTCGGCGCCGGCCGACGGCTGGATGTTCCGCAACTCCCTGCTGGCGCAGCTGCGCCGGGTGATCCCGCACGACCTGCGGCGCCGCACCCCGGTACGCACGGCGGTGCTGCTCTACTGCCGCGAGGGCGACGCACGGTGGACCGAGGAGGACGGGGCGTGGATGTGGGGGCTGCGGGACGCCTGCACCCTCCACGGGCTGCGCTGCGGGGCCTACATCACGCTGACGCACGACGGCTGGCAGGTACTCGGCGAGGGCCGTGGCGGACGCCGTCCGAGCGCGGACTCCCCACCGGAGCCCTTCGCCCTGACCGAGGCACCGCCGCCGCTCCCGCGCACCGGGGGTGCCGCGTCGGAGGTGCTGCGCCGGGCGGCCGCCCGCTGAGTCGCCCGCGGCCGTGAGGCATCGGTGCCCGCCCAGGCGCCGATCCGCCTTGCAGGCCCCTGAGGGGCACTCGTCCCCGGGGTCCGGGCGCGTCCGCCCGCACCGTGGCGGTCCCGCGGCGCGCGGGACCGGGCAGGGGCAGTGCCGTAGCGCTCGCGCCCGCTCCAGCGGCGTACGCGCCCCTCCGGAACATACGGACGGCCACCAGGCCGTCCGATCGCCGACGTGCGCCGGAGAGACACTCCGCCGTCAGAGACGCGCACCGCCGCCACCATGGCCTCGGCGAGCAAGCACTCACTACGGGCCACGAACCACAGGCACATAAACCACAGGCACACTTACTGCAGGCACGCCAAAACGACCGCCGTACAGGTGGTGCCGTAGTGGCACCACCATCACGCCCCAGGCATCGCCCCGAGCCTCGCCCGAGCGAATCCCGGACGGTGTCCGGGATTCGTTCAGACCCCGGCGCCCAGTACCGAGTTGATCTGCTGCGGGTCGCCGCAGACGATCAGCAGGGCGCCGGCCCGGCCGAGAGCCAGGGGCAGGGCGGTGGCGGCGGCAGCGTCGGGACCGCCGTTGACGGCGACCACGACCACGGGACGGGACGCGGCCCGGCCCGCGACGGAGGCGTCGGCGTAGAAGACGTCGTCGCCCGCGTCGTGCTGCGCCCAGTAGGCGGCTTCGCCGAAGGAGAGTTCGTGCGCGGCCCACGGATGGGGTTCGCCGGTGGTGATCACCAACACCTCACCGGGGGCTCGGCCCGACTCCAACAGCAGGTCGACCGCTTCTTCGGCGGCGTCCAGCGCACCCTCGACCGAGGCCGGGATCAGCTGGATCTGTGGGGTGGCGGCAGCGGGCGCGGCCGCCGGGGCGGATGACCCCGGCGTGGCCACGACCGGCTCACGCGGGGTGCGTTGGGCCGGCATCGGCCGGACAGGTCCCGGACGTCCGGGACGCGGCGGAGCCGCGGGACGGGGACCGGGTACGGGACGGGGGGTCGGCGCGGTGCGGCCACTGGCCGGAGTCGCGCGGGGACCCTGGGCACTCTCGTGAATCTGAGGCTCCTCGGGAATGAGAGGCATGAGCTGATATTTATCAAACGCCGGTGCGACTCGCGTCGGCGGGTGGCACATGAGTGCGAGCGGAACCGTCAGAAATCGAAGCCGAGCTGACCTTCGATCTCCGGACCGCTTCCGTCCGCCCAGCTGCGGACCTTCTTGAGGTGCCGCCACTGGGGCAGCGCATCAAGATACGCCCATGACAGCCGGTGGTACGGAGTGGGGCCCCGTTCCTCCAGTGCGGCCTTGTGCACCGGAGACGGATACCCGGCGTTGGCCGCAAAACCGAAGTCTGCATGGTCGACACCCAGTTCGGCCATCATTTTGTCGCGCTGAACCTTGGCGATCACCGAGGCCGCCGCGACGGCCACGCAGGACTGGTCACCCTTGATCACCGTGCGAACCCGCCACGGCGACCCGAGGTAGTCGTGCTTCCCATCGAGGATGACCGCGTCGGGGCGGACGGGCAAGGCCTCCAGGGCCCGCACCGCGGCCAGGCGCAGCGCGGCCGTCATCCCCAGGTCGTCGATCTCCTCAGGAGAGGCATGCCCCAGGGCGTACGACGTCACCCATTTCTCCAACTCCGCGGCCATCACGGTACGGCGCTTGACGGTGAGGAGTTTGGAGTCGGTGAGGCCCTCGGGCGGGCGGCGTAGTCCCGTGACGGCGGCGCAGACGGTGACCGGGCCGGCCCACGCACCACGGCCCACCTCGTCGACACCGGCAATGATCTTCGCTCCGGTCGTGGCGCGGAGGGAGCGCTCGACGGTGTGAGTCGGTGGTTCGTACGGCATGGCGCCCTCAGCCTACGCCGCCCCGAGCCCCTCGCGACACCCAGGTTTCCCTGAGCGACCACAGCCCCGCCACCGGCACGAACCAGTCACCCGACGATCCACACATCAGACACCCGTCCACCCCCGAAACAGCCACCCGACCAGCCGCACGACCATCCACGGACCAACGACCCGACGACCGGACGGTCCACAAACCAGCGACCCGGCGATCCACGGATTCAGGCCCCGGCCGCCCGCGGATCAGCCCCCGCCCGTCGCAGCAGCGGGACCATCAGCTGGTCGATCATCTCCTCCAGATCCCGCTCACCCCATTCGCTCGCGCACACCTTCGAGCGATACATCATCATCGCCGGGATGACGTCGAAGACGTAGGAGTTCGCGGCGTCCGGTCGCACCTCTTCCCGCTCGATTCCGCGGTGGACGATCTCTCGCAGCAGATGCTTGGTCGGCTCGACGACCCCTCCGACGATCAGACTCTGAAAGCGTTCCGCCTGCGCCACATCGCATTCGTGAAGCACTGAGCGCAGTGCGAATCCGGGCTGCGAGTACATCGCCTCACGCACCTGTCGGCACAGTTCCAGCAGGTCGTCCCGGACGCTTCCGAGGTCGGGGGCCTCCGTCAGGCTCGGCAGTCCGGCCTTCAGCGCGTCCGCGACGAGGTCCTCCTTGGACGGCCAGCGGCGGTAGACCGCGGCCTTGCCGGTCTGGGCCCGGGCGGCGACGCCCTCCATCGTGAGGCCGTTCCAGCCGACCGTACTGAGTTGCTCGAGCGCGGCGTCGAGGATCGCGCGTTCGAGCACGGCACCGCGTCGACGCAGGGAGGCCGCCTGAGCGGGAGCGGCCGTCCAACGCGAAGTAACCATCTGAGTGTCTCCGTTGTGCATGGGGGAGCGGGGAGTTCGGGGAGAGCGAGCGGTCAAGTGGCGACACGGGGCAGCGACTTCAGTGAACGCTTGCGTTCACTGTCGGGGACTCACTACCGTTGCCGCAACAGTGAACGCGAGCGTTCACTAACGCACTTGTGGGGGAACCATAGTGACAACCTCTCAAACCTCTCAGTTGATCCAGGACCCAAAGCCAGGAGCGGCCCGCCGGGAGGGACACCCCGGCATCGCACTCGCCGTCATCGCGGCCTGCCAACTCATGGTGGTACTCGACTCGACGATTGTGAACATCGCCCTCCCGCACATTCAAGACGCGCTCAAGTTCAGCACGACCGACCTGACCTGGGTGATCAGCGCGTACACCCTCACCTTCGGTGGCCTGCTGCTTCTCGGCGGCCGCGCGGGTGACATCCTCGGTCGGCGCCGGGTCTTCATGACCGGCATCATGCTGTTCACGCTCGCCTCGCTGCTCGGTGGACTCGCCCAGGAGCCCTGGCAGTTGCTGGCCGCGCGGGCCCTCCAGGGCGTGGGTGGCGCGATAGCGTCGCCCACCGCGCTGGCACTCATCACCACCACCTTCCCCGAGGGCCCGGAACGGAACCGGGCCTTCGCCGTCTTCGCCGCGGTCTCCGCGGGCGGCGGCGCCATCGGGCTGCTTGCGGGCGGCATGCTCACCGAGTGGCTCGACTGGCGCTGGGTACTCTTCGTCAACGTGCCCATCGGTGTGCTGATCACCGTGCTCGCCCCGATGTACATCAACGAGTCCGAGCGCCATCCGGGGCGCTTCGACGTCGCCGGCGCGCTCACCTCGACGGCCGGTATGGCCTCCCTGGTGTACGGGTTCATCCGCGCCTCGGAGGAGGGCTGGCGCGACAGCCTCACGATCGGGTCGTTCGCCACGGCGCTGGTCCTGTTGCTGGGCTTCGCGTTCATCGAGACCCGGGCGAAGGAACCGATCACCCCGCTGAAGATGTTCGGCGACCGCAACCGCTCCGGCACGTACGTGATCATGCTCAGTCTGGCCGCGGCGATGTTCGGGATGTTCTTCTTCATCGTCCTGTTCGTACAGAACGTGCTGGGTTACAGCCCGATCCAGGCCGGTCTGGCGTTCCTGCCCGTGACGGCGGCGATCGGCATCGGAGCGGGGCTGTCGCAGCGGTTCCTGCCGGTCCTCGGGCCCAAGCCGTTCATGGTCGTCGGATCCGCCCTCGTCGCGCTCGGGCTCGGCTGGCTGACCTTCATGAGCCCCGACAGCACGTACGTCGGCGGGGTGCTCGGCCCGATGCTGCTCTTCGCCTTCGGCATGGGCCTGAACTTCGTGACACTGACCCTGACCGCGGTCTCCGGCGTCGCCCAGCACGAGGCGGGCGCCGCGTCCGGACTCCTCAACGTCACCCAGCAGGTGGGCGGTTCGCTCGGTCTGTCCATCCTGACCACGGTCTTCGGCTCGGCCAGCCGGGACGAGGCGGAGAAGCAGCTGCCGAAGTTCCTGGCGAACGCCTCGCCCGAGCAGAAGGCGGAGTTCGCCAAGACCCACCAGCTGCCCGCTCCGTGGGGCCACGACGTGCTCGCCCAGGGCATCTCGACCGCCTTCGTCCCGGCCGTCGCGATGGCGGTACTGGCCCTGGCCACCGCCGCGCTGGTGATCCGGGTCCGCAAGAGCGACCTGGAGGCCCTCGCGGGCACGGCGGGGCCCGCCGCGGGCTGAGGCGGGGCCCGCCGAAGCTTGGCGGGGCTGCGGAGGCCGGTCCCCGGTCCGGGATAGGACGGCGAGGACCACGGTCCGGCCATCCGCAGCGGAACAGCACCCCGAGACCTGGCCTTGCAAGCAGATCCCGGGACCTGGCCTTGCAAGCAGATGTACGGCACCGGGGGCGGCCTTCGAGGTCTTACGGCACCGAGGGCGGCCCCTGCCGGAGGTACGGCAGGGGTCCGGGCCTCGCAGTCAGCGGTACGGCAGCTTGTGCGGCCCCGCGAGCGGCACAACAGCGCCGGGGTGAGCCCTACGGGTCGCGGCGCGGCACCAAGGGCGAGCCGTGCTGCGCGCGGGCCGACACCAAGGAAGGACCAGCAGGCCGGGGTACGGCATCGCAGGCGGCCCAGCAGGCCACTGCTGTACGGCACCAACGCCCAGCGCCGTGCGACGCCCAATCCGGTGCGACGCGCTCCCCCACGAGCCGCCGGACGCCCCGAGCCGCGCCGGTGCCGCCCGACGCCCACCCGGCCCCTGCCCGGGCACCGCGTTCCTCAGGGGACTCTCCAGCGTCACCGAACCGTCCCCCGCGGCCTACGCCCCCGCCCGCACCCAACCCGGCAGGCTCTCCGTCCGCTCCACCCACTCCCCCGGCGGCGCCCCCGCCTTGCCCGCGGCGATCACACCGCCGACGATGGCGCAGGTCGTGTCCATGTCGCCACCCACCTGGGCGGTCGACCAGAAGCCCTCTTCGTAGTCGCCCAGGGCCCGGGCCGCGGACCAGAGCGCGAACGGCACCGTGTCGTGCGCCGTCGTACGCCGCCCGCAGCCCAGTACGGCGGCGACCGTCGCGGTGTCCCCGTAGTCGAGCATGTCGCGAGCGCGCCGCAGACCGGCTCCCACGGCGCTGCGCGGGACGAGCGCGACGACGCCGTCGAGCAGTGCCTCGGCACTCGGCGGGCTCGCCGGGTCGGCCGCCAGGGCGGCGGCCGCGGCGACGGCCATGGCGCCCACGACGGCCTCGCGGTGCTGGTGGGTGGTGTACGCCGAGATCTCCGCCTGGTGGACAGCCTGCTCCGGGTCGTCGGCGTACCAGGCCCCCAGGGGGGCGATCCGCATCGCGGCGCCGTTGCCCCACGAGCCCTGTCCCTTGAAGAGGGCGGACGCCAGCGCCCGCCAGTCGCCCCCCTCCCTGATCTGCCCCAGCAGCCGGTTGACCGCGGGACCGTAGCCCCGGTCGACATCGTGATGCTCGGCGAAGGAGCCGGCCAGCGCGTCCTGGTCGATGCGGCGGTGCCGGGCCAGAACGGCCACTACGGAGGAGGCCATTTCGGTGTCGTCCGTCCACCGCCAGGGGCCGGCCGGCAGCTCGCGTCGCTTGAGCAGCGGGTAGTTCACGGGCACGAAGAACCGCGAGCCCAGCGCGTCCCCCACCGCGAGTCCACGCAGGCTGGCCAGGGCGCGGTCCAGGCGTCCGCCGGGAGAGGAATCAGAGGTCATCGCCCTGCCACTCTATCCCGGGGTCCCCGTACGACTCGGGTACACACCAGCGTTCGAACGGACGGTCAAGCGTGTACTTCCCGTCGTCACCGAGGACGAGCATCCGCATCTCGGCGTTCCCCGGATTCGACAGCGATTCGAACTCCGCGACCGTCCAGTGGAACCAGCGCATGCAGAACAGCCGCATGGCAAGACCATGGGTCACCAGGAGCACGTTCGACGGGTGGTCGGGGGCCTCGAAGCTCCGGTAGAGGCTCTCCAGGAAGCCGCCGACCCGGTCGTAGACGTCGGCGCCGGACTCGCCCTGCGCGAAGCGGTAGAAGAAATGCCCGTACGCGTCCCGGTAGGCCTTCTGGAGGCGTACGTCGTCGCGGTCCTGCCAGTTGCCCCAGTCCTGCTCGCGCAGCCGCGGCTCCTCGCGCACCCGTATGAGCTCGGGGTCGAGGTGGAAGGCGCGGAGCGTCTCGTGCGTACGGCGGTACGGCGACACGTACACGCTTACGCGCTCTCGCCCGAAGACCTCCCGCAACCGTTTTCCCGTCTCCTCCGCCTGCTGCCACCCCTTCTCGGTGAGCGCCAGAGCGTGGTCGGGCTCGCGTTCATAAACGGTGTCATCGGCGTTGCCCGCTGACTCGCCGTGCCGGACAAGGACGATACGCCGTGGTCGAACCATGCCAAGACCCTAAAACGGCCGACGGCCGATCGAGCACTCGTACGGGCTCCATACGGCGTAGGTCACATGTTCTCCGCGCGGATCACACCCGCGGACGGCACTCCGGTCAGACCGTCCACGAGGGCTCCAGCGCCACTATGTCGCCGGTCAGGGCCGCGACATCGGCCTCCGTCTGGGCGCGCAGCGCCAGCCGTTCCACCCGCTCGGCCCGGTATTTACCGTGTTCGGCGGCCGACTGCCACATGGACAGGATCAGGAACTCATGGCCCGGCGCCTCACCGAACAGGCCCCGCACCATGCCGGGCGAGCCCGCCATCGCGGGATTCCAGACCTTCTCCTGCATCAGCGCGAAGTGTTCGGCCCGTTCCTCGTGGATGCGGCAGTGGGCCACTCGCAGCAGGTCGGCGTCCGTGAAGCGCGGCTCGAAGCCGGTCTTCACATCGAACCGGTGATCGAAGAGTTTGGCCTGCGAGTCCTTGAAGGTCCCCGACTGGGCAGCCGCGAGCCGGTCGTGCGAACGGGCCATGAAGGAGTCGTAGAAGGCACGGCTCTCCCAGAAGGCGAAGATGTGCGCCACCCCGGGCCGCCCTCGGCTCCAGCCCCCGCCCTGCCCCCGGAATCCCGGCTCACCCAGCAGCCCCGCCCACTTTCGCTGCCCCCGCTCGAAACCGCGGCGGTCCACCACGGTGCAGCGAATCCACTTGACCAGCACCGCGCCATCGTAAGGCCACGGAGCGTGGCGTCGGTCACGCTCCGGCGGAGTGCACCCGCGCGAGCGCCCCCGCGTGCGTGGCACGATGGACAACCGGCCTTGACAACAGAGCAGTTGAGGGCTGAAGAAGATGGGGAACGGGGAGGGGGAGATCCAATGACCGGTCTCAACAAGGGCATCCGCAAGGTCGAGCTCGCGGTGAAGTGGGACCCGAGTCCCGTCGGCGAGCCCGCGACCGACCTCGACATCATCGCGGCGACGTACGTGGCCGCCGATCCGTACGGAATTCCCGCCTATGTGGTGCACTTCGACAGCCGCTCCCCGGACGGCACCATCTACCTCAACCGGGACAGCAAGGACGGCAAGGGCTTCGGCTGGGACGAGGTCATGACGCTGGAACTCGACCGCCTCAACAGCGGCTACACGCGTGTGGTGGTGGGCGTACTCATCCAGCAGCGCTCCGGCCACAAGTCGTTCGTGGGCGTCCTCAACCCGGGCCTGCGCATGCGGGAGGGCTACACCGTGCTGGCGGAGGACAACTTCGGCGGCGTCCTGGGGGCCACGGCCGCGACCGTCGGCGAGTTCGTACGCGACGCCTCCGGAGAGTGGACCTTCCATCCGGGGATCCACGGCTACGACACCGACCCGGCCGAGTTCCCGCGCATCATGGGCACGCGCCACGACGCCTGAAGCAGCCCTCTCCGTAGGAGACGCCTGAAACAGCCTTCTCCGTAGCAGCGAGAAAACGCCGAAGGGCGGCACGACCGGTGGTCGTGCCGCCCTTCAGGGCTTCAGGGCTTCGGGTCAGCTGCAACCGCTGGTCGAGCCGCAGCCCTCGCAGATGTAGCAGGAACCGGCCCGCTGCATCTTCGTACCGCAGGAGAAGCACAGGGGGGCGTCCGCCTGGATGCCCAGCTGCATCTCCACCAGCTCGGCACTGGTGTGGGCCTGCTTCGGGGCGGGCTTCGCCGCCTCGACCTCGGCCTTCGGGGTGGCCACGGCCTTCAGCTCCTGCGTACGGGGCGCGGACTGGGCCAGGCCCTCGACGTCCATGTCGACATCGTCGGACGGCTCGTAGGAGCCCGTCTCCAGGTGACGCTGACGCTCGTCGGCGGAGTGGATGCCGAGCGCGGAGCGCGTCTCGAAGGGCAGGAAGTCCAGCGCCAGGCGACGGAAGATGTAGTCGACGATCGACTGCGCCATCCGCACGTCCGGGTCGTCCGTCATGCCGGCCGGCTCGAAGCGCATGTTCGTGAACTTCGAGACGTACGTCTCGAGGGGCACGCCGTACTGCAGACCCACGGAGACCGCGATCGAGAAGGCGTCCATCATGCCCGCGAGGGTGGAGCCCTGCTTCGACATCTTCAGGAAGACCTCGCCGAGACCGTCGTCCGGGTAGGAGTTGGCGGTCATGTAGCCCTCGGCGCCGCCCACCGTGAAGGAGGTGGTGATGCCGGGACGACCCTTGGGGAGGCGCTTGCGGACCGGGCGGTACTCGACGACCTTCTCGACCGCGGTGCGGATGGTCTCCTCGGCCTTCGCCGTGACCTCGGTCTTCTCCTTCTCCTTGGTCTTGGCGGAGAGGGGCTGGCCGACCTTGCAGTTGTCGCGGTAGATCGCGAGCGCCTTGACGCCCATCTTCCACGCCTCGAAGTAGACCTCTTCGACGTCCTCGACGGTCGCCGTCTCCGGCAGGTTGACCGTCTTGGAGAGCGCGCCGGAGATCCAGGGCTGGATCGCGGCCATCATGCGGACGTGGCCCATCGCGGAGATGGAGCGCTCGCCCATGGCGCAGTCGAAGACCTCGTAGTGCTCGTGCTTGAGGCTCGGGGCGTCGACGACATTGCCGTTCTCGGCGATGTGGGCGACGATCGCCTCGATCTGCTCCTCCTGGTAGCCCAGGCGGCGCAGGGCCTGCGGAACGGTGCCGTTGACGATCTGCATCGAGCCGCCGCCGACCAGCTTCTTGAACTTGACCAGCGCGAGGTCGGGCTCGAGGCCGGTGGTGTCGCAGGACATCGCGAGACCGATGGTGCCGGTCGGGGCGATGACCGAGGCCTGCGCGTTGCGGAAGCCGTTCTTCTCACCGAGGTGCAGCACGTCCTGCCAGGCCTCCGTGGCGGCGGCCCAGATCGGCGTGTCCAGGTCGTCCACACGGACGGCCACGCCGTTGGCGTCGGAGTGCTGCTTCATGACGCGCTGGTGCGGCTGCGCGTTGCGGGCGTAGCCGTCGTACGGGCCGACGACCGCGGCGAGCTCGGCGGAACGCCGGTACGAGGTGCCGGTCATCAGCGAGGTGATGGCACCGGCGAGGGCGCGACCGCCGTCGGAGTCGTACGCGTGACCGGTCGCCATCAGGAGGGCGCCCAGGTTGGCGTAGCCGATGCCCAGCTGGCGGAAGGCGCGGGTGTTCTCGCCGATCTTCTGGGTCGGGAAGTCCGCGAAGCAGATCGAGATGTCCATCGCGGTGATGACCAGCTCGACGACCTTGGCGAAGCGCTCGACCTCGAAGGACTGGTGGCCCTTGCCGTCGTCCTTGAGGAACTTCATCAGGTTCAGCGAGGCGAGGTTGCAGGACGTGTTGTCCAGGTGCATGTACTCGCTGCAGGGGTTCGAGCCGTTGATACGACCGGACTCCGGGCACGTGTGCCAGTGGTTGATCGTGTCGTCGTACTGGATGCCCGGGTCGGCGCAGGCCCAGGCGGCCTCGGCCATCTTGCGGAAGAGCGTCTTGGCGTCGACCTCCTCGATGACCTCGCCGGTCATACGGGAGGTGAGACCGAACTTGCCGCCTTCCTCGACCGCCTTCATGAACGTGTCGTTCACACGGACCGAGTTGTTGGCGTTCTGGTACTGGACGGACGTGATGTCGTCGCCGCCCAGGTCCATGTCGAAGCCCGCGTCACGGAGGGCGCGGATCTTCTCCTCCTCCTTGACCTTGGTCTCGATGAAGTCCTCGATGTCGGGGTGGTCGACGTCGAGGATGACCATCTTGGCCGCGCGGCGCGTGGCGCCACCCGACTTGATCGTTCCTGCGGAGGCGTCGGCACCGCGCATGAAGGAGACGGGACCCGAGGCGTTGCCGCCCGAGGAGAGGAGCTCCTTGGAGGAGCGGATACGGGAGAGGTTCAGGCCGGCGCCGGAGCCGCCCTTGAAGATCATGCCCTCTTCCTTGTACCAGTCGAGGATCGACTCCATGGAGTCGTCGACGGACAGGATGAAGCAGGCCGAGACCTGCTGGGGCTGAGGCGTCCCGACGTTGAACCAGACCGGGCTGTTGAAGCTGAAGATCTGGTGCAGGAGCGCGTACGCCAGCTCGTGCTCGAAGATCTCGGCGTCGGCGGGCGAGGCGAAGTACTTGTAGTCCTCGCCGGCCTTCCGGTACGTCTTCACGATGCGGTCGATGAGCTGCCTGAGGCTCACCTCGCGCTGCGGGGTGCCCACGGCACCACGGAAGTACTTGCTGGTGACGATGTTGACCGCGTTCACCGACCAGAAGCCGGGGAACTCGACGCCACGCTGCTCGAAATTGATCGAGCCGTCGCGCCAGTTGGTCATGACGACGTCACGGCGCTCCCACTCCACCTCGTCGTACGGGTGCACGCCGGGGGTGGTGTGGATGCGCTCGATGCGCAGTCCCTTGGTGGCCTTGGTGCCCTTGGCGCGGGAACCTCGTGCCGGACCGCTCGCCGTCTCTGTCATGCCGCCTCCCTGTATCGGGCTAAAACGCCCTGAAGTGCCACGTTCTTCCCATGGCACGGTGTGTGTCTGGTGCTGCGGGCGCCGCTACGCGGCCGCCCGCAACAGGTCTTTGGTCGCCACCGCTGGGGGCCGATCCGAGTCGGCCCTTCCGTCAGTCGGCGGCGTTGGCGGGCACGGGGACCTGGACGGCCCCTCCGGACCCGCGGTCGCTTTCCGGGCGCTCCGCGTCCGCGGCTGCCACGTCCGCATCCGCCTCGCCCGCGTCTTCCTCGTCCGCGGCGGGGCGCTGCTTCGTCTCTTCCCTGAGTTCCACGATGGCGGCCTCGAAGTCCTCGAGCGAGTCGAACGCCCGGTACACGGACGCGAAGCGCAGATAGGCGACGAGGTCGAGTTCCTGCAACGGGCCGAGTATGGCCAGACCCACGTCGTGGGTGGTCAGCTCGGCGCTCCCGGTGGCCCGCACCGCCTCCTCGACCCGCTGGCCGAGCTGGGCGAGCGCGTCCTCGGTGACCGGCCGCCCCTGGCACGCCTTGCGCACGCCGTTGATGACCTTGGTACGACTGAAGGGTTCGGTGACGCCGGACCGCTTGACCACCATCAGCGAGCACGTCTCCACCGTCGTGAAACGACGGGAGCAGTCGGGGCACTGGCGGCGCCTGCGGATCGACGTGCCGTCATCGGTCGTACGGCTGTCGACGACACGGCTGTCGGGGTGCCTGCAGAAGGGGCAGTGCATGGCTCCAACCCTCCTTCACAGCACGACTCATAGACCTCGCGGGACCTCTCGGGCCCCTCGAAGCAGCCCCAAGCATAGGCGATGGCCGGAGGCTCGAAGACCCGGGGGACCACAACTTCTGGGCTGCTGCAGCAATCCAACCACTAGATGTGGGGATCGACCCGAAAATTCACCCAGGACACGCGTGTCGCGCACGTAATGGCATGTGCCGCACGGCCATACCGATCCCGGACACACGGAGATACCGTGGTCAGCGCGCGGAAGGGGGCCGGTACCCGACTTACGGGGTGCCGGATGGCAGACTGGGCCGCGGCCCACATCTGTCGGCACGGTCATCGCCTCGGCGATGAAGAGTACAGCAATGAGCCCTTTTGTCCGCCGGATGCATCGTTGGCTATACACCCAGACACATGATCCCGACAGGCAATCCGCGATTTTTCACTCGAACGTGTGTTTGGCGCAACCTTTCGAAAGCAACTACCGTTGTCCAGCAGGGAGACCATCGAGAGGGGCCGACGTGACCACCACCGCAGACAGTGCCACCATCACTGCCCAGGACCGCTCCCAGGGCCGACTCGAGCCGGTGCATGCGATGAACGAAGCCACGAATCATGAGGGGCCCAAGCGGTCCCTGCCAGGGCGACCTCCAGGCATCCGCGCCGACAGCTCGGGACTCACCGACAGGCAGCGCCGGGTGATCGAGGTCATCCGGGACTCCGTGCAGCGGCGCGGCTACCCGCCGTCGATGCGAGAGATCGGACAGGCGGTCGGCCTCTCCAGCACCTCGTCGGTCGCCCACCAGCTGATGGCACTGGAGCGCAAGGGCTTCTTGCGCCGCGATCCGCACCGGCCGCGGGCGTACGAGGTCCGGGGCTCCGACCAGTCCTCGGCACAGCCCACGGACACGGCGGGCAAGCCGGCCGCGTCGTACGTGCCGCTCGTCGGCCGTATCGCCGCCGGTGGCCCGATCCTGGCCGAGGAGTCGGTGGAGGACGTCTTCCCCCTCCCCCGGCAGCTGGTCGGTGACGGAGAACTGTTCGTCCTGAAGGTCGTCGGCGACTCGATGATCGAGGCCGCCATCTGCGACGGGGACTGGGTGACGGTCCGGCGCCAGCCGGTCGCGGAGAACGGTGACATCGTGGCCGCGATGCTGGACGGCGAGGCCACGGTGAAGCGGTTCAAGCGCGAGGACGGCCACGTGTGGCTCCTCCCGCACAACGCCGCGTACCAGCCGATTCCCGGCGACGAGGCGACCATCCTGGGCAAGGTGGTGGCGGTGCTGCGGCGCGTGTGACGCACGCCGGGCGGGACACCCCGCCCCGCCCTTGACCGGGCCCCGGGACCACCTGCGCCGGTTCCGGGGCCCTGTGCGTTGCCCTCCGGGGGTCGGGCGGGGGAGTTGGCGGCGTGCGCGGCGTCCAGAGATGGGCCGCCCCGACGAGACGCGCCCCGAGGGGCTTTTGCTCGCGGGGGGGGGGGCAGGAGGATCGTCCGCAGGCTCCGAGGGGAATGCGTTGGCGCCGAGCGATATGCGTAGGCGCCGGGCGACACGTGCGGGCGCCGGGCGATATGCCGGGCGCCGGACGACGTGCGCGTTGCCGAGCGATATGCGTAGGTTCCCAGGACATGCGCTGACGCCGGCTGACATGCTCGGGCGCCCTGCGACATGCGGAGGCCCCGGGCGACGTGCGCGGCGCCGGACAACAGGCTCGGGCGCCGTGCGATATGCGCGGGCGCCGTGCGGCGTGCTCGGGCGCCCAGCGATATGCGCGGGCGCCGCTCGGCATGCTCGGGCGTCGCGGCATGCGCGGGCGTCGGGAGTTTCAGTGGTAGGCCCGGGACGGAGATCCCGAGCCTGAGAGACACGCGCCGGACCTGCGGGTGCCCACAGGACCGGTAGTTCGCGGGGGCCGGTGTGGCCGTGTGGGTGGTGTTGTTTGGCCGGCGGGGCATCCGAGGCCGAGCAACTCCGCCCGTAGGGGCACCCGGGCCGGCCCGCCTCGGGCCAAGTGCGCGGGTTCCCTCAGCCTGCCGCGGGGAAGACCTACGCCTCCTCCGTCTCCCCCGCCCCCACCGTCTCCTCCGCCTTCCGGGCCGCCGCGTCGATCGCGGTGAGCGACCTGCGTACCTGGTTGCGGTCCGTGGTGTACCAGAAGTCGGGGAGGGACGCCTTGAGGTAACTGCCGTAGCGCGCCGTCGCGAGGCGCTGGTCCAGTACCGCCACCACGCCCCGGTCACCCGTGGCGCGTACGAGGCGGCCGGCGCCCTGGGCCATCAGCAGCGCCGCGTGGGTCGCGGCGACGGCCATGAAGCCGTTGCCGCCGTTCTCCTCGACGGCCTTCTGGCGGGCGCTCATCAGCGGGTCATCGGGGCGCGGGAAGGGGATCTTGTCCATGACGACGAGCTGGCAGCTGGGCCCGGGGACGTCGACGCCCTGCCAGAGCGAGAGCGTGCCGAAGAGGCAGGTCTTGGGGTCGGCCGCGAAGTTCTTGATCAGCTCGCCGAGCGTCTCCTCGCCCTGCAGCAGGATGGGGTACTCGGGGATGCGCGAGCGCAGCTCCTCCGCCGCGAGCTGGGCGGCCCGCATCGAGGAGAACAACCCCAGCGTGCGACCCCCCGCGGCCTGGATCAGCTCGGTGAGCTCGTCCAGCATGTCCCCACGGTCGCCGTCGCGCGCGGGACGGGACAGGTGCTTGGCCACATACAGAATGCCCTGCTTGGGGTAGTCGAAGGGCGAGCCGACGTCGACGCCCTTCCACTGCGGGAGGTCGTCGCCCTCGGTGCCCTCCGGGGCGAGTCCCAGCGACGCCCCCACTCCGTTGAAATCACCGCCGAGCTTCAGGGTGGCGGACGTCAGGACGACGGAACGGTCCCCGAAGAGCTTCTCCCTGAGGAGGCCTGAGACGGACATGGGAGCGACGCGGAGCGAGGCGCCGAAGCGGTCGTGACGCTCGTACCAGACGACGTCCCACTCGGAGCCGTTGGTGATCCGCTCCGCCACGTCGTGTACCGACTCCACCGAGGCGAGAGCCTGCTTGCGGACGGAGTCCTCGTCCTGGACGGACTTGTCGCGGGTGGAGCCGATCGCCGAGATCACCGTACGAGCGGCGTCGCGCAGTGCCATCAGTGCGTATCCGAGATCCTCCGGGATCTCCTCCAGGCGGCCCGGAAGCGCGAGCTCCATCAGCCGCTCGAAGCCCTCGGCGGCGGTCTGGAGCTGATCGGCCGCCTTCTCGTTGACGAGCTTCGCGGCGCGGCGCACCGCGCGGTTGACCTGGCCGGGCGTGAGCTCGCCGGTCGCGACACCGGTGACCCGGGAGACCAGCTCATGGGCCTCGTCGACGATCAGCACCTCGTGCTGCGGGAGGACCGGCGCGCCCTCGATGGCGTCGATCGCGAGCAGCGCGTGATTGGTGACGACGACCTCGGCGAGCTTGGCGCGCTCGCGGGCCATCTCGGCGAAGCACTCCGCCCCGTAGGCGCATTTGGTGGCGCCCAGGCACTCACGGGACGAAACGGACACCTGAGCCCACGCGCGGTCGGAGACGCCGGGCGTGAGGTCGTCGCGGTCGCCGGTCTCGGTCTCGTCCGACCAGTCCCGCAGTCGCAGCAGGTCCTGGCCCAGCTTGCTGGTGGGCGCGGCCGCCTCGAACTGGTCGAAGAGGCCGTCCTCCTCGTCCTGCGGCACGCCCTCGTGCAGCCGGTGCAGACACAGGTAGTTCGACCGGCCCTTGAGCATCGCGAACTCCGGGCGGCGCCGCAGCAGCGGGTGCAGCGCGTCGACGGTCCGCGGAAGATCGCGCTCCACGAGCTGCCGCTGGAGCGCCAGGGTGGCGGTCGCCACGACGACCCGCTCCCCGTGGGCGAGCGCGGGCACGAGGTAACCGAGCGACTTTCCGGTGCCGGTGCCCGCCTGGACCAGCAGGTGGGAGCTGTCGTCGATGGCACCCGCGACGGCTTCGGCCATGGTCACCTGGCCAGGGCGCTCCGTGCCGCCGACAGCGGTGACGGCAGCATGCAGGAGTTCGGGGAGTGAGGGCTCTGTCATAGCGTTGCCAGCCTACGGGGCGCCACTGACAATCGGGCGATCAAGGCCCGGCCTGCGGACGCGATCAAGACGAGAACGAGTACGGGGCGGATGATCAAGGCCTGTGGAGGGGGTTCGGGACCGTGCCGTGCACCGCGGCGTGCGGGCGCTCGGGACGGTCGCGGTAGCCGTCGAGGTGCAGTCGGTTGCGGTTGAGGCACAGGCGCTCGATACGCGGAGTGAGCAGGTCGAACATCTCGTAGCGCTCCTTGAGCTCGGGAAAGCGCGCCTGGTGGCGGACGATCTCCGCCCGGACGAGCGCCCAGAACTCGGCCTCCGGAACGCCCAGTTGTTCCTCGCAGAGCGGTGCGAGATAGCGGAAGACCCCCACGAAGAGCCCGGAGTGGATGAACTGGGTCAGGAACGCCGGCGGCTCGGTCAGCAGTACGTTCCGTACGTCATCGGGCATGGTCGCGTGCTCGGGCAGGGGGTCCGCGCTCACGTTCACGTCGTCCACGAAGTCCTTCACCGCGAGGCGGACGGGGACGTCGTGGTCGTCGAAGACGACGATCGCGTTCTCTCCATGGGGGCTGAACACCGTGCCGTACCGATAGAGGAAGTGCAGCAGCGGCGGCAGGAGCGCGGCGAAGAGGCGGCGCAGCCAGACGTTGGGGGCGAGGCCCGAGCGGGCGACGAGCTCCGCGGTGAAGGCGCGGCCGTCCGGGTCGGTGTGCAGGAGCGCGGCCAGGGTGCGCGCGCGTTCACCGGGCGCCAGATGGCGCGAGACCGGCTCGCGCCAGATCGCGCCGAGCAACTCCTTGTACTGATAGGGCACTTCGGGGAGGGCGTCGTACACGGGGTGGTTCACCGTCACCGAGGCGACCTCGCCGAGCAGGATCACCCCGCAGGTGTCCCGCAAAAAGGGGTCGGCGTCTCTCAGGGCGTGCATCCAGGCGGTGACGGCGGGCGCCGCGAGCGTGCGTTCCGTCGGCAGGCCGCGCCAGACCAGGGTGTTGAGCACGGACAGCGGCAGTTTCACCGTGTGCCGGTCCGGGTGCGAGACGTTGAGGAACGTACGGATCGACTGCTGCGGGAGCCGCAGGTCGCCGTCGGAAGGCAGCGGCACGATCGCTCCCGCGGCTACGGAGGGCGCGAACAGCGGCAGCACGACGTCGTCCCACTGCCAGGGGTGCACGGGCAGATAGAGGTACGACTCCGGAGTGAGCCCACGCGCGCGTAGTACCCCCTCGAAGGACTCCCTCGTGGCGGGGGCGAGTTCGCGCGCGTAGAGCTGTTCGGCGGAGTGGAGGCTCGGGACGCCTCGGTAGGTGGCGAGCGTGGTGTGCACCGCGATCCAGGGAATCGGCGTCGCTCTGCGGGCCTCCGGCGCCCAGTCGGCGGCGTCCGTCGCGGAGAAGCCGAGGCGGCCCTTGTTCAGCACGATCCAGGGGTGGCCGGTCTGGTGGCCCTCCAGTTCGGCGTAGCCGAGGTCGGCGAGTTCGGCCGCCGTACGGGCGTCACGGTGGAGGCGGGCGTCCGCGGCGAGCGTCGTGCTCAGTTCACGGACCACGTGGCCGAGCGTCGCGCCGTCGATCTCCAGCGTGCCGCGGGCCCGGGTGAGAAAGCCGAGCGGGTCGGTGAAGGGGCACGGCTCCGCCCCCTCCTCGGTGAGGGTGAGCGAGGCGGGGTCGACGCGCCAGCTGTCGTACGAGGCGCGGCGGGCGCGGAAGGAGAGGCTGCCGCCGGCGTCGAGGCGCAGGGCGTAGGGGCGGAGGGTGTCGGTGTGCCTGGTGTTCTCGTGCCCGCTGTTCTCGTGCGGAGTGTCCTGGTACGGGGTGTCGTGGTGGGCGGAGGCGGGGCGTGGTGAGGGTCGCGAGGAGGCCGCTCCGGCGGAGGAATCGAGGCCGGTCGCCGGATTGTGCTCACCGCGGAGGGGGGCCACTTTTCCCTCCGCGCCCCGCCGAGCCTCCGAACCCGGCCCCGGCTCCGACCCCGAACCCGGCTCCGACCCCGGATCCAGATCGGACTCCGGTTCCGGTCTGACGATCTCCTCGTGGGCGAACTCGCCGATCATTTTCGCGAGCAGTCGGCGGCCGACCTGGTCCCATCGGTCTTTGCGCAGCTCGGGCGGGTCGTACAAGGCGGGCAGCTCTCCGGATGCCGGGGTGGCGGATGGATGCGGCACGGGGACTCCTTGACAGGGAACCGGATCGGAACGAGCGGTGCGGTGAGGGCAGGGCACTACAACAGATCGCGCAGGCTCCGGTCCCTGACCATGAGGGCTGCCCGTTTGCCGGGCAGGTCGACCTCGGCGGAGAACCGGAAGCCCGCGGTCAGGAAGGCGGAGACGGAGGGGGTGTTGCGGAGGTCGGGTTCCGCGACGACGCGGGCGCAGGCCGGGCGCTTGTCCAGTACGAGGTCGGCGACGGCGCGGAGCAGGGCGGAGCCGAGGCCTCGTCCGCGGTTGGCGACACCGCCGACGAGGAGGTGAAGGCCGGTGTCGTGCGGGCGGGCGGGATAGTGGCGGGCCAGGAGGTCGAGGTCCGCGCGGTAGATCTCCCAGTAGCTCATCGGGGTGCCGTCCAGCACGCCGAGGCAGGGCACACTGCGGCCGTCGCCGTCGAGCTGGCGGCACAGGTGTTCTTCCGCGACCGACTCGGGTCCTGCCAGCTCCCAGAACTCCGCGACGGCGGGGTCGTTCATCCAGCGGGAGACGAGCGGGAGATCACGCTCCACACGGACGGGGACCAGGTGGAAGGCGCCCACGGGAGTGGCGATCGGGCCCCAGCCACCGATGCGGTCGAGCAGGTCGTCTCCCCCGGCCGACTCGACCTCGGAGCCGAGGAGCGCGAGGAGCTCGTCGGGCAGGCGCAGGTCGAGGGTGTCCTCGTTGTCCGTGCCCGGCCCGGGGCCCGGGTCGGCGCCGAGGTCGGTGACGGGGGCGGTACCGGCGTCGGTGCTCGCATCGGTGGGAGGCACGGCGACGCTCCTCTCAGGAGACGGGGTGGGACATGTTCCTCAGGGCTGGCAGGGGGTCGGCGAGGGCGGCTTCGTCAGGAATGGCAGGGGGTCGGCGAGGGCGGCTTCGTCAGGAATGGAGCGGGTTGGCGAGGGTGACGTAGACGGACTGGGTGTCGACCGGGCCGACGAGTTCGTCGAGGCCGTGCAGCCGGGTCAGCAGGTTGGCCTTGCAGCGCAGGACGGGCGAGTCGAGAAGGTGGGCGGGCAGGGGCGTACGCAGTCGGGCCGGGCCGTAGGCCACGTCGGTGAGGAAGCGGCGGAAGGCGGCGAGCAGCAGTTGTTCGTCGGCGAGGTGCTGGGAGCCGAACGCGCCGATGAGGCCGAACACGTTGTTGATCGCCAGGTAGTAGGCGAAGCGTTCGTCGGTGACCTCGTCGGAGACGAAGGTGTCGCTGTGTTCGCCGATGCCGGGCAGCCGGGCGTCCAGCTCGGCGCGCCGGGACGCGCGGAAGTAGTAGCCCTGGTTGTCGCGGTAGCGGCCGCCCGTTGGCCAGCCCTCGGGGTCCAGCAGGAGCAGCGTGTTCTGCTGGTGTGCTTCCAGCGCGATCCCCGCCTCGCTGTCGAGCCAGAGCACGGGGCGTACGACGTGCTCGAGGTAGCGCAGGAACCACTCGGCGGCGACGGCGCCACGGGGCCTGCTGGTGCGTCCGGCGAGGCGGGTGACGATCTCGGCGAGCCGGGATCGCATCACGGGTCGGTCCTCGGATCCGCTGCGTGCGCCGGGTCGGGTGTGGGGCCGGGGAGAGACGAGCCCCGCGACACAGCCGGCGTCGTCGGTCGGCCCGAACGGGTTGTGGCGGATCATCACGTCGAGCCCGGCCAGGGGGGTGCCGTCCGGGGCGTTGACGGCGAGCCAGGCCGGGTCGCGGACGATGTCGAAGCCCGGATGGGCGGACTGCCACTGCTTGGACAGGCCGCCGCGCAGCAGACGGTGGACCTCCACACCACGGTGGAGCTCCTTGCGGAGGTTCTCACGGCGGGAGTTGGTGATGCGCAGGCCCAGCGACAGCTTCAGCATCGCTGGGGCGCCGGAGCGGTAGAGGGTGCGGACGGAGGAGGTCGGGTGCCAGGCGGAGCCGTGCGGGCCGAGGTCCCGGAGCAGTCCGGCGTCGAGCAGGGCCGCGGTCTCGGGTCGGTGCCGGACGTCGGCCAGCTGCCAGGGGTGCAGCGGCAGGGCGGCGTACCCGTCGGGCAGGGACAGCCCGGCTCCGGCCAGCCGCGCGGTGAGCTGCTGCGCGGGGACGGGCCGGCCGCGCTCCGTCCATGCCGAGTCGGCCGCCAGGACCGCGGGGGCGACCGCCATCCAGTGCAGCGGGAAGGAGCCGCGCAACTCGGGTGAGTACAGCCGAGCTTCGGCCTCGGAGAGCCCTTCCCGGCTCTTCGGGGTGGGGTGCCACGGGTGCCCCAGTACCAGTGCTTGTTCGGCTGCGAGGAAGAAGTCGGGGGTGTCGGCGGGCCGTTCCCTGCGGTCGTTGATGAACACGACGGTCCGCCGCACCGAGTCGGCGACACGGCCGACCAGGTCGGCACCGTCCCCGGCGGGGCCGGTTCCGGAAACGGGCGTCGCCGTCACCTCGGCCGTGCTCGTCGTCCCGTCGCCCGTCGCCGCCTGGCGCGCGAGCAGCGCCGCCACGGTGACTGCGTCGGCGGGCGGTGCTCCCTCGGGAGCGTCGGCGAGGTGCGGGAGGCCGAAGCGGTGCCAGCCGGTCGGGGACCAGTGGTGGACCGGCGTCAGGAGGGAGGTGCCGCTGGCCGGGAGGGGGATGCGGAGGGTGCCGTCGGTGGGGGCGGGCAGGTTGTTCTCCCGTACCCAGCAGCGCAACAGGTTCTCGACCGCCGCCGCCTGGCCCGCGGTGTGGGCGGCGGGGTGCTCCAGCAGGTCGGCGGTGGCGCCGCGCAGCCGCTCGGTCTCCCGGGCCCCTCCCTTCTGCCGGGGGACCGCGTCGGCTCCCAGAGCCGGCGGAGTCTGCGTGCCACAGGCCGCTCGCTCATGGGTGTCGGGACGGCCGTCGGGTGTGGGGGTGGCGTTCAAGAGAGTTCCTCGGGGTCGTTCAGGCTCGTGCGGCGACGAACCGGGGCGGTACTGGCGTGCGTGGGGCGTCGGGCGTCGGGCGTTGGGCGTTCCTGGTCGGTCCGGGTGGGCGGACGGTGGTCCGGGTCGAGTGGGGGGCAAGTGGGGTGGTCCGAGTGAGGTGGTCCGAGTGAGGTCTGCGTCGCGCCCGGGAGCGGGGGCCCGTCGAGGGGACCGCCGTACGGGCCGCCCGCGGCGGTCGCAGGTCCTATCCGGCGTACTCACCGGATGCGGAACCCCGACCGTGCCCGGCCGCCCCGCCCAGTCCCGCTCGCGCCGCCGCAGCCACCGTCGCCACCGCGTCCGCCAGTCGATCGAGCACCGCGGTCGCCTGTTCGTCGCTGATCGTCAAGGGCGGGAGGAGTCGCACCACGCTGGCGCGGCGCCCGCCCAGCTCCACGATCAGACCGCGGCGCAGGCACTCGCGCTGCACGGCGGCGGCGAGTTCGGGGGCGGCGGGCCGGGGGCCGTCGGTGGTGGTGTCCGG
Organism: Streptomyces sp. GbtcB7; assembly: GCF_019091445.1. Taxonomy (NCBI): domain Bacteria; kingdom Bacillati; phylum Actinomycetota; class Actinomycetes; order Kitasatosporales; family Streptomycetaceae; genus Streptomyces; species Streptomyces sp. GbtcB7. The sequence continues at coordinate 501,515 of NZ_JAGXJM010000002.1, forward strand.
GGCTGTCTCGGGATCCACCAGCTCGACGCCGATCATCAGCCCGCGGCCCCGTACGTCACCGATGCACGGGAACTCCGCGGCGAGTACGCGGAGTTGAGTGAGCATGCGGGAGCCCAGGGTCGCCGCGCGCTCGGCCAGTCCGTTCTCGCGGACGTACGCGAGAGTCGCCGTGCCCGCGGCCATGGCCAGTTGGTTGCCGCGGAACGTGCCCGCGTGGGCGCCCGGTTGCCAGACGTCGAGGTCGTCGCGGTAGACGACGACGGCCAGCGGCAGACTGCCTCCGATGGCCTTGGACAGGACCATCACGTCCGGGGTGATCCCGCTGTGTTCCACGGCCCAGAAGGCACCGGTGCGCCCGACGCCGGTCTGGACCTCGTCCGCGATCAGGGGAATGGAGCGCGCCGCGGTGATCTCGCGCATCCGGCGCATCCAGTCGTCGGGCGCGGGAATCACCCCGCCCTCGCCCTGGACGGGTTCGAGGATCATGCCGGCGGGGCGTGGCACGCCGGACTTGGTGTCGTCGAGCAGGGACTCGGTCCAGCGCGCGGCGAGTTCGGCACCCCGCGCACCGCCGATGCCGAACGGGCAGCGGTAGTCCTGGGGGTAGGGCAGGCGCGCGACCCGTACCTCGGTCGCGCCCCCGGATGCTTCGAGCGCCCCCGCGGTCATCCCGTGATAGGCACCGGTGAACGCGAGCATTCCGGTGCGTCCGGTCGCCGCGCGCACCAGTTTGAACGCGGCCTCGACGGCGTCCGTCCCGGCGGGTCCGCAGAACTGCACCCGCGCGCGGGCGGCGAACTCCGGGGGCAGCGTGCGGAACAGCTCGGTGGTGAAGGCGTCCTTGACGGGTGTGGCCAGGTCGAGGACGTGTAGTGGCGCCCCGGAGTCGAGGACTTTTCTGATCGCTTCCAGGACCACCGGGTGGTTGTGTCCCAGGGCCAGGGTGCCCGCGCCGGAGAGACAGTCGAGGTAACGGCGCCCGTCCGCGCCCTCGATGGTCAGCCCCCGCGCCCGCACGGGGACGATCGGCAGGGCGCGCGCGTAGGTGCGGGCCGCCGACTCGCGCGCCGACTGACGCCGCAGAATCCCCTCGTGCGCCGCGCGCGCCCCCTCGGACACTCCGGGCACCGTCTCTCGCACTCTCTCGGCCGCCCCGGGCACACCGTCCGGCCCCTCTCGCCCCGCCCCGGACACGCCCTCCCGCGTCTCCTCGGGCTCGCGCCCCACCGGTACCACCGCAGACTCGGTCACGGCCACGACTTCAGGTCCTCCCGCTGTCCAGAGGCGAGTTGGCAGGGGGATCTGAGCGCAGGCGGCAGGTCCCCCGTACGTACCAACGACGCGACCGGCTCGGGGAAGCGGGTGAGTCGAAGATCCTTGCCGTGACGGAACCGTTGCCGTTCCGTGGGATGTCCCCCACAGCGAGCGCATAGTGTGTGGTGCCGTTCAGAGACACCGAGCGATGCACCTGTGTCCCGTACCGAGGGACTCCGATCGGCGGATCCTGACAGGTTCTCTTACGTCCAGGGGGAGTTACACCATGCGATCCATACGCCCGCCCTTCGCCGCTCGTCGAGGGAGGAGCGCGCGCCGCAGAACCTCCCCCGTACTGGCCGCCGTCGGCCTGACGGCGGCGCTGGCGCTGACCGCCACCGGCTGCGACTCGGGCGACAGCAACGCGAGCGGCCAGGCCGGTGCGTCGGCGTCCCAGAGCGCCGACGGCAAGATCAAGATCCCGGACGACATCAAGAACAAGCTCAAAGAGCACGGGATCGACATCGACAAGTGGAAGAACGGCGCCTGGAAGAACTGGAACAAGGACGACTGGCTGCGCGAGGCCAACGACTTCGTCAACCCCATCATCAAGGGGCTGTGGGACCCGGCCCGGATGCGCGGTGCAGACGACCCGGACAAGAACAAGGGCGTCGACGAGAACGACCTCTCCGGTGACCAGGGCGTCACCGACGCCACTCCGGCGCCCGTGGCGGCGAAGGCCGTGAGCGCCGCCTACCACGACAACGTGCCCGAGGCGGGCAAGGTGTTCTTCGACTCCCCCGAGGGCACGATGGTCTGCTCGGCGACCGTGGTCGAGGACCCCGCGCACCCGGGCAAGTCGAACCTCGTGTGGACCGCGGGCCACTGTGTGCACGCCGGCAAGAAGGGCGGCTGGTACCGCAACATCGCCTTCGTGCCCTCGTACAACAACGCCGGCAGGACGTCCGCCCAGCTGCAGAACGCCGCGCGGACGGAGGTCGCTCCGTACGGTGTCTGGTGGAGCGACTGGGCACAGACCTCGGACCAGTGGATCGCGCAGGGCGGCTCCACCGGCGGTCAGGGCGCGTCGTACGACTACGCGGTCCTGCATGTGACGCCGGAGAAGGGCAGCAACGGCAAGTCCCTCGAGGAGACGGTCGGTTCGGCGCTCCCGGTGAACTTCAACGCTCCGGCCGTACCCAAGGTCGCGAGCATCACGGCGACCGGTTACCCGGCGGCGGCGCCGTTCGACGGGCAGAAGCTGTACCAGTGCACCGACAGGCCCGGCCGTCTGTCGATCGCCAAGGCGGACCCGACGATGTACCGCATCGGGTGCACCATGACCGGTGGTTCCTCCGGCGGCGGCTGGGTGGCGACCGGGTCGGACGGCAAGCCCGCCCTGGTGTCCAACACCTCGATCGGCCCGGTCAGCGCGGGCTGGCTGGCGGGTCCGCACCTGGGTGCGGTCGCCAAGGGTGTGTACGACTCGGTGAGCAAGAAGTTCGCGAGCCAGTGAGACAAGGGGCCAGTGGGACCACGGGCCCGTGAGACGACGATGCGCAGGCCAGTGACCCGACGGGCCTGACAGGAATCGCACACGGGCCGCACGGGCGGCGGTGGGGTGGCGCACAGAAACCTTCACCACTCCACCGCCGTTCGTCCCCAATGGCCCGGGCATAGTGAGGTGTCAGCACTTCAACGGGGGTTACACCAGCATGCGTTCCGTACGTACGCCCGGCGCGCGCGGGCGCGGTCGGCGCCGCGTTCTCACCGCCACCGGCCTCGCCGCCGCCCTGGCGCTCAGCGCCACCGCCTGCAACTCGGGCGACGACCAGGCGAGCGGGTCCAGCGCCTCCTCGTCGCAGAACGGCGACGACAAGATCAGGATCCCGGACGCCGTCAAGAGCAAGCTCAAAGAACACGGCATCGACGTCGACCAGTGGAAGAACGGCGGCTGGAAGAACTGGGACAAGGACAAGTGGCTCAGTGAGGCCAAGGACTTCGTCAACCCGGTGATCGCGGGGCTGTGGAAGCCCGAGCGCATGAAGTCCGCCAAGGACCCGGACAAGACGATCTCGGCGAAGGACGCGGCGGCCGACCAGGGCGTCAGCGACCCGGATCCGGCGCCGGTCGAGGCCACGGCGGAGAAGACCCCGTACCACGACCACGCCGCCCCGGTCGGGAAGGTCTTCTTCGACTCCCCCGAGGGCTCGATGGTCTGCTCCGGGACCGTCGTCAAGGACGTCAACCACCCGGGCAAGTCCAACCTGGTGTGGACGGCGGGCCACTGTGTGCACGCAGGCGGCAAGGGCGGCTGGTACCGCAACATCGCCTTCGTGCCCGCGTACAACGACCAGGGCAGGTCCGAGTCCGAGCTGAGGAACGCCTCCGCCGCGCAGATCGCCCCGTACGGCGAGTGGTGGGCCGACTGGGCCTCCACCTCGAAGGAGTGGATCGCGGGTGGCGACGAGACGGGCGGCGCGGGCGCCCCGTACGACTACGCGCTCCTGCACGTGAAGCCGGCGCAGGGCTCGAAGTCCCTGGAGGAGACGGTCGGCAACGCGCTGGACGTGGACTTCTCGGCGCCCTCCGCCCGGGACGTCAGCACGATGGGCGCCTGGGGTTACCCGGCCGCGCCGCCGTACAACGGTCTGAAGATGTTCAAGTGCGTCGACCGGCCGGGGCGGCTGTCGCTGAGCCCGAGCCTGCCGACGATGTACCGCATCGGCTGCACGATGACCGGCGGTTCCTCCGGCGGCGGCTGGTTCCGGGTCGTCGGCGGCAGGACCGAGCTGGTCTCGAACACCTCGATCGGCCCGGCCGACAACACCTGGCTCGCGGGGCCGCAGCTCGGCGAGGGCGCGCAGGCGCTCTACGAGAACATGAGCAAGCGGTACGGCGGACAGTAGGCGCCGCGCTCACCCGGCCACGGCGAAGGCCCGCCCCCCGCGAGGGCGCTTTCTGGGGATCGTCGCAACACGTGGTCGTGTTGATCAGGCCGCGAGCAGTTGATGCAGGCGCTCGGCCGGGGTTTGCCGGCCGAGCGTTTTGTGTGGGCGGCCGTCATTCCTTGCCGCGCAGGCGGGCGATCTGTTGCCGGGAGAGTTCGACGGTGCGCCGCATGTGCCGGTACAGCAGGGCGCATTCGTCCTCGGTGTAGTCGGCGAACATCGCCCGCCATCCCTCGCCCAGCTCGGACCACAGTGCCGTGAGATCCCGCATCGCCTCCGGGACAGGCTCCACCCGAACTCGGCGGCGGTCGGTCTTGTCGCGGTGCCGGACCACGTAGCCGGCCTTCTCGAGACGGTCGACCAGCCGGGTCGCCGATCCGCTGGTCAGGCCGGTGAGTTCGGCGATCCGGCCGGTGGTGAACGGGCCGGGCTCGACGCTCAGCAGGTTGAGGCACTGGACGTCGGTGGGGTGCAGCTTGAGATGGTCCGCGACCGCCTGGTTGAACATGACGTACGAGGCCAGGTAGCGGCGGGACTCCTGCTGGAGATCGTCAATCAGCATGCACACCATCCTAAATATCTGCGTCACGCAGTAACTGCGTTGTACGGTAACCGCATGACGAAGGAATCCTACCGGCCCGTGGTGGCCGTCGCCGGAGCGACCGGCGCCCAAGGCGGCGCGGCCGCCCACTCGCTGCTCGATCAGGGCTTCCAGGTCCGGGCCCTGACCCGCACTCCCGACTCGGCCGCCGCCCACGCACTGAGGGTCCTCGGCGCCGAGGTGCGCGCGGCCGACTTCGACGACAGCAAGTCGCTGGAAGCCGCCCTGAAGGGCGCCGACGGATTGTTCGCGATGTCCACGCCATTCGGCTCGGACCCGGAGACCGAGGTCCGGCAGGGCATCGACCTGCTGGAGGCCGCCCGTGGTGTCGGGCACATCGTGTTCACCTCGGCCGCGCACGCCGACCGCGACACGGGCATTCCGCACTTCGACAGCAAGTACCGCATCGAGCGGCACCTGCGAGGGCTGGGTGTGCCGTGGACGATCCTCGGTCCGGCCGCGTTCATGGACAACTACACGGTCGAGTGGTCGCTCGAGGGCCTGCGCGAAGGCCGGTTCGTGCTGCCGATGCCGGCCGACCGGCCGCTGACGCTGATTCCCGCACGGGACATCGGCGCCTTCGCAGCCCATGCTCTTGCGCGGCCGCAGGAGTTCGCGGGCCGGCGCATCGACATCGCTTCCGACAAACTGACCTGCCTGGAGATCGCGGAAGCCCTGACCGGCGCGTGCGGCCGGCCGATCGTCTTCGAACGGCTACCGATCGCCCACGTCGAGGCGTTCTCGGCCGATCTCGCCGCGATGTTCCGCTACTTCACCGAGGTCGGCCTCGATGTGGACGTGGACGCGCTGCGGCGCGACTTCCCGGAGATCGGCTGGCAGCGCTTCGGCACCTGGGCGGCGAAGCGCACATGGCCGGTCAACTGAGTCCACGCGGTCAGCACATAGCCGGACTCAGGCCGCGAGCAGTTTATGCAGGCGCTCGGCCGGGGATTCCCAGCCGAGCGTTTTGCGTGGGCGGCCGTTGAGTTCGGCGACGACGGCGGCCAGGTGTGGACGGACAGGTCGGTGCTCTTGGGAACGTACTGCCGCAGCAGGCCATTCGTGTTCTCGTTCGAGCCGCGCTGCCAGGGGCTACCGGATCACAGAAGGAGACGGGGACGTCGGTGGCGATCGTGACCTCGCGGTGACGGCCCATCTCTGCCCTGGTCCCAGGTGAGAGAGCGTTTCAGGTGGGACGGCAGCGTCTGCACGGTCTCCACCAGCGCGTCGCGGACCAGCTCGGTGCCCCGGCCATTCGGCAGGTGCAGGAGCTTCACGTAGCGGGTGGCACGCTCGACAAGGGTGCCGATGGCGGAGGCGCCGTCCTTGCCGATGATCAGATCGCCCTCCCAGTGGCCGGGCACGGCCCGGTCCTCCGCCTCGGCCGGCCGTTCGCTGATCATCACCATCGGGTCGCGGAAGCGGGGCTGACGCCGCTGAGCCTGACGGCGGGGCTTGCGCCGCACGCGGCCCGTGCGCAGAGCTTGGGCCAGTTCGCGTCGCAGTTCACCGCGGCCCTGGACATAGAGGGCCTGGTAGACGGTCTCGTGGACCACGTGCATCTCCGGCCGCGCAGAGCCTGGCAGATCTGCTCCGGGCTCCACCGAAGGTCCAGGTGATTCTGGATGAGTCCCGCAGCTCGAGGTTCTGGCCGATCGTCCCCGGCTTCGGTCCGGGGTCGGCATGCATCAGCGCGGGCCTGAGCTGCGTGCGGGCGGTAATGCCACTGACCACGAGTCCCGACGGTCCGGTTGCGGCGTACCTCTCTGCTGATGGTCGAGGGACTGCGGCCCAGTTCAGCAGCTATCGCACGGATCGTGGCCTTCTCCCGCAGCCGGTCGGCGATGTAGATCCGGTCGTCCTCACGCAGGTACTGGGACACGCCAGAAGGCGGCACCGCCGGTCGAACCGGGTGTGCCGCCTTCTGCTACGGTCCGCGGCTCCCGAATCTTGAAGTCCATCGCATCCCCCGAACTGGGGTGTTGCAACGACCACTAGAACGGAAGGAAAGGGTGCGGGCCTTCGTACGTCGTCCTTGCGGAAAAGCGGGCGGCTAGAGCGCGACGGGCGCCGGAACGTACGGCGCGAGGTCGGCCGCCAGTTCCTCGTGCACCCGCACCTTGAGCAGGGTGCCCTCCGGGGTGTGCTCCTCGGAGATCACCTCGCCCTCGGAGTGGGAGCGCGCGACCAGCCTGCCGTGCGTGTACGGCACGAGCGCCTCGATCTCGACCGAGGGGCGGGGCAGCTCGTTGTCGATGAGCGCGAGCAGCTGGTCGATGTTCATCCCGGTGCGGGCCGAGACCGCGATGGAACGCTTCTCGATCCGCATCAGCCGCTGGAGGACCAGGGGGTCGGCCGCGTCCGCCTTGTTGATCACCACGATCTCGGGCACGTCGGTCGCGCCGACGTCGCGGATGACCTCGCGCACGGCGGCCAGCTGCTCCTCCGGCGCCGGGTGCGAGCCGTCCACCACGTGCAGGATCAGGTCGGAGTCGCCGACCTCCTCCATCGTGGAGCGGAACGCCTCGACGAGGTGGTGCGGCAGGTGGCGTACGAACCCGACCGTGTCGGCCAGGGTGTACAGCCGCCCGCTCGGGGTCTCGGCCCGGCGCACGGTCGGGTCGAGGGTCGCGAACAGCGCGTTCTCGACGAGCACGCCCGCGCCGGTGAGGCGGTTGAGCAGGGAGGACTTGCCCGCGTTGGTGTAGCCGGCGATGGCGACCGAGGGCACCTTGTTCCTGCGGCGCTCCTGGCGCTTGATCTCGCGGCCGGTCTTCATGTCCGCGATCTCCCGGCGCATCTTCGCCATCTTCTCGCGGATACGACGCCGGTCCGTCTCGATCTTGGTCTCACCGGGACCACGGGTGGCAAGGCCGCCGCCCTTGCCGCCGCCCATCTGACGGGACAGCGACTGACCCCAGCCGCGCAGCCTCGGCAGCATGTACTGCATCTGCGCGAGCGCGACCTGCGCCTTGCCCTCTCGGGACTTGGCGTGCTGGGCGAAGATGTCGAGGATCAGGGCCGTACGGTCGATGACCTTGACCTTGACGACGTCCTCGAGGTGGATCAGCTGGCCGGGGCTCAGCTCACCGTCGCAGATCACGGTGTCGGCGCCGGTCTCCAGGACGATGTCCCGCAGCTCGTTGGCCTTGCCGGATCCGATGTACGTGGCCGCGTCGGGCTTGTCCCGGCGCTGGACGACGCCGTCGAGCACGAGCGCGCCCGCGGTCTCCGCGAGGGCTGCCAGCTCGGCGAGCGAGTTGTCCGCGTCCTGAATGGTTCCCGTGGTCCACACACCGACGAGGACGACGCGCTCCAGACGGAGCTGTCGGTACTCGACTTCGGTGACGTCCTCGAGCTCGGTGGAGAGGCCCGCCACACGGCGCAGGGCCGCGCGCTCGGAGCGATCGAACTGTTCGCCGTCCCGCTCTCCGTCGATCTCGTGGCTCCAGGCGACGTCCTCTTCCATCAGGGCATCGGCCCGAAGACCTTCGGGGTAGTTCTGCGCGAGGCTCTGCGCGTCCTGGGAAGGGGAAGAAGAGGAGGTCATTGGATCCTTACGTCGATGGGGGCACCGATACGTCACTGGTGGTATCGATGGCGTCACTGGTGAAGCCTGTTCGGCGACGGACACCGCCCGTCACAAGGAAGAACGTCCGGGACCACCGGGAGATTCCCGGATTCCGCCGGGCCAACCCTCCGCGGGGCCGCGCCGCCGACCTGAGGATGGTCGCACGGCACGTCCCGTCTCGTCATCCGAGTTCTCAGGCGCCCTTGCGTGCCTTCGGGGCGTCGCTCTTCCAGTCCGGGTGCCCGGGCATCGGCGGCGTCTTCGTGCCGTAGAGCCAGGCGCGGAAGAACCCGCTCAGGTCGCGGTTCGCGAGGGCGGACGCGAGCCGCTCGAAGTCCGCGGTCGTGGCCGTGCCGTCCCGGTGGAGGGCGACCCAGGTGCGCTCCAGGCGCTCGAAGGTGGGGTGTCCGATCTCCTGGCGCAGCGCGTACAGGGCGAGCGCGGCCCCGTCGTAGACGCTCGGCCGGAAGATGCTGATCTTCTGTCCCGGGGCGGGTTCCTTGGGCGCCGCGGGCGGCCCTCCGGCGGCCCGCCAGGAGTCAGAGGCGCGGTAGGCCGCCTTCATACGGGTCTCCATGGGCTTGTCCGCCTTCTCCTCGGCGTACAGGGCCTCGTACCAGGTCGCGTGGCCTTCGTTGAGCCACAGGTCGGACCAGACGCGGGGGCTGACGCTGTCGCCGAACCACTGGTGCGACAGCTCGTGCACCATGATCGACTCGACGTACCACTTGGGCAGCGCGGGCTTCGTGAAGAGCTCGCTCTCGAAGAGGGAGAGTGTCTGTGTCTCCAGTTCGAAGCCGGTCTGCGCCTGGGCCATCAGCAACCCGTAGGTCTCGAAGGGGTACGGGCCGACCTTGCTCTCCATCCAGGCGATCTGGTCGGGCGTCTTCTTGAGCCACGGTTCGAGCAGCTCGCGGTCCTTGGTGGGCACGACGTCACGGACGGGCAGGCCGTGCGGACCCTCGCGGTGCAGCACGCTGGAGCGGCCGATGGACACCTGGGTGAGTTCCGTGGCCATGGGGTGCGTGGTGCGGTACGTCCACGTGGTGGACCTGCCGGCCCGGTCGACCCCGGTGGGCAGGCCGTTGGCCACGGCGGTGTACCCGTCGGGCGCGGTGACGTGGATGGTGAACATCGCCTTGTCCGAGGGGTGGTCGTTGCACGGGAAGACCATGTGCGCGGCGTCGGCCTGGTTGGCCATGGCGAGGCCGTCCTTCGTCCGCACCCAGCCGCCGTCCCCGTTCCCTGTGGTGACCGGATCGCTCGAGTGCCGCACGGTGATCCGCATCCAACCGCCCGCGGGCACCGGCTCCCTGGGCGTCACCACCAGATCCTCCCCGGCACTCGTGAACGTCGCCGGCGCGCCGTTGACCTCGACCGATTCCACCGTGCCGTGCGTGTAGTCCAGATTGACGCGCTCGAGCCGCTCGGACGTCACCGCGTCGATCGTGGTGACGGCCGCCAGCGGCTTGTCGTTGACGCCGGGGTAGGTGAAGGAGAGGTCGTACAACTTGACGTCGTACCCGGGATTGCCCAGGTGCGGGAAGAGGCGGTCACCGATACCGAGGGGCGTGGCCGGGGACGGGGCGCTCGCGGCGACGAGACAGACCGAGACGGCGGAGGCGAGGAGCGCCCCCTGGATACGACGGTTCCTGGTGCGGGGGGTGAGCAGCATGGACCACGGCTACCAGCGCGCACCCGCCCTGCGGCGACGACTCGCACCGGGCCCACCCGATCGGGTGCTACTGCGTGGCAGCCGCCGCGTGCTGCGCCCGGCTCACGTCGTACACGCCCGGCACGTTCCGCATCGCGCGCATCAGCCCGGGAAGGTGGGCCGCGTCCGGGAGTTGCAGCGTGTACGTGTGGCGTACGCGCTGCTGGCTGGGGGGTTCGACGGTCGCCGAGACGATCGCGACGCCCTCCAGGGCGATGGCTTCGGTGAGGTCGGCGAGCAGATGCGGGCGTCCGAAGGACTCGGCGACCAACGTGACCCGGCACTCGGTGGTGTCGCCCCAGCGCACTTCCACCTCCGCGCGCCCCGAGCTCTTCATGCGCGCCACTCCGGCGCACTCCACGCGGTGGACGGTCACCACTCCCCCGCGTACGGCGAAGCCGGTCACCTCGTCGGGCGGTACGGGCGTACAGCAGCCCGCGAGGCGTACGGAGGCGCCGGGCTGGTCGACGACGGCGTTCGCGGCGGCGGGGCGGGCGGCAGGGGCGTCGGTGTGGCGGGCGGCGGACGCGTCCGTGGGGCGGGCCGCGAGTGTCTCGGCGGACGGCTTGCGGGCCGCGGCCGGGGTCTCGGTGGTTTCCGGGGCTTCCCGGGCCGCCGGGTCCTCCGTGGCGACGGGTGAGGGGTGTGCGGACAGCCAGCGCTGGATGGCGATCCGCGCGGCGGGCGTGTGCGCGTGCTCCAGCCACTCTCTGGAGGGCTCCGAGGCAGGGTCCTGACCCATGAGGAGCTGCACGGTGTCGCCGTCCTTCAGGACCGTACTGAGCGTCGCCAGGCGGCCGTTGACGCGGGCGCCGATGCAGGCGTGCGCGTCCTCGCCGTAGTGCGCGTACGCGGCGTCCACACAACTGGCGCCCTCCGGAAGGCCCAACGAGCCGCCGTCGGCGCGGAAGACGGTGATCTCGCGGTCCTGGGCGAGGTCTTCGCGCAGCGTGGACCAGAACGTGTCCGGGTCCGGGGCGCCCTCCTGCCAGTCGAGGAGCCGGGAGAGCCAGCCGGGGCGGGTGGGGTCCACCCGCTCGCCGTCCACCGAGCGCCCGCCGACACCCGGCCGGCCCTCGGACTGCTCGTCCGACTGCTCCTCCGAAGGAGGAGCGTAGGGATTGCCGAGGGCGATGACCCCGGCCTCGGCGACCTTGTGCATCTGGTGGGTGCGGATGAGGACTTCGGCGATCTCGCCGTCGCCGCTCGCGACGGCCGTGTGCAGCGACTGGTACAGGTTGAACTTGGGGACCGCGATGAAGTCCTTGAACTCCGAGACGACCGGGGTGAGACAGGTGTGCAGTTCGCCGAGGACCCCGTAGCAGTCCGCGTCCTCGTTCACGAGCACCAGGAGACGTCCGAAGTCGGCGCCGCGCATGGGCCCGCGTTTGCGTGACACGCGATGCACGGAGACGAAGTGCCGTGGCCTGATGAGGACTTCGGCCGGGATCCCGGCCTCGCGCAGGACCGTGCGCACCTCCTCGGCGATCTCGGCGAGCGGGTCGCTCGCGCGCGAGGCGTTGTCGACGATCAGTTCCCTGGTGTGCTCGTACTCCTCGGGGTGCAGGATCGCGAAGACGAGGTCCTCCAGCTCGGTCTTGAGCGCCTGGACGCCGAGCCGTTCGGCGAGCGGGATCAGCACGTCCCTGGTGACCTTGGCGATGCGCGCCTGTTTCTCGGGGCGCATGACGCCGAGCGTGCGCATGTTGTGCAGCCGGTCGGCGAGTTTGATCGACATCACGCGGACGTCGTTGCCCGTGGCGACGAGCATCTTGCGGAACGTCTCGGGCTCGGCGGCCGCCCCGTAGTCCACCTTTTCCAGCTTGGTGACGCCGTCGACGAGATAACAGACCTCGTCGCCGAACTCCTCGCGTACCTGATCGAGCGTCACTTCCGTGTCCTCGACGGTGTCGTGGAGCAGGGAGGCGGTCAACGTCGTGGTCTCCGCGCCGAGTTCGGCGAGGATCAGGGTCACGGCGAGCGGGTGGGTGATGTACGGCTCACCGCTCTTGCGCATCTGGCCGCGGTGCGAGGACTCCGCCAGTACGTAGGCCCGGCGCAGCGGCTCCATGTTCGCGTCGGGGTGGTGCGCGCGATGTGCCTCGGCCACGTGACCGATCGCGTCGGGCAGCCGGTCGCGGGGCGTCGTGCCGAGCAGCGCGGCGCGGCCGAGGCGGCGCAGATCGATCCGAGGACGGCTCTTCCTGCGGTGCGATGGGGGTACCCCCTGCTCATGGGGGTCCCCCCGCTCGAGCGAAGTCGAGAGCGGGGGAGTGGCCGAGAGCTCGGGGGAGGGCGTGGCAGGGGCTGGCGTCGCGGGGTTCGTCGCCTCCGCACTCATGGGCACCTCCGGCTGCGTAGACCGGCGGACGGGGTGCCCCATGGCGTACACGGCTCAGGGGTTGGTCTCGATTCCCCCGTCCGGGCCGGTGCTTGATGCTACCGAGCCCACCACGCCCGGCTGACCGCCTCTCGCCGAGCGTGAAACGGATCACCCATTCGAGCGAAGGTTCAGGGGGTTTACGGACGCGAGGTTTTGGAAGGAACCGGGGTTACGACATCGCCCGGGACGTCCGTTCAGAACTGGACGGTGCCCAGCCACTCCGCGTCGAACTCGCCCTCGGCGACGATCACCGCGGGGCCGGTCATCTCGATCTCGCCGTCCGGGCGCTCGGTGATCACCAGGCGGCCGCCGGGCACGTCGACGGTGTACGTCGACGGAGTCCCCGTCACGGCCGGGTCGGCTCCGTCACGGCGGGCCGCCGCGACGGCCACGGCGCACGCGCCCGTACCGCACGACCGGGTCTCCCCGGAGCCGCGCTCGTGGACGCGCACGGCGACGTGCTGCGGCCCCCGGTCGACCACGAATTCGACGTTCACCCCGTCCGGGTAGGCCGCGGCCGGAGCGAACGGCGGCGGCGTGAACAGGTTGCCGGCGTGCGCGAGGTCGTCCACGAAGGCGACGGCGTGCGGGTTGCCCATGTTGACGTTGCGCGCGGGCCAGCTGCGCTCGCCGACGCTCACGGTGACGTCCCCTTCGGGGAGGACCGCCTTGCCCATGCCGACGGTGACGGCGCCGTCCTCGGCGAGGTGCACGCTCTTCACGCCCCCGCGCGTGGCGACCGCGATGTCTCCCTCGGCCACGTGTCCGGCACGCTGGAGGTAGCGCGCGAACACCCGCACTCCGTTGCCGCACATCTCGGCGACCGAGCCGTCGCCGTTGCGGTAGTCCATGAACCACTCCGCTTCGGCCGCCATCTCCTTGGCCTCGGGGTGCGCGGCGGACCGTACGACATGCAGCAGACCGTCGCCGCCGATGCCCGCGCGGCGGTCGCACAGGGCGGCCACGGCGGTCGGGGGCAGGTCGATGGCGTTCTCCGGGTCCGGGACGATCACGAAGTCGTTCTCGGTCCCGTGCCCCTTGAGGAAGGCGATCCGCGTGCTCATTCCTCGATCCTACGGGGTCGGTCCGACGCCCCGGTCCCGGCAGGAGACCCAGGTGAAGGCGGACCTCAGCGGAGGCGGGCGACGCGCCCGACGGCGAGTACCGCCACCGCCGCGACCACCACGACGTACGCGAGCACGACACGCCAGTCCAGACGGCGGCCGGTGCCCCGCGGCGGCAGGCCCGGCCAGACGTAGCCGACCCGGCGGGCGGCCATCATGCCCCAGCCCGCGGCGCACGAGCAGATCAGCAGGCCGAGCATGGCGACCACCGCACCGCCGTCACCGAACTCGAAGGCGAGCGGGAAGGCGAACATCAGGGAGCCCGTCGCGGCCAGGATCACGATCGGCGCGAGCTGCCAGATCCGCAGTCGACGCTGCGGGCGCAGCTCGACCTCGACCTCGGGCGGCACCATCTCGTCCGGTGCCGGCCCGTCGGCGCTCACACCGCCGGAAGGCTCGTCGGGCCCGTCGGAACTCAGCGGAGCACCGCCGCCACCGAGCCGCTCACCGTCGCCGCCCAGCAGGTCCCCGTCAGGGCCCGGTCGATCTCCGACGAAATCCTGACGTTCCAGCGGTTCCAGCCGTTTCTGCTGCTCCTGCGCGGTGTCGTGCTCCGCGTCCTGTGCGGTGTCGCGAGGGCCGGCCTCCATCGCCACGCGCCCTCCCAACTCGGACTCCACTTGGTCGATCGAAGCTCGATGATGGCACGGCGCCGAAGGCCCGGACGGCGGCCGGAGCGTCCCGATGCCATGACGTGATCAGGCTGTGACCGGTCGTTCGACCAACGCCAGCGCGAGCTGCGGGAGTTCTGTGAGATCCGCCGCAGCGCCGCTCAGCCAGTGCACCCGGGGATCGCGCCGGAACCAGGAGTCCTGACGCCGCGCGAAGCGTTTGGTGGCGCGTACGGTCTCGGCGCGCGCCTCGGCGTCGGTGCACTCCCCGGCGAGCGCCGCGAGCACCTGCTGGTACCCGAGCGCCCGCGATGCCGTACGCCCCTCACGCAGTCCGTGCGCCTCCAGCGCACGCACCTCGTCGACGAGCCCCGCCTCCCACATTCGGTCGACGCGGCGCGCGATGCGGTCGTCGAGCTCGGGGCGCGTGACGTCGACGCCGATCTGCAGGGTGTCGTAGACGGAATCATGGCCGGGGAGGTTGGCGGTGAAGGGCTTTCCGGTGATCTCGATGACCTCGAGGGCGCGGACGATACGGCGGCCGTTGCTGGGCAGGATCGCGTGCGCGGCCTCCGGATCGGCCGTGGCCAGACGCGCGTGCAGCGCTCCGGAGCCACGCAGCGTGAGCTCCTCCTCCAGCCGGGCCCGCACCTCGGGGTCGGTGCCGGGGAACTCCAGATTGTCGACGGCCCCACGGACGTACAGCCCGGAGCCGCCCACCAGGATCGGCCAGCGGCCGTCGGCGAGCAGCGCGTCGATGCGGGCGCGGGCGAGCCGCTGGTACTCGGCGACGCTGGCCGCGACGGTCACGTCCCAGATGTCCAGGAGGTGGTGCGGGATCCCGCCGCGTTCCTGCGGCGTCAGTTTGGCGGTACCGATGTCCATCCCTCGGTACAACTGCATGGAGTCGGAGTTGACGACCTCGCCGCCGAGCCGTTGGGCGAGGTAAACGCCCAGATCGGACTTTCCTGCGGCGGTCGGTCCTACGACGGCGATGACCCGGGGGGCGGGGGGTGCGCTACTCACCGCCCCAGTCTCGCAAACCTCGGGGCCTCTCCTCGAACGAGCTACGTGACGCCACGGGCCCGGGGTCGTTTCCTGTTGCGAGGTTCCAGCCGCCGGTTTTCGAGAGCCGGTGACCCGTGCGACGCAATGGGACGCACCGGGTGACGCGGAATTTCGCCCTCACGAGTAACGTATGGAGTGGATATGGGCGTTTTTGCACGACTTCTTGGAAGGTCGAAGACTACGGAGGAGGCGTCAACCGCCGCGGTGCAGGCCGACACACGAACGGCCGATACCGAGGCGGAGATGACGGAGGAGGCGAAGGGTTCGTCCGAGAAGTCCGAAGGCTCCGCGAGCCCGGGAGGCTCCGAGAGCGAAGGCGGGGCCGCGGCGACCGAGCCCGCGGAGGCCACCGCCAAGGATGACGTCGAGATCCCCCAGCAGCAGACCGCCGAAAAGGCCGCGGACAACGAGGCCGGCGAAAACGCCCGCACGTAACTGTCCCGCGAGGGAAGGTGGACCATGAGTCTCCTGGACAATTTGAAAGCCAAGCTGGCACCCGCCAAGGACAAGGTCTCGGACCTCGCGCAACAGCACGGGGACAAGGTCACGCACGGTCTCGACAAGGCCGCGAAGGTGGTCGACGAAAAGACCAAGGGCAAGTACAGCGACAAGATCCAGACGGGCACGGGCAAGGCCAAGGGCGCCATGGACCGACTCGCGCACAAGGGAACCGACGGCGCCACGCCGCCGCCGGACGTGCCCCCACCGCCTCCGACGCCCTGACGGGCACACATCTGCACATATCGGCACACATCGGCGGACGGCCGCGGAGCACATCGGGCTCCCGGCCGTCCGCCGTGTCCGGGCCGCCATGTCCGCGCCGTCGTGTCAAAGCCACCGTGTCCGCGCCACCGTGTCCAGCCGGCCGTATCGAGGCTCGGCTCTGTCGGCCGGCGGCCTTCTCGGGCGCAGCCCCAGGACCGCTAGGACCCCCAGGGCCCCCAGGACGTCAAGACCCCCCTAGGACCAGGCCGCCACCAGGTATCCCACCCCATACGGCGCGTCCTCGTACAGCAGGGCGCCGCCCAGGTCCGCGCCCTCGGCCGCGCCCGCGAGGACCTGCCAGGGGGCCCGCCCGGAGACCTTCAGTTCGTACGCCAGCTCGGCGTCCAGCGCCTTCAGGGCCGCCACGTCCGCCGCACCCAGCGCCCGCGCGACCTCCGCGTCGAAGCCCGCCGCGCGTTCGTCGAGATAGCCGGGTGCCTTGAGCGTCCGGCACGCGCTGGCGTCGCCCATCACCAGCAGGGCCACCCGGTCCGCCCGCGCGACGATCCCCGCCCCGGCCTGGACACAGCGCTCGACCTCGAGAGGTTCCCCCACCCCAAGGCCTTCGACGGGGGCGTCGGACCAGCCCGTGCGCTCCAGCAGCCAGGCGGCGACGGC
Source organism: Streptomyces sp. GbtcB7 (assembly GCF_019091445.1). NCBI lineage: Bacteria > Bacillati > Actinomycetota > Actinomycetes > Kitasatosporales > Streptomycetaceae > Streptomyces > Streptomyces sp. GbtcB7. The sequence continues at coordinate 518,175 of NZ_JAGXJM010000002.1, forward strand.
GAGCGAGGGCGGAAGCGGACGCTCCGGTGCCCCGGCAAGCGACGCCCCTCCCCCGAGACGTACGTCGAGGTCCACACCGAACCCGCGGAACGAGCCCGGCGCCCCCTCCGGGAACGGCCCGCGCCCGCTCTCTTCGGCCGGCCCGACGACGACCAGCAGGTCGGGGCGCGAGGCTGCCAGCACCCCCAGAGCGTCCGTGCAGGCCGCGCGCGCGGCGGCCAGTTCCGGTGCCGCACCGGCGGCGACCTCGGGGACGAGCAGCGGCGGACAGGGGCAGACTGCGGCGGCTACAAGCATGATCGGCAGCGTAACCCCGCGCGGCCGGTCCAGGAGCCCCCTGTCCCGGGGTCAGTCGCAGCCGCACCCACTGCCGGTGGCGACGGGCAGGGGCTCCGGGGCACCGATCTTCGGCAGTCCCAGCATCACACCGGCGGGCTTCGGCGCCTCGGCCGCGTTGCGCTTCTCCCAGGCGTCCCCCGCGCGCGTGCGGCGCACGTCCAGGACGGCGCCCTCGGCGAGCAGGTGGTGCGGGGCGGCGTAGGTGACCTCGACGGTGACCACGTCACCGGGGCGTACTTCCTGGTCGGGCTTGGTGAAGTGGACCAGGCGGTTGTCGGGGGCACGGCCGGAGAGGCGGTGGGTGGCGCCGTCCTTGCGGCCCTCGCCCTCGGCGACCATCAGCTCCAGGGTGCGGCCGACCTGCTTCTTGTTCTCGTCCCAGGAGATCTGCTCCTGGAGGGCGACGAGACGCTCGTAGCGCGCCTGGACGACCTCCTTGGGGACCTGGTTCTCCATGGTGGCGGCCGGGGTGCCGGGGCGCTTGGAGTACTGGAACGTGAACGCCGCCGAGAAGCGGGCCTCCCGCGCCACGTGCATGGTCTGCTCGAAGTCCTCCTCGGTCTCGCCGGGGAAGCCCACGATGATGTCGGTGGTGATGGCGGCGTGCGGAATGGCGGCGCGCACCTTCTCGATGATCCCGAGGTAGCGGTCCTGCCGGTAGGACCGGCGCATCGCCTTCAGGACCGGGTCCGAACCGGACTGCAGCGGCATGTGCAGCTGCGGCATCACGTTCGGAGTCTCGGCCATGGCGGCGATGACGTCGTCGGTGAAGTCACGGGGGTGCGGGGAGGTGAACCGGACCCGCTCCAGGCCCTCGATCTGCCCGCAGGCCCGCAGCAGCTTGCTGAACGCCTCGCGGTCGCCGATGTCGCTGCCGTACGCGTTGACGTTCTGCCCGAGCAGGGTGATCTCGGAGACGCCCTCGCCGACCAGTGCCTCGATCTCGGCGAGGATGTCGCCGGTCCTGCGGTCCTTCTCCTTGCCGCGCAGCGCCGGGACGATGCAGAAGGTGCAGGTGTTGTTGCAGCCCACGGAGATGGAGACCCAGGCCGCGTACGCGCTCTCGCGGCGGGTCGGCAGCGTGGACGGGAACGCCTCCAGCGACTCGGCGATCTCGACCTGCGCCTCTTCCTGCACGCGGGCGCGCTCCAGGAGGACCGGCAGCTTGCCGATGTTGTGCGTACCGAAGACGACGTCCACCCAGGGCGCCTTCTTCACGATGGTGTCGCGGTCCTTCTGGGCCAGGCAGCCGCCGACGGCGATCTGCATCCCGGGGCGCTTCGTCTTCATCGGCGCGAGGCGGCCGAGGTTGCCGTACAGCCTGTTGTCGGCGTTCTCCCGGACGGCGCAGGTGTTGAAGACGACGACGTCCGCGTCACCGTCGGACCCTTCGGGCGCGCGCACGTAACCTGCGCCTTCGAGGAGCCCGGAGAGCCGTTCGGAGTCGTGGACGTTCATCTGGCACCCGTAGGTGCGCACCTCATAGGTCTTGGGTTCCTGAACGTCCACTGCCTGACTCCGGTCGCTGCTGCTGGTCATGCCTCCAAGGGTAGGCGGTTTCCGGAGAGCCCCCGTCCGAGGGTTTCGAGGAGCGGCCCGGGCCCGGCCACGAGGTCGGCGGCCGTCCCCACCGGGCCGAGGGGGCCCGTGATGCAATGGGGCACCACAGAACGGATCTCGGGGTGGAGTGGGGCGTGTTGAGCGACGGTGGGGCCGATGTGGAGAGTTTCCAGCCTCTGGAGGACGGCGATCCTCGGGTCGTCGGCGGCTACCGGCTGGTGGCACGGCTCGGGTCCGGGGGCATGGGACGGGTCTATCTCTCGCACACGCCGGGCGGGCGGGCCGTCGCGGTCAAGGTGATCCGGCCGGAGCTGGCCGAGAACGCCGAGTTCCGGAAGCGGTTCCAGGCCGAGGTGGCCGCCGCGAGCCGGGTGCACGGGCTCTACACGGCTCCGGTCGTCGACAGCGACACCGGGGGGTCGATGCCGTGGTGCGCGACCGCCTATGTGCCGGGGCCTTCCCTCGCCGACGCGGTACGCGATCACGGGCCGCTGCCCCTCGATACCGTGCTGCGGCTGATCGCCGGTGTCGCGGAGGCCCTGCAGGCGGTGCACCGCGAGGGCATCGTGCACCGGGACCTCAAACCGTCGAACGTGCTGCTCGCCGCCGACGGCCCGCGGGTCATCGACTTCGGTGTCGCGCGGGCCGCGGACGCCACGTCGGTGACGATGAGCGGCACGGCCCTCGGAACCGTCGCCTACATGGCGCCGGAGCAGGTGCTCGGCGGGGATGCCATGCCGTCGGCCGACGTGTTCGCGCTGGGGCAGACCGCGGTGTTCGCGGCGACGGGCGGCGCCGCCTTCGGGGACGGGGATCCGCACGCGGTGCTCTACCGGGTGGTCCACGAGGAGCCCGATCTCAGCCGCGTGCCGGTGGAGATACGGGAGCTGGTGGCACGGTGTCTGCGCAAGCCCGCCGCCGAGCGGCCTTCCGTCGAGGAGGTCATACGCTCCGTCCAGACGATCCAGGCTGATCTCGGTGCCGAAGCGCGGTCCGCGTCCGGGGCGTGGCTGTCGGGTGAGCTGGCGGCGGGTATCGCGGCTCGGGCCGAAGGCGCCGATCGGGCCCGGGTGGAGGCGGTTGCGGACGCTCACGCTTCGCAGACCTCCGGGGCTTCGGGTGCTTCGGGGGCTTCGGGGGCTTTCGGACCCGCTGGATCCGGCGCCTTCGGTCCCAGCGGTCCCGCCGGTCCCAGCGGTCCCGGCGGTCCCGGCGTTTTCGGGCCTCCGATGGCCTACTCCCCCACCGCGCCGTCCCATGCCGCGCTGCCCGGACCCTTCGTGATGGGGCCAGGGGCCGCGCCGGGTCCGTACGCTCCGCACCCCTGGCAGCAGCCGCAGGAGCCGGACGCCGCACAGACCTCCTCGATGGGCACGGGCGGCAAGGGCCGCAAGGCCCGGGGCTGGGTATGGGCGGCGGCCGCGGTCGTGCTCGTCGCCGGTGGGGCGGCCGCCGCGCTGCTGCTCGTCCCCGGGGACGGCGACAAGAACGACAGCCGGGCACAGGACGTCGCCGCGTCGCAGTCGGCCACGTCCGCCGAGGCTTCGCCGTCGGCGTCCGGCTCCCCGTCACCCCGGGCCTCGAAGAAGCCCAAGACGGCCAAGTCCGCTCAGCCGCCCAGCCCTTCGGGGCCCCCGACGCCCACGCGGACCGCCACCTCGGCTCCCCCGACCGCCGCGTCCAGCAAACCCGCGGCCCCGACGGCCCCCGTTCCGGTGACGTACTCCGGGATCCGGATGACCGCGAGCCACGACCTGTACCTCGCGGACACTCCGGTGCGGTCCAAGGCGGACACCGGGACCTCCGACGAGGATCTGACGTACGCCGTCTACTCCTCGGGGGCGGTCCTCGCCCCCGGCACCGACTCCGGCAGCTCCCTCGCCCTGCTGCCCGTGGGGCGGCAGGGAAGCCTGGACGCGTGCAAGGCGGCGACCGGCTACAAGAGCTACATCTGGGTCAAGGACCTCAGCGTCGGCCAGCAGATGTGCGTGGTCAGCGGGACGGGGCACGTGGGGCTCGTGACGTATCGGGGTTCGTCCGGGACGACGTACGCCACCTTGGACGTGAAGGTCTGGCGCAACGCGGCCTAGGAACAGACCTCTTCATCCCGCACCCGGTCGTCGCACCATGAAGACGTCGACCGGGTCCTGAACCTCCACGGTGAACCCGTGGCGCTCGTACAGTCGCCGGGCGGCGCTGCCCTGCAGGACGTTCAGACGGACGGGCAGGCCGTCGGTGTCGGTGCGGTCCAGCAGGGCGCGCAGGACGGCCGAACCGAGCCCCCGGCCCTGCAAGTCCGGGACGAGATAGAAGTGCTCCAACCACAACCCGTCCTCGGCCGGCCTCAGCGTGACGCAGCCCGCGAAGTCGCCGTCGGCGATGACGACCGACGTGTGCCCCGGGGAGAAGGACTCCCGCAGCCGCCGGCGGACCCGGCGCTCGTCGAACCGGCCCAACCGCTCCAGGTCCGGGCGCATCACCGTCGCCCGCAGCTCGGCGATCACCTCGACATCCGCCTGCTCCGCGGAGCGCAGCGCCCATTCCATGGAACGGCCCGACCCTCGGCCCGCCCCTCGGCTCGACCCGTTCCCGGGCAGCGCCCGCCCCGGCCTTGTCAGGTCCGCCCCCGCACTCGTCTCCATGGTGGGAGTCTCTCAGTGGCCTGCCGAGACGTTGAACCCTCATCCCGAAGGGGCTGAAGTGGCCGAAGTACGCGAAGTTCCCGAAGAGACCGGCGACGGTGACGCGTCCCGGTGGTCGCGTGCCGAAGCCTTCCTGCGTGCGCGGGGCACCGCCGAGATGCCGCATCCGGGCGGCACGCTGCTGGAGCACCTCGGCCGTGTCCGGCGGCTCCTGGCCGACTGGGGCGGTGACCCCGCGATCCAGGCGGCGGGGCTGTGCCATGCCGCGTACGGGACCGACGGCTTCGACCCGTACCTGCTGCCGGTCGCCGAGCGGGCGACCCTGGCGGAGCTGATCGGCGACCGGGCCGAGGCGCTGGTGTACCTGTACGCGAGTTGCGACCGCGGCGCCGTCCTTCCCCGGATCGGGGGCGACCGGCCCGTGGTCTTCCGTGATCGCTTCACCGGCCGCGAGCACATACCCGCGGACGACGACCTGCGAGCGTTCTTGGAGATCACCGCCGCCAACGAGCTCGACGTACTGGCCCACAACGCGGAACTGGCCGAGCGGTACGGCCCGTCCCTGTACCGGCTGTTCACCCGAGCGGGCGACCTGCTGTCCGCCCCGGCCCGGGACGCCTGCACCCGGCAACTCGGCCCGCACGCCGCGCTCCCGGATCACTGATCACTGATCACTGATCACTGATCACCGAGTTCGACCGACTCGTACCGACCACGGCCGCGGGCGGAGCCCGAACACTTCAGGTCAGCGAACACTTTTACCCGTCACTGATGGCATGCCCCGGTCAAATCTGCCAGGCTTCCCGCAGCCGTCGCCCTGACCACAGGGAGACGCGACGGAAATCTCACCCCAGCGATCGCGCAAGCGATGCGCGCAGCCCCCGGCTGCCCCCGGCGCACCCAGGCCGTCAGGGCGGCCACCGAGCAGGCCGGAATCCCGGCCGCCTCAAAGGAGTTTCGTGTGAGACCGACCCCCCACAAGGCCCTCGCCGCGAGCGCACTGGGCATCGCCGCGTTGGCCGCCGCTCTGCTCCCCATCACCCCGGCGGCAGCCGCGCCGCCCACGGCACCACTGGCCGCCGACTGCACTCCGGCCCAGGTGGTCACCAACGGTGGTTTCGAGAGCGGGACTTCGCCCTGGACCCAGTCGTCGTCGACCGTGATCACCAGCCGTTCCGGTCAGAGCGCCCACGGCGGCACCAGCTTCGCCTGGCTGAACGGTGTCGGCAGTACGCACACCGACACCCTCTCGCAGAGCGTCACGATCCCGTCCGGGTGCAGCAGCGCCACGCTCACCTTCTGGCTGCACATCGACACCGCCGAGACGACCTCGTCGACCGCGTACGACAAGCTGACGGCGAAGATCGGCAGTACGACACTGGCGACGTACTCGAACCTCAACAAGGCCACCGGCTACGTACAGAAGTCGTTCGACGTGTCGGCGTTCGCGGGCCAGACCGTGAGCCTCGCCTTCACCGGGACCGAGGACTCCAGCCTCCAGACGAGCTTCGTCCTCGACGACATCGCCCTCGACACCTCCGGCGGCACGACCCCGCCGGCGGACTCCACGCGCACGCCGGCCGCCCCCTCGTACACCGTCAGCCTGAGCAGCAACACGAGCGGCACGGTCTGGACGGGCCACGAGAGCGCGACGTTCACCAACGCCTCCTCCACCGCGCTCAGCGAGGTGTACCTGAGGCTGTGGGACAACTACCACGGCACCTGCTCCGCGATGCCGATCGCGGTCAGCAACGTCACCGGGGGCACCGCGGGCGCCCTGTCCGTCGGCTGCACCGCCCTCCAGATCGCCCTCCCGACCCCGCTGGCGCAGGGCCAGTCGACCACGATCGGCTTCGACCTGGGGATCACCGTCCCCAGCGGCGCCGACCGCTTCGGCTACGACGGCGCGTTCAGCATGATCGGCAACGCGCTGCCGGTTCTCGCCATCAAGGACGGCTCGGGCTGGCACCTGGACCCGTACACCAACAACGGCGAGTCGTTCTACTCCCTGGCCGCCGACTTCAAGGTGACCCTCGACCACCCGACCACCCTGCTGGTCCCGGCCACGGGCACCTCGGTGGACACCCCCGGCTCCAGCGGACGCACGGTCACCACGGCCACCGCCTCCAAGGTCCGTGACTTCGCGTGGGCGGCGGGCCCGTTCACCAAGATCTCGGGTACGTCGACGGCGGGCACCCCGATCAACATCTACTCGGTCTCGGGGATCAGTTCATCCAGCGCACAGTCCATGCTCACCACCGCGAAGACCGCGGTGGACGCCCACGCGGGCCGCTTCGGCGCCTACCCGTACGGCGAGTTGGACGCCGTGATCGACAACAACTTCTGGTTCGGCGGCATGGAGTACCCGGGGTTCGTCCTCGACCTGGTCTCCACCACGGCGCTCACCCATGAGATCGGGCACCAGTGGTTCTACGGGATCGTCGGCGACGACGAGTACAACAGCCCGTGGCTGGACGAGGCGTTCACCGACTACGCCACCGACCTGGCGCTGGGCAGTACCGGCACGAACTGCTGGAACAGCGTCTCCTGGGCCTCGACGGCGGAGAAGATCACCAACTCGATGGCCTACTGGGACGCCCACTCCTCCCGGTACTCCACCGTCGTCTACGGCTACGGCAAGTGCGCCCTGCACGATCTGCGACGCGTCCTCGGTGACACCGCCATGGCGAAGTTGCTGAAGGACTACGCCACTTCGCACTGGTACGGCGTCTCGACCACGGCCGAGTTCAAGGCTGCCGCCCAGGCCGCCACGACCACGGACCTGACCTCGTTCTGGACCCAGCACCGCATCGACGGCTGATTCGGCGCCGGTTCGCCGCGGTCGACCCCTTGGGATGTCATCCGCGGCGAACCGACGACCGGGCGTGCGTGATCAGGGTCGTGACATCGACCCACGGATCAGCGTCGTGACATCGGCCCACGCCTACTGGCCGAAGCCCTCGCCGTACACGACCGACCACGGGCGGGTCGGTCCGTCCATCGGGCGGGCCCCGTCCGCACTCCCCGGTGCCGCGGGGCGCACCCGGTCGTCTCGGCTCGGGGTCGCGGTGCGGTCGCGGGTCAGTACGTCGGCCGCGAGTTCCGCGAAGGGGCGCGCAGCCGGGTGGACGGCTCGGCCGGCGGGCCACGCGCCGCTCAGCCGCTGGGTGAGGGGACGGCCCGCCAGGGGGCGCCAGGCGACGCGGGGCTCCTTGCGGGCCACCGGCCCCTGGTCGAAGGCGATTCCGTGCCCCGCCGTCACCAGGGCCAGCAGGAACTCGGAGTTCGACGCGTGCCGCAGCCGACCGGGCACGAAGCCCGCGCCGCGGCAGACGTCGAGAATCCGGTCGTACCAACCGGGCGCGTGGGCCCGCGGAAAGAGCACGAGATCGTGGCCGGCCAACTCGCCGAGCGCCACCTCGGGCAGCCCGGCCAGCGGTGAGGTGCGGGGCAGAACGACTCCGAGATCCACCGGGACCTCGGGACCGAGCCGCAGTTCGGTGGCGTCCACGGGCTGATGGACCAGCCCGACGTCGAGTCCGCCGGAGGCCAGCAGCCGCACCTGCTCCTCCGTGGTGACCTCCTGCAGGTCGACGGACAGCCCCGGAGAACGCTCCGCACAGGCGGCCAGCAGCGCGGACAGCACGGCTGCCGTAGTGTCAGGCGGCACGCCCGCGCGCAGGGTCCCCAGGGCGCCGTCCCCGGCACGCCGGGCCAGCACCCGCAACCGCTCCTCACGGGCCAGGAGTTCACGGGCCTCGTCCAGGAGCACCGCCCCGGCGGCGCTGAGCCGGATCCGGCGGTGCGCCCGGTCGAACAGCTCGGCACCGAGCTCCTTCTCCAGCCTCCGTACGGCCTGGCTGAGCGGCGGCTGGGCCATGCCCAGCCGGTCGGCGGCCCGGCTGAAGTGCAGCTCCTCGGCTACGGTGACGAAAAGACGCAGGTGGCGCAAGAGATCCACGGTGAGGGACCTTACGCGAGGGGGCGGGCGAACGAGTGGTCGAGGAGCGGATCCGCGAGGTTTTCGCGAGAGCGGGCGCCGAGGGTCTCCTGCACGCGGTCCCCGTCGGCACCTGGTCCCCGGATGAGGCGCGGAAGGTGACCGTCGGCACCTGGTCACCGGGGGAGGCGCGGGAGGTCGCCGTCGGCGCGGACGAGCCCGTCGTGATCGCGTCGATCTTCAAGGTGCTGCTGGTCCTGGAGTTCGCCCGGCAGGTGGCGGCCGGACAGCTCGACCCCCGGGAACGGGTACGGGTGACGGCGGCCGACCGGCTCGGCGGCTGGGGCACGGCGGGCTGCGCGGACGACGTCGAGCTGTCGCTGCGCGATCTGGCCTTCTTCGCGATGTCGGTCAGTGACAACGCGGCGGCGGATCTGCTGCTGGACCGGGTAGGGCTGGACACCGTACGGCTGCTCGCCAAGGAGCTCGGGCTCGACCGCACCAGGATCGTGGGCGGCCCGCGCGACGTGCTCGATTCGATGCTCTCGGAGGTCGGAGCGGGCGACGAGCGGGAGTTCGCCGTCCGGTACCCCGCCCTGCCGGACGACCGCAAGAGACGGCTGGCCGTACTGGATCCCCTGCGCACCAACGCGAGCACGCCCCGCGAGACCAGCGAACTGCTGCGTCTGATCTGGCGCGACGAAGCGGGTGCTCCGGAAGCCTGCTCCCACGTACGAGACTTGATGAGCCGACAGGTCTTCCGGCACCGGCTGGTGTCTGGGTTCCCGGACGACGTGACGATCGCGGCCAAGACCGGGACCCTGCCGGGGCTGCACATGGAGACGGGAGTCGTCCGGTACCCCGACGGCGGGTGCTACGCGGTGTCGGTCTTCGCCCGTACCCGTGAGCTGACCGCCACCCGGCCGACGGTGGACGCCGCGATCGGCGCCGCGGCCGGAATCGCCGTCGATTTCCTGCGGAGCGAGGGTGTCTGACCAGGTCTCATATGCCGCCGCGTATCGCGAGGACACCGTTTCGATCTTGGACGCGGAAGGTCGGTCCCTGATCTGCTGACGCCATGAGCGACACCGCAGACACGCAGAGAGACCCGATGCTCGGCCGACGCAGCCTGCTGCGAGGTGCCGCGCTCGGCGCGGCCGCCCCACTCCTTCCCGCCGCCACCGCCACCGCATCGACGTCGATTTCGGCATCGGCATCGGCATCGGCATCGGCATCCTTACGCTGGTTGGGCACCTCCGGCTGGCGCATCGACGTCGACGGCCGGACCGTGCTCTTCGACCCGTACCTCACCCGGTTCAAGACCGGCCTGTTCGACGGCGCCTTCCGCGCGGACACGGAGCTGAGCACCGACCCCGAGGTGGTTCGGGAACACATCGGAGCCCCCGAACTCGTCCTGGTCAGCCACTCCCACTGGGACCACCTCGCCGACGTGCCGTACATCGCCAAGTCCACCGGCGCCCGAGTCGTCGGCACGGAGACCACCTACCACCTGCTGGTCGCGTTCGGCGTCGACCCGGGCCAGATCTCCGTGGTGAAGGGGGGCGAGGTGCTGGACTTCGACGGCATCACCGTCGAGGTCGCGGCCGGCCTGCACAGCCGCAACAAGAAGTACGCCTACTTCGCCCCCGGCACGCTCGACACCCCGCCCGCGGCGCCTCCGAGGACCATCGCGGAGCTGCCGGAGGGCGACACGCTCGCCTTCCAGGTGAAGGTCGGCAGCGGTGGGCCCTCGGCGTTCCTCATGGGGGCCAGCGACTTCTCCGAGCGGGCGGTCCAGGGGCTCCGCCCCGATCTCGCCATGGTCGCCGTGCCGTCCAGCACCGCCACCCACCACTACGTACCCCGGCTGCTGCGCGCCCTGGGCAGCCCCGGCGTCGTCGTACCCGTCCACTGGGACAACTTCGAGGAGCCGCTGAGCGAGCCACCGCGCCGCGACGCGTCGATGGACCTGGACGGCTTCCTCGCCCAGGTGCACCGGGAGTCCCCGGCGAGCCGGATCGTCGTCCCGGACTACCGCACGGTGTACGGCGCGGACATGCGCCCTCGCCCTCTGACCTCCTGACCTCCTGACCTCCTGACCTCCTGACCTCCGCGGACTCATCGGCCAGATGCTGGTGTCCCCGATGCCGGACGGCCCTCGCACCGATCCACAGTGGACGCTGGGTAAGAAGTTGGTAACCCTCCGCAAGCCCGCCGACCAGGCGTTTTTGTCCGATAGTGAAGGTTTTTTGATGTTTTTCGCACAGGAATGGAACCTCGTCCGGTCGCAGGCTCGGCTCTGACGTGGATAACCTCAAAAGCGAACATTTCGCCCATATGGGCGTGATCCGCTCGTGGGGGGATCCGTCACGTCAGGAGTCACACGTGAATTCCACACTCCGCAGCCGCTGTGCCAAGGCGATCGGCGCCGGCGCGCTCTCCGTCGCTCTACTGTCGGCCGGGACGGCGGGTGCTTTCGCCTCGTCCCCGAGCGCGGCCTCACCGAGTCCGAAGACGAGCATGACCGGCAGCGCGAAGCCGACCAGGACCGGAACCGCCAAGCCCACCAGGACCAGCACCGCGAAGCCGACCAGGACCGGCACGCCCATGGCCAACGGTTCGATCACCGCCAGGGCGAGCAAGGCCCAGGTGAAGGCCGGCCAGTCGGTGACGTTCACCGGCCGCGCCAAGGGAGTGAAGGTCGGCACCAAGGTGGTGCTGCTGCGCATGCACAACGGTAAGTGGACCGCTCTGAAGTCCAGCACCGTGCTCAAGAACGGCAGCAGCTACTCCCTGGTCACCAAGCTCAACAACAAGGGCACGGAGCAGCTCCGGGTCATGGCGGGCAAGGTCGTCTCGCCCACCGTCGTCGTGACGGTGAAGTGATCCGGCGGCACCACCAAGAGAGGGCCGACCCGTGCACGGGTCGGCCCTTTCCCTGTCCGGTCCCAGTCCGGCCTTTCTGGTCCCTGTCCGGCCCGGGTCACGGCTCGATGAGCCCGGCCCGGATCGCGTACCGGGTGAGTTCGAGGCGGTCGCGCAGGCCGAGCTTCTGCAGCAGGTTCGCCCGGTGGCTCTCCACGGTCTTGGCGCTGATGTAGAGCAGCTCGGCGATCTCCTTCGTCGTATGGCCCTCGGCGACCAGCTTGAGCACCTCCTCCTCGCGGTCGGTGACGGTCCGCACGGGCAGTGCCTCGCCGCGCCGCATCCGCTCCAGATAGGTGCGTACGAGCGCGGTCTCGGCGCCGGGATAGATGAACGGCTCGTCGCGCATCGCCGCCCGGCAGGCCTCGACCAGATCGCGGTCGGCGACCGACTTCAGTACGTAACCGCAGGCCCCGGCCTTGAGCGCCTCGAAGAAGTACTGCTCGTTGTCGTACATCGTCAGGATGAGGATGCGCAGGTCGGGAAGGCAGCGGGAGAGTTCGCGGGCCGCCTGGAGTCCGGTCATCCGGGGCATCGCGATGTCGAGGACGGCGAGGTCCACGTCCGTGTCGCGGGCCCGCGCGACCGCTTCGGCACCGTCCCCGGCCTCGGCCACGACGCTCAGGTCCGGTTCGCCGTCCAGGATGAGCCGTACGCCACGGCGCACGAGCGTGTGGTCGTCGGCGAGCAGAACCCGGGTGGGCCGGCCCCCACCGGGCTGCCGGTCGGGCACGGACGCCGTGGACGGAACGGACGACATGGGCGGCACGGACGTCATCGGTCTCCCTCGCAAGCGGTCGCGGCGCGGAGCTGCGGCGGTACGCCGGTCTTCGACGCGCCTGTCGTCGATGCGCCGGTCTTCAATGCGCCTGTCTTCGATGCGTTTGTCTTCGTCGAGGTGCGCAGCCTTACGTCGGTACCCGCCCCCGGCCCGGCCCCGACCGAGAGCGCGGCGCCGATCAGCAGGGCCCGCTCCCGCATACCGCTGATCCCCGCCCCTTCCCGCAGCCGGCCGGGGCCCTTGCCGTTGTCCCGTACGAGGAGCTCGACGCCGTCGCCGCCGTCATCACCGGCCACGCCGACGACCCGCCGCAACCGCAGTTCGGCGCGATCGGCGCCCGCGTGCCGGGCCGTGTTGGTGAGCCCTTCCTGAGCCACCCGGTAGACCACGAGTTCCGTCTCCTCGGTCAGCGGCGGCAGATCTCCGTCGAGGTGGTGGCGTACGGACAGGCCGTGCGTGGTGAACTCGGCCGCCAGAGACCGCAGCGCGCTGTGCAGACCGAGTTCCTCCAGGACCCCGGGGCGCAGCCGGCGGGCGATACGGCGGATCTCGTCCAGGCTGCCGCGGGTCGCCTCCTGCGCCTGCCGCACCTCCTCCCGCAGCTCCCCGGGCACCTGGTCGGCGACCCGCTTGAGCTGCAGCAGCACGGCGGTCAGGGTCTGGCCCACCTCGTCGTGGAGCTCCTGGGAGATACGTCGGCGCTCGCCCTCCTGCGCGGAGAGCGCGCGGGCCGAGCTGGTGGCACGCTCGGTCTCCAGCCGGTCGAGCATGGTGTTGTACGTGGTGATCAGCCCGGCGACCTCCGCGGGCCCGGTGACGGGTGCCCGGGCCCCGGGATGCAGCAGGTCGGCGGTGGCCATGGCCCGGCCGAGCCGTTGCAGCGGGGCCAGTCCTATCCGCAGCACGAGCGCGTTGACGACGAGCAGCACCGCGAGCCCCGCGACCACGACCAGCACCTCGCCCGGCAGTATCGGCGTCGACACGGTGACCGGGCCCAGCAGCAGCGCGGTGGCCACGGTCAGGCCCGCGGCATTGAGCAGGAAGATCCGCCGGAACAGCGACACGTTCTTCTGTCCGTCCCTTCCTGTCCCTCCGGCCCTTCCGAGCTGCGGCGACGCCGCTGTCCCGGTCAGCTTCGCGCCTGTCGCGCGGTCGTGTCCATCCGTGCCAACACCCATGTCGCCACCGTACGGGGGATGGCAGCATGACCGTTTTGCACGGGAACGCAAGACCGCGACTCGACGAGCGACACGACGCGATGAGCAACCGACTCGATGAACCAGGGGAGATCATGTCCACGCCACGTCTTCGGGCGACGCCACTGCCGGGCATCGGGGTCCAGTACGACCTCATGACGCGCGAACAGCGCCACCTGTCGGTGGTGGCGCACCGCGACGGCGCCCGCACCGTGAGCGTGTACCGCGCCGACGACCCCGACTCCTGCGCCCAGTCGCTGCGGCTGACGAGCGGCGAGGCGGCCTCGCTGATCGACGCGCTGAAGCCCTCCCACCACAGCCCGAGCCTGCTCTACACCACCGACCTCGGGCTGATCGCCGAGCGCATCGAGATCGCCGCGACCTCCCGCTGGAACGGCCGGGTGCTGGGCGAGACCCGGATGCGGACCGAGACCGGCGCGTCGGTGGTGGCGGTGCTGCGCCGCGCCGAGGCCATCCCCTCGCCGACCCCGGACTTCCGGCTGGCGGGCGGGGACACCCTGATCGTCGTCGGCACCCGCGAAGGCGTCGACGGCGCCGCGGCGATACTCGGACGGGAGTGAGCGCGTGCACTCTGCTGTTCTGCTGATCGAGTTCGGCGCCATCATCCTCTGTCTCGGGCTGCTGGGGCGGGCCGCCGCCCGGCTGCGGTTCTCCCCCATCCCGCTGTATCTGCTGGCCGGTCTGGCCTTCGGTGAGGGCGGGCTGCTCCCGCTCGGCGCGAGTGAGGAGTTCGTCGCCACCGGCGCCGAGATCGGTGTCATCCTGCTCCTGCTGATGCTCGGCCTGGAGTACACGGCCAGCGATCTGGTCTCCAACCTCAAGGCCCACTACCCCTCGGGCCTGGTCGACTGCACCCTCAACGCCCTGCCCGGCGCGGCCGCCGCGCTGCTGCTCGGCTGGGGTCCGGTGGCCGCCGTGGTCCTGGCGGGCGTCACCTGGATCTCCTCGTCCGGTGTCATCGCCAAGGTGCTGGGCGACCTGGGGCGGGTGGGCAACCGGGAGACACCGGTGATCCTCAGCATCCTCGTCCTGGAGGACCTGGCGATGGCGGTCTACCTGCCCATCGTCACCGCGCTGGTGGCCGGGGTCGGGCTGGCCGCGGGCAGTGTCACGCTCGCGATCGCCCTGGGCGCCGCCGGACTCGTCCTGTTCGTGGCCGTCCGCTACGGCCGTGTCATCTCCCGCTTCGTCTCCAGCGACGACCCCGAGAAACTGCTGCTCGTCGTGCTGGGCCTGACGATCCTCGTCGCGGGCATCGCGCAGCAGCTCCAGGTCTCCGCCGCCGTCGGGGCGTTCCTGGTCGGCATCGCCCTGTCCGGCGAGGTCGCGGAGGGCGCGCACACGTTGCTCAGCCCGTTGCGGGATCTCTTCGCGGCGATCTTCTTCGTCTTCTTCGGGCTGCACACCGACCCGGCGAGCATCCCGCCGGTGCTGCTGCCCGCGCTCGCGCTGGCCGTCGTCACGGCACTGACGAAGATCGCCACCGGGTACTGGGCGGCGCGCCGGGCCGGGATCTCCGTGGGTGGCCGGTGGCGAGCGGGCGGCGCGCTGGTCGCGCGCGGCGAGTTCTCCATCGTCATCGCCGGGCTCGCGGTCACGGCCGGCATCGAACCCTCACTCGGCCCGCTGGCCACGGCGTACGTGCTGATCCTGGTCGTACTCGGCCCGCTCACCGCCCGCTACACCCAGCCGCTGGCCGATCGGCTCACGGCCCGTTTCGGTCTCCCCGAGCGCCGGGGCCCCGCGGCACACCCCGGGGGCGCGGAACCGGAACAGCCCGAGGCGGAGGGTGAGGCACGACAGCAGACCGCCGTCGGGGACTGAGCCAGGCCGATCGAGCAGAGGGGTCTACGCGTCCGCGCCCCTCCACCCCTGCCCCCGCAGCACCTCCGACACGTCCGGCGCCCGGTAGTGCTCCCCTTTGAGAACCTTGCCGTCGGCCCGGCGGGCGACGCGGCCGTCGGGGCCCAGCTTCGTCATGTTGGAGCGGTGGATCTCGGCGATCACCGCGTCGAGGTCGATGCCGTGGACGAGCGCGGTGCCGTACGCCACGTACACGACGTCGGCCAGCTCGTGCGCCAGCCGGTCCAGCGGTCCCGAGACCGAGACCTCGGCGACTTCGGCGGCCTCCTCGGCGAGCAGTTCACCACGGTGGGCGGCGAGCGCCGGGGAGACCTCCGTCGGCGTGCCGCGCGCGTCGAGCCCGAAGGCGAGGTGGAACTCACGGACCAGGGAAGCGGGGGAAGGAAATACGGGGGAGAGATCGGGAGACGCGGAAGAAGTGACCGGGGAGTCGGGCGAGGTCTGCATCCGCCGACCATACCGAGCCCGGTTCCACGCCCCCGCCGACCATTCCGGGCCCGGTTCCCCTCCCCCGCCGACCCGCGGCCGCCCCTCTCGGCCCCCTCTCTGCCCCGCCCTGGTCAGGACGGCCCCCCGGCTGGCAGGATCGCGCGCATGTTCCTGCCACTCCCCCGTATCGACCGGCGCCGCGCGCTGTTCGGCTCGGCCGCCGCACTCGTGGTGTTCGGGCTGCTGTTGTGGTGGCTGCTGCCGCTGGGCGAGGAGTCGCCGGGCGGCAGGATCACGTTCAGCACGGGCACCCCGACCGGGGTGTACCAGAAGTACGGCACGCTCCTGCAGACCGCGCTCGCCAAGGACATGCCGCGTCTGGACGTCCGGCTGAAGAACAGCGACGGCTCGCAGGAGAACGTCCGCCGGGTGGCCACGGGCCAGGCCGACTTCACCATCGCGGCGGCCGACGCGGTGGAGACGTACATCCTGGAGAACAAGCCGGGGGCGGGCCAACTGCGCGGCTGCGCCCGGCTGTACGACGACTATGTGCACCTGGTCGTCCCCCGCTCCTCGTCCGTGCAGTCGGTGGCGGACCTGCGGGGCAAGAGGGTCGCCGTGGGACCGGACGGTTCCGGGGTACGGCTGATAGCGGAGCATGTTCTACAGGCGGCCGGGCTCGACTCCGCGAAGGACATCAAGCCGTTTCCGGACGGCATCGGCACCATGCCGGACCTGCTCGAACAACACAAGATCGACGCCTTCTTCTGGTCGGGCGGCCTGCCGACGAGCGCGGTTCAGCAGCTCTCGAAGCGCTTCGCCGTCAGGCTGGTGCCGATCACCGGCGACCTCGTCGCGAAGCTGCACGAGCAGGGCGGCGCGGCCCGCTACTACCGGTCCGCGGTGATGCCCGCCGACGCCTACCCCGAGGCCCAGCAGGGCTCGTCCGTGCAGACGCTGGCGGTGGCGAACTTCCTGATCACCCGGGAGGACTCGGACGCCCGGCTCACCGAGGAGCTCACCCGCACGGTGATCAACAGCCGCGACGGCATCGGCCGTCAGGTGCACGCGGCCCAGTTGGTGGACCTGCGCACGGCCATCTACACGGACCCGCTGCCCCTGCACGAGGGCGCCCGGCGCTACTACCGCTCGGTCAAGCCGTAGCACAGACCACCACGTCGGCCCTGGTGGCCCTGGCCGCCCCGCTCACGACTCGGGCCGCGACCTCGGCACCGTCACCGTCACCTTGAGACCGTGCGGCTCGTGACGGGCGTACGCGATGGAGCCGCCGCCCGCCGAGAGCAGCACCCGCGAGATGGACAGGCCGAGGCCCGAGCCCTTGATGTTCTGGTGCCCCGCGCTGCGCCAGAAACGGTCGCCGATGCGGGCCAGTTCCTCGTCGCTGAGGCCCGGACCGCGGTCGGTGACGACCACCGTCGAGACCTCGCCGTTCGACGCGACCGCCACCTCGACGTCCTCGCCCTCAGGCGTGAACTTCAGCGCGTTGTCGATCACCGCGTCCAGGGCACTGGACAGGGTGACCGGGTCGGCCCAGGCGGTGGTGGCCGGGCAGGTGCCGGTCAGGCGTACGCCCCTGCTGTCGGCCAGTGGTGACCAGGACGCGACACGCTCGGCCGCCAGCTCACCGATGTCGGTCAGCCGCAGGTCCGCCTCGGCGTGCTCGGCCAACGCCAGGTCGAGCAGGTCGTCCAGGACCTCGGCGAGGCGCTTGCCCTCGGTGCGGACCGACGCGATCTCCTCATTGTCCTCCGGCAGTTCGAGCGCGAGCAGTTCGATGCGCAGCAGCAGCGCCGAGAGCGGGTTGCGCAACTGGTGCGAGGCGTCGGCGACGAAGGCGCGCTGCTGCTCCAGGACGTCTTCGACGTTGTCCGCCATCTCGTTGAACGACCGGGCCAGGCGCCTGAGTTCCGGCGGACCGCCCGCGACCGCGACCCGCGACTTCAGCCGCCCGGTCGCGATGTCATGGGTGGTGGCGTCGAGGACACGTACGGGCCTGAGCACCCAGCCGGTCAGCCGCAGCGCCGCGCCGAGGGCGAGGAGCATCGCGGCGACCTCGCCCGCACCGATGATCACCCAGCCGTGCAGGATCTTCGAACGCATCTGTCCGGTGGGCGAGTCGGTGACCACGACCGCGATGACGTCACCGTCCCGGATGACCGGCGAGGCGACGACGAGCCGGTCACGCTGCCACGGCCAGACCTGCTCCGGATCGTGGCTGCGGCGACCCAGGAGCGCCTCGTTGAAGGCGTCACGCCCCTCGCCCTTCTCGGCCAGGTACCAGTTCTCGGGCGCGTTGGCCATGGGCGCGAGGTCGCGGTAGAAGACCCCGACACGGATGCCGTACACCTCGTAGTACGCCACGAGTTCCTTGCGCAGGGTCTCCCCGCGCTCGTCCGTCGTGCCCACCCGCGAGCCGCCGGCCGGCTGGTCGGTGACGAACTGCGCGAGGGCGGCGAAGCGTGCCGTGTCGTCGATGCGGTCGACGACCACACGCTGTTGCTCGGCGGCCGCGACGCTCACGGCGAGCGGAACGCCGAGCGCGAGCAGCACGGCTGCCATCAGGACGATGAGCAGCGGAAGGAGGCGGGTGCGCACCGGTGCACGCTACGCCGTGGGAGCGACGAGCCGGTACCCCACGCCGCGCACGGTCTCGATCAGCGCCGGCATGCGCAACTTGGAACGCAGGGACGCGACATGCACCTCCAGGGTGCGCCCGGTCCCCTCCCAACTGGTGCGCCACACCTCGCTGATGATCTGCTCCCGGCGGAAGACCACCCCGGGCCGCTGGGCGAGCAGCGCGAGCAGGTCGAACTCCTTGCGGGTCAGTTGGACTACCGAACCGTCGACGCTGACCTGGCGGGTGGGCAGTTCGATGCGGACCGGCCCGAGCCGCAGCGCGGTGTCACCGGAGCCGGCGGCGTCGTCGTCGGGGACGCTGCGCCGGCTGACGGCGTGGATACGGGCGAGCAGTTCACCAGTGTCGTAGGGCTTCACCACGTAGTCGTCGGCGCCGAGGTTGAGGCCGTGGATCCGGGACCGTACGTCGGAGCGGGCGGTGACCATGATCACCGGAGTGCTGGTGCGTTTGCGGATCTTGCCGCAGACCTCGTAGCCGTCCTGGTCGGGCAGGCCCAGGTCGAGCAGGACCACACCGAAGCCGTCGCTCTCCGGAACCAGCGCCTGCAGGGCCTCCTCGCCGCTGCGGGCGTGCGTGACGTCGAAGCCGTGTCGCGCCAGCACCGCGGACAGGGCGGCCGCGACGTGGTTGTCGTCCTCGACGAGCAGCAGTCTCACTCCGGCCCCCTCCGGTTCATCGGTCGTACGGTCCGATCCTGTTGGATCGCGGCGCACACGCGTGTGCACCAAGGAAGTCACGCCGATGGATCACGACCGCGTCAAGAGGCTTCGGGTCGCGGAGGGCTTCCGTTACCCAGCCGGTACGCGGCCGGCACGCGGCCGCGCAACAACTGCTACGACACGTGTCCGATTGCTACCGGATCGTGATGCTCAAGTTCCCCTCAGATGTAATGACGCTGGTCGCACGGGGTCACTACTGTCCACCGAAACCGAGGAGGACGGAGCCCCAGAGCGATGACCGAAGTATCGGTGGCCAAGGATGCCGTGGCCGCGACCGAGGACCTGGTCGTCCTGAAGAGCGTCAACAAGCACTTCGGCGCGTTGCACGTGCTCCAGGACATCGACCTGACGATCGCGCGTGGCGAGGTCGTCGTGGTCATCGGGCCCTCCGGGTCCGGGAAGTCCACCCTGTGCCGCACCATCAACCGCCTGGAGACGATCGATTCGGGCGACATAACGATCGACGGCAAGCCGCTGCCCGACGAGGGCAAGGCGCTGGCCCGGCTGCGGGCCGACGTGGGCATGGTCTTCCAGTCCTTCAACCTCTTCGCGCACAAGACGGTGCTCGAGAACGTGATGCTGGGTCAGATCAAGGTCCGCAAGGCCGACAAGAAGGCGGCCGAGGAGAAGGCCCGCGGACTGCTGGACCGGGTGGGCGTGGGCACCCAGGCGGACAAGTACCCCG
This sequence comes from Streptomyces sp. GbtcB7, assembly GCF_019091445.1. Lineage (NCBI taxonomy): Bacteria > Bacillati > Actinomycetota > Actinomycetes > Kitasatosporales > Streptomycetaceae > Streptomyces > Streptomyces sp. GbtcB7. The sequence continues at coordinate 537,934 of NZ_JAGXJM010000002.1, forward strand.
CGCAGTTGTCGGGTGGTCAGCAGCAACGCGTCGCCATCGCCCGCGCGTTGGCGATGGACCCGAAGGTGATGCTCTTCGACGAGCCGACCTCGGCGCTCGACCCCGAGATGATCAACGAGGTCCTGGAGGTCATGCAGCAGCTCGCGAGCGACGGCATGACGATGATCGTCGTCACCCATGAAATGGGCTTCGCTCGTTCGGCTGCCAACCGGGTGGTCTTCATGGCCGACGGCCGCATCGTCGAAGAGGCCGTGCCGGACCAGTTCTTCAGCAATCCCCGCAGCGACCGCGCCAAGGACTTCCTGTCGAAGATCCTGCACCACTGACGGCCTTCGCTTCGTCATCTCTGAAGTTCGCCTTCCTGAACTGAGGTTCCTGAACTGACGTTCATCGCTGACGTTCTTCGCTTGCGTTCTTCGCTTGCGTTCATCACTGAAGCCCATGCCTGAAGGCCTGCATCTCCTCCCCACTCAAAGGATGTTCACCATGAAGCTCCGCAAGGTCACCGCCGCCTCGGCCGTCGTGCTCGCGCTCGCCGTGACCGCCACGGCGTGCGGTTCGGACGACAAGAAGGACAGCGGCTCCTCCGGCGGCGACAAGAAGATCACTGTCGGCATCAAGTTCGACCAGCCGGGCATCGGCCAGAAGACCCCGCAGGGTTACTCGGGCTTCGACGTCGACGTCGCCACGTACGTCGCCGGAAAGCTCGGCTACAAGCCCGACCAGATCGAGTGGAAGGAGACGAAGAGCGCCGAGCGCGAGAACGCGCTCTCGCGCGGTGACGTCGACTTCATCGCCGCCTCCTACTCGATCACCCCCGAGCGCGAGAAGAAGGTCGACTTCGCCGGCCCTTACCTGCTCGCCCACCAGGACGTGCTGGTCCGCGCCGACGACATCGCCATCAAGTCGCCGTCGGATCTCAACAGCAAGAAGCTGTGTTCCGTGACCGGTTCGACCTCGGCGCAGAACGTGCACGACAAGCTGGCGCCCAAGGCCCAGCTCCAGCAGTACCCGACGTACTCGGCCTGCCTGACGGGTCTGCAGAACAAGGCGATCGACGCCCTGACGACGGACGACTCGATCCTCGCCGGCTACGCCTCGCAGGCCGCCTTCAAGGGCAAGTTCAAGCTCGGCGGCTTCAAGATGACCAACGAGAACTACGGCATCGGCGTCAAGAAGGGCAGCGACCTCAAGGCCAAGATCAACACGGCTCTCGAGGCGATGGTCTCCGACGGTTCCTGGAAGAAGGCCGTGGACAAGAACTTCGGTCCGGCGAAGTACAAGAACGAGCCCGCTCCGAAGATCGGCAACATCGTCAGCTGATGTAGGGCCCGCCGGTGCGCCGCCCTCGGGGGGCGGCGCACCCGGGCATCACCACACGCGGAAGCGCGGGAAATCGTGTTCGACTTTCTTCAAGGTTACGACCTGCTGGGAGCGTTCTGGGTAACGGTGAAGCTCGCCGTCCTCTCAGCCGTCGGCTCCCTGATATGGGGAACCATGCTGGCCGCCATGCGAGTCGGTCCGGTGCCTCTCATGCGCGGATTCGGCGCCGCCTACGTGAACATCGTGCGGAACATCCCGCTGACCGTGATCATCCTGTTCACCTCGCTGGGCCTCAACCAGACACTGCTGGTGAGTCTCGGCTCGGACCAGGTCGAGACGGTCAATTTCCGGCTGGCCGTGCTCGGTCTGATCGCCTACACCTCGGCCTTCGTCTGCGAGGCGCTGCGCTCCGGCATCAACACCGTGCCCGTCGGGCAGGCGGAGGCGGCCCGCGCCATCGGTCTGAACTTCACCCAGGTCCTCACCCTGATCGTGCTTCCCCAGGCGTTCCGTTCGGTCGTCGGTCCGCTGACGAACGTGCTGATCGCCCTGACGAAGAACACCACGGTGGCGGCCGCGATCGGTGTCGCCGAAGCGGCCACCCTGATGAAGTCCATGGTCGAGAACGAGGCCCAACTCATCGCGATCTCAGCCGTCTTCGCCTTCGGGTTCATGTGTCTGACGCTGCCGACCGGCCTCCTCCTCGGCTGGGTGGGCAAGAAGGTGGCGGTGAAGCGATGACGTCCGTCCTGTACGACGCCCAGGGCCCCCGCGCCAAGCGGCGCAATATCCTCTACTCGGCGCTGTTCCTGGTCGCCTTCGCGGCCCTGTTGTGGTGGGTGATCACCAGCCTCAACGACAAGGACCAGCTCGCCTGGGAGAAGTGGAAGCCCTTCGTCCACAGCGAGGCCTGGAGCACGTACCTCTGGCCGGGGCTGCAGAACACCCTGAAGGCCGCGGCCCTCGCCATGGTCATCGCCCTGCCGCTCGGCGCCGTCTTCGGCATCGCCCGGCTCTCCGACCACGCCTGGATACGCATCCCGGCGGGCGCGGTCGTGGAGTTCTTCCGCGCCATCCCGGTGCTGGTCCTCATGATCTTCGCCGACGCCGCGTACTCCGAGTACACGAACGTCAGCTCGGACGACCGCCCGCTCTACGCGGTCTTCACGGGACTGGTGCTCTACAACTCCTCGGTTCTCGCGGAGATCGTCCGCGCGGGCATCCTGTCGCTGCCCAAGGGGCAGTCCGAGGCGGCCATGGCCGTCGGTCTGCGCAAGAACCAGGTCATGCGGTTCATCCTGCTGCCGCAGGCGGTCACCGCGATGCTGCCGGCGATCGTCAGCCAGCTCGTCGTGATCGTGAAGGACACCGCGATCGGCGGCGCGGTCCTCACCTTCCCCGAGCTGCTCGCCTCCGTCGGCCCGATGAGCGCGTACTACGGCGCGAACACCATCGCCTGCTTCACCGTCGTGGCCCTGATCTACATCGCGCTCAACTTCAGCCTCACCAGCTTCGCGAGCTGGCTGGAGGGACGACTGCGGCGCGGCAAGAAGTCGACGGGCGTGGTGCCTGCGCCGGCCGCGGTCGGGGGCACGGAGTCGACCGGCGCGGGCAGCGGCATCTCTATCTGACGGATCCTCACCCTTCGTCGGTGTCAACGGGGGCAGTGGCATGATCGCCACTGCCCCCGTCACTTGACGCAAGCACCGGCAATGGGTTGCATACGTTCTGTGATCGTGCACCCCGTTCCAACTGCCTGTTCCCGACCGTTCCTCAGGACACCGCTCCGGGCAGGGGGCCGCGCGCCGTGGACCCGGTGATCATCGTCGGCGCGGGGCCCGTGGGCCTCACGCTGGCCCTTGCGCTGGCCCGCCAGGAGGTCCCCTGCGTGGTCCTCGACGAGGGGCCGGGCAAGGACGAACAACGGCTCGCGCGGACGGTGGTGCTGCGCGAGGACACGGCCGCACTCGTCGAACGCCTGACGGGCCTGCCCCTCACCGATGCCGGTTTCCGTTGGGCCGGATGGCGGTCGATGCGGCGCAAGCAGGTGATGCGCGAGATCGACTTCGCTGCCCGGGCCTCCGACACGGACTCGCCGGACTTCGAAGCCGACGCGCACGGCCCCGGGGGCGCCACGCACGGCGTGATGAGCGGCGCGCAGGCCTTTGGGGGCCGCGCGCACGGCTCGGGGATTGGCGCTCAGCGCTTCGAGGGGAGCGCACGTATCCCGAAGGGGAGCGCGCAGAGCCCGAAAAGCGCCGGGCTCGGCCCGACCGCGGACGCGCAGGACTCCGAGGGCGCCGACGCGCCCGCCCCGCTGCACCTCGCCCAGCACGCGCTGACCGGCGCCCTGCGCGAGGCCATCGTCCACGAGCGGCTGATCAAGGTCGCCGTGGGCAGCCGCCTCGACTCGATCGAGCAGGAGCCCTCGGGCGTCACGGCGCACACCCGCGGCCCCAACGGCACATGGTGGCGCGGCAGTTACCTGGTCGGCTGCGACGGACCGCGCTCGACCGTGCGCAAGCTCCAGGACATCCGCTTCCCCGGACGTACAGCCGTCGAACGATACGCCGTGGCGGCGCTGCGTACGGAACTTCCCTGGCCCGGGCAGGCGTTGCTGCACCGGATGCCTCCGTGGCGGACGTCGGGCCCCGCGAGCGGGGAGGTGACCGCGCGCCCCCTCGCCGACGACGTGTGGCGGCTGGACTGGCTGCTGCCGCCCGGCAAGGACCTGGTCACGCCCGACCTGCTGGTGGCGCGCATCCGCGAGACCCTCGCGGGCTGGAACGCGGGCTCCACACCCCCGTACGAGCTGCTCGACACCGGAGTCCACACCGTCCACCACCGCCTCGCCCGCCGCTGGCGGGCCAGCCGGGTCTTCCTCGCCGGGGACGCCGCGCACCTGCTCGGCGCGCTCGGCACCCAGGGACTGGACGAGGGCCTGCGGGACGCCGACAACCTCGCCTGGAAGCTGGCGCTCGCCTGGCACCACGGCCCGCACGAGGCACTGCTCGACAGCTACCAGGCGGAGCGGCGGGCCGTCGTCGCCGCCCGGCTGCGCGCCGCCGACCAGGCGCTGCCACTGCTGCGCGGCGGCGGAGGCCTGCGCTCGTACGTCCCCGGGTCGGCCCGTGGCCACGACGCGCTGCTCACGGACGGCCACCTGGGACGCGGCCCGCTGGGTGCGCCGGGGGCGTACGCCGACTCGCCACTCGCGCCCGCGCACACCGAGTCGGAGACTCCGGTGGACACGGCTCCCGGTGCGCCGGTCGTCGACGTACGCGTGACCGCGGAGGACGGCTCGTTCGTACAGCTGCGGGAGCGGCTCGGTCGCGGGGTGCTGCTCGTCGTACTGATCGCTCCGGGTACGGGCGTGTGGGCGCGCAAGCACTGGGTGACGGCCGGGATCATGCCCCGGCTCGCGGCCGCCGTGACCGCGCTGCCGCACCGCGCCGAGCTGCTGGTCGCCGAGAGCTATCCCGGCGCGGCGGCACACACCGTGCTCCTGGTGCGCCCCGACGGCCACCTGGTCACCGCGCTGAGCGGGGTGCGCCCGGCCGACCTGTACGCGGCGGCCGAGACGACACTGGGCGGCCCCGCCACGGCGGAAGCGGAAGCGGAGACCGCGGCCAGTACGACCTGACGACTCTGGTGGTCGACCTGACGACTCTGGTGGTCCGGCCCGCCCCGGACCGCCAGGCTCAGGTCGCCGAACGCGTCCGGAGGGCGGAGCCACGGCCATCGCGGCACCCTCGGTCACCGGATGGTCCACATAGTGACAGTGAGTTGACCGGCCCGAACCGCCATGGTGTACTCCGGATCGTGACCGACACCTGTGTGCGCCTGTGGCGGAGGGTCCATATGGACCTCGTCCGCTATGCGGGCTGCGTGTGTCGCCCGTCCTGCTGAATTCGCAGCTCTTCTCTCCCCGCGCGCCGCCCCTCCCTGTCGGCTGCCGCGCGCACCCACGCGAACGCCCAGGACGGTACCCGTGTCTGTGTCCACCCCCTCCACCACGCCTTCCGCCTCCGCACCGGTCCAGGCCCCCACCCAGGCCGACCTGTTCGACTTCGTGCGCCGCACCGCCGCCGACGCCGAACTGATCGCTTCCCTCCCCCTCGACCCCGAGGGCCGCACCTGGGTGCGCCTGGAGGGCCCCGGCGGCAGCGAGGCCTGGCTCATCGGCTGGCCCCCCGGCACCGGGACCGGCTGGCACGACCACGCCGACTCGGTCGGCGCCTTCGTCGCCGCCGCGGGCGAGCTCAAGGAGTACTCGCTCGCCGCCCGTCTGCCCACCGACGGCTGGAAGACCCTCGAACTCTCCGAGGACGTCGACCGCGAACGTCGGCTGCCGGCCGGCCAGGGTCGCTCCTTCGGCCGCCACCACGTGCACGAGGTGCTCAACGAGTCCACCGAGGAGCACGCGATCTCCGTCCACGCGTACTACCCGCCGCTGCCCCGGATCCGCCGCTACAGCCGCACGGGGCAGGTACTGCGCCTGGAGCACGTCGAGCGTCCGGAGGACTGGCAGTGAGCGCACCCCGCCCGGAGGGCATCGACACGTTGCTGGAACGGGTCCGCGAGGGACTCGACCGGGTGGAGGCCGAGGAGGCGTACTCCGCCGCACAGGCCGGCGAAGCCCTCCTCGTCGACATCCGGTACGCCGCGCTGCGCGAGCGCGACGGACTGATCCCCGGCGCCCTCGTCGTCGAGCGCAACGAACTGGAGTGGCGGCTCGATCCCCAGGGCAGCCACCGTGCCCCGGAGGCCACGAGCCATGATCTGCGGGTCGTGGTGGTCTGCAACGAGGGGTACGCGTCCAGCCTCGCCGCCGTCTCCCTCCACCAGCTCGGACTGCACCGGGCGACCGACCTGGTCGGCGGCTTCCAGGCGTGGAAGGCGGCCGGGTTCCCGGTGACGGCCTAACTCCGGGCTCTCCTTACTCCTTGGCCGTGGCCACCGTGACCGGGCGCACCCGCAACGCCACCCGGCCCGGCAACGCGGTGGCGACGAGCGCGAGCAGCCCGACGAGCGCGACCACGGCGACGTACACCAGGGGTGTGACCGCCGGAGCCGCCTGGCCCGTCATGCCGACGCTGAACGCGGTGAGGACGGCGAGCGCGATTCCGCTGCCGAGCGCGGTGGCGAGCAGCAGGACCGAGAGCGCCTCCGTGCGCAGCATCCCCAGCACCTGGCGCCGGGTCGCCCCGGCGAGGCGCAGCAGCGCGAACTCGCGGCCACGCTCCGAGACCGACATGGCCAGCGTGTTGACGACGGCGATGGCGGTGAAGGCCAGGACGAGTCCCATGGCGAGGTAGTTGACCTCGGCGTTCGCCTGCTGCCGTGCGGCCTGGATCGAGTCGGCGGCGGCCGGGGCGAGGACGTGGATCCCCGGGAACTCACGGAGGGTAGTCGCGAGTTGTGTCTGTGTACGGGCGGTGCTGACGAGGACGGAGGTCGCGAGCGGGTTGTCCACATGGCGGGCGACCAGGTCATGGGCGAAGGTGAGGTCGCCGAAACCGAGGCCCTTGGCGTAGACGGCCACGACGGTCGGCGTGGCGGGTGTTCCGTCGCCCAGCGTGAGTTTCAGGGGACTGCCGGGCTTCAGGTGGAGCTGGTCGGCGGCGAGTTCGCTGACGGCGACGGTGTCCTCGGTGAGCTTCTTCAGGGACCCGGCGGTGACGTCCGGGTCCCAGGTGCGGGTGAGGCCCCCGGGTGTGACGCCCTGCGCCGCGTACTTGTCGAGTCCCACACGGACGGTCGTGCGGACCACTTCGGTGACGGTGTCGTGTTGCGAACGCAGCCGCCGTGCGGCCTCGGCCGGTACGCCCGGGCCCTGGGCGGCCACCACCCAGTCGGCGCGGATGCCCTCGCGGGCCTGGGCGCGGGCCGCGTTGCCCAGGGTCGGCTGGACGAAGAGAACGGTGCAGGTCATGCCGATGAGGAGGGTCAGAGGGGTGACGACGGAGGCCATCCGGGCGGCATGGCCACGGAGGTTGGCACGCGCCAGCCGACTGCTGGGTCCGGTCAGCCCGAGCGGACCTCCGAATACGGCTACGGCCGCCCTGACCAACAGCGGACCGAGCAGCGCGACGGAGGAGGCGAGGACCACGACGGCCAGGAAGGTCACGGGAGTCGAGGCGGGTTCCGTGCGCAGGACACTGAGCACGGCGACGAGGACGGCACCGCCGGCGAGCAGGGCGAGACCCGCGAGGATCCGTCCCCACGCCGGGCGGGTGCGCTCGGCCCTGGCTTCGGCGAGCGCCTCGGCCGGGCGGATCCGGGCGATCCGGCGCGAGGAGATACGGGCGGCGGCCCACGCACCGAGCAATGTCGCGGCGAGCGCGGCGAACGGCGGGAAGACGCTGACGGTGTGCTGAAGCGTGCCCGGCACGGCGCCCATGGCCACGAACCGGCCGTGCAGCCAACTGCCCAGCGGCAGCCCCGCGAGCGCGCCGGTAGTACCCGCGGCGGCCCCGACGATCAGTGCCTCACGGCCGAGGAGCGCCCGGATCTGGCCCGGCGTGGCGGCGATGGCGCGCAGCAGGGCGAGTTCGCGATGGCGTTGCTGCACGGAGAGCGCGAAGGTCCCGACCACCACGAGGACGGCCACGAGCAGTGACGTGCCGCCCATCGCACCTCCCATGCTGACCAGCTTCGTACGCGCGGCGGCCGCGTCCAGGAACTCCACGGGCCCTCGGCCGTCACCGGCGCTGACCTGCGCGGTCGTACCGTGCGGCGCCTTGGTTCCGTGCAGCGCCGTGCTGACCGCTCGCTTCAGCACGGCCGCGTCCGTGCCCTTGGTGGGAAGCACCCCGAAGGCGGTGACCTGTCCGGGGTGGGCGGCGAGGCGGCGGGCCTCGGCGGTGGAGAAGAAGAGGGCGGTCTGGTGCCGCACCTCCTGGGCGGGGGCGGCGATTCCGGTCACCCGGTAGGTCCGCGGGCTCTGCGTCGACTGGACGGTGAGCCGGTCGCCGGGCGCGAGGTGGGCGCGCTCGGCGAGACGGCGGTCGATGACGAGATCGCCTTCTGCCTTGGGGGCGGTGCCGGTGGTGAGGGTGTACGGGGTCAGCGCGGCGGAGTCCCAGGCGTGCCCGTAGGCGGGCCGGTCCATGTCGACGGCCGCGCCGGGTGCCAAGGGCTCGGCCAGGAAGGTCAGTTCGGGAATGACTTCACGTACGCCGGGCACCTTCCGGAGCTCGGTGGCGAGGTCGCCCGGGAGCCAGGCCCGTTCGGCGATCGGCTTGGCCTTGTGTTTGACCTTGGTCTTGCCCTTCTTGTGTTTGACGGTGGTCTGGTGAACGTTCTGGTCGGCGGAGACCACGACGGGCGTCGCGGCATACCGTTCGGTGGCGATCGTGCCGCGCAGGCCCGTCTCCAGGAGGGTGCCGCAGGCGGTGATGAGAGCGGCCGCGCACATCAAGGCGAAGAAGGCACCGAGGAAGCCACCTTTGCGGGCTCGGACGGTCTGCAGGGCGTAACGCAGCATCATGAGGGTTCGCTCCCTGGTCTGTCGTGGGGTGCCGGGCGGCTCTCGGACGCGGCGTCGGGCACGGTGTCGGGCGCGGCGTCGGGGGCCGGGAAGGCGAGGAACCGGGTGAGCACGGTACGGGCGCCGGGCGGGGTGTCGGCCTCGGGGCGCTTGTAGCGGTTGAGGAGCGCGATGTACTCCTCGAAGAACGCGCGGAGTTCGGGGAGCGTCAGCCGGATGCTGCCGCGCGAGTAGGGGAAGGCGTCGACCCAGGGATCGGCTTCGCCCACCTCCCCGACCACCCCCGCGTCCGTAGCTGCCTCTGCACCTGCATCTGCATCTGCTCGAAGAGTTCGAGGTCGGCGGCGTACGCGTGGTGATTCAGCTCGTCCATGACGAGCCGCATCTCGGCGCTCTGCCGACTGCGCGGCGGGAAGCGGCGGTCACCGGGGACGGCCCGCCACCAGCGCTCCCTACCGTGGCCGCCCGCCTCGGCCGGTCGGTCCACTTCCTCCACGAAGCCGTACCGAGCGAGCTCACGCAGGTGGTAGCTGGTGGCTCCGGTGTTGAGCCCGAGCGCCCGGGCCAGCGTCGCCGAGGTGGCGGGGCCGTGCACGGTGAGGTGCTGAAGCATGCGCTGCCGACGGGGCTGCGCGAGGGCCTTGAGCGTGGCGAGGTCGGAGAGCTCGGTGGAGCCGCGCGAAGTCTCCTCGCTCCGCCTCACCAAGGGTTCCGCGCCGGGTTCCTGTGCCATGCGTACACAGTCCTCTGTGCACAGACACCTGTGCATTGCGGCAACCCGGCGTCTCCCTACGGGGGTTAACCCCAGCCTCACGAAGGGGAGTTGGACATTCCTGGGTCGGGCGGGGGTGGGAAGACGAGAGAGGGGAGGGTCAGGGGCCGGGTTCCAGGCGCCGGGGCCGGGCCAGGTCGAAACCGGCGGCGGATCGAGGCCGAGCCGGGTTCGAGGCCGGAGTCGAGATCAGGGCCGGAGTCGGAATCGGGTTCGAGGGCGAAGGCAGGAGACACAGGAGACAGGAGACACCTAACCCGGGGCCGGGATCAGTATCGAGACCTGGGGCCAAACGCACGCGCAGGTCATCGCCCCGAACAGATGCTGCTCTGCTACCGAGCCGCTCCTCGAGCCCCTGGGCCGGCCTTCTCCCGTCCACGGCCTTACGGACTCAGCCCCTCGGACCACGCCCCTCGACCCTGGAGACCCGCCACCCCCTGAACGCGATCGACCCCCCGTGCGTCCACCGCATTCAGTCCCCGCTCCCGCCCCCGCCCCCAAGGCTCAGAACCCTTCGTCCCCCAAGCCCTCCGTGTCCTCCCCCTCTTCCTCCAGCGCCTGGCGGACCACGCGCAGCGCCATCCCCTCGGAGTAGCCCTTGCGGGCGAGCATGCCCGCAAGGCGTCGCAGCCGCTTGTCGCGGTCGAGACCTCGCGTGGAGCGGAGCTTGCGCGCGACGAGCTCACGTGCCGTCGCCTCTTCCTGCTCGGAGTCGAGCTGCCCGACGGCCTCGTCGATCAGCGTCGAGTCCACGCCCTTGGTCCGCAGCTCCCGCGCGAGCGCCCGCCGGGCCAGACCCCGGCCGTGGTGCCGGGACTCCACCCAGGCGTCCGCGAAGGCACCGTCGTTGATCAGCCCGACCTCCTCGAACCGTGACAGCACCTCGTCCGCCACATCGTCGGGGATCTCACGCTTGCGCAACGCGTCCGCGAGCTGTTTCCGCGTGCGCGGGGTCCCGGTGAGCAGGCGCAGACAGATCGCCCGCGCCCGCTCAGCCGGGTCCCCTGGGGGCTCCCCCTTCTCGGCCCTCGACGAGGAAGGAGTGCCTCCGTCCTGTGGGTCGTCGGACGGCTCACCGAAACCGCCACGCCTCCGACGCCCTCGTCCACCTCGCGGCCCCCCGTCGCCGCGCCCCCTGTCGCCGCGCCGTCCACCGCCACGGCGCGATCCACCGTCCGGAGAACCGTGACCGTCCGTCAGGCCGTCACCTTCGCCCACCGGACCGTCACCGCCATACGGATCCCCGCCATGGAACGCCTCGGGGCCATACGTACCACCGGAGTACGCGGAGGAGCCGCCGTACGTCTCGTCCCCGTACGGCCCGTCCCCGCCGTGCGCTCTTTCACCGTCTCCGGCCGAGTCGCCGTTCCCCCCGTGCCCCTGCCCCCGCGGGGGGACGGGGTAGGCGTACTCGGCCCAGTCGGTTCGTCGCGTCATGGACTAGCTCTTGGCCGCCGCGGCCTTGGACTTGGTGGCCTTGGCCGCCGGAGCGGGCACCGTCTTCGCGGCCTCGTCCGAGGCGGTCGAGACCGCCGCGTCCGCACCCGGTTCGGCGGTGGGCTCCACCGGCCTCACACCGACGCCCAGCTTCTCCAGGATCTTCTTCTCGATCTCGTTGGCGAGGTCGGGGTTGTCCTTCAGGAAGTTGCGCGCGTTCTCCTTGCCCTGGCCGAGCTGGTCGCCCTCGTACGTGTACCAGGCGCCGGCCTTGCGGACGAAGCCGTGCTCCACGCCCATGTCGATCAGGCCGCCCTCGCGGCTGATGCCGTGCCCGTAGAGGATGTCGAACTCGGCCTGCTTGAAGGGCGGCGCGACCTTGTTCTTGACGACCTTGACGCGGGTGCGGTTACCGACCGCGTCGGTGCCGTCCTTCAGCGTCTCGATGCGGCGGATGTCGAGTCGCACTGAGGCGTAGAACTTCAGCGCCCGGCCACCCGTCGTGGTCTCCGGGGAGCCGAACATCACGCCGATCTTCTCGCGCAGCTGGTTGATGAAGATCGCGGTGGTCTTCGACTGGTTGAGCGCGCTGGTGATCTTCCGCAGGGCCTGGCTCATCAGACGGGCCTGCAGACCCACGTGCGAGTCGCCCATCTCGCCCTCGATCTCCGCGCGCGGCACCAGGGCGGCGACGGAGTCGATGACGATCAGGTCGAGCGCGCCGGAGCGGACGAGCATGTCCACGATTTCCAGCGCCTGCTCGCCGTTGTCAGGCTGGGACAGGATCAGGTTGTCGATGTCGACACCGAGCTTCTTCGCGTACTCGGGGTCGAGGGCGTGCTCGGCGTCGATGAAGGCCACCTGGCCGCCGGCCTTCTGCGCGTTCGCCACCGCGTGCAGCGTCAGCGTCGTCTTACCGGAGGACTCCGGGCCGTACACCTCCACCACTCGGCCGCGCGGCAGGCCGCCGACTCCGAGGGCCACGTCGAGCGCGGTCGACCCGGTGGGGATGACCTCGATGGGCTCGTTCGGCCGCTCACCCAGGCGCATCACCGCGCCCTTGCCGAATTGCCGTTCAATCTGTGCGAGCGCGGCGTCGAGCGCCTTCTCGCGGTCCGTACCTGCCATGGGTTCCACCCGATTTGCTTGAGTCGATCGCTTCACGTCAAAGACGCTAACGCCTGCCACTGACAATGCGCCCCGACGCCCGTCCAGCCTGTGGATAACTCGGGTACATCTCTGTGAAAACCCTGCCGAAATCCCCGCCGAGAGCCCAGCCGGAGATTCCATAAGAATGGATGTTCGATTTTGGTGTCAAGCGCACCACGCGGCACCTCCGAGCCTACGTTCGCGGACCGACAACGGCCGGGATCCCCGTCTACTCCACGGGGCGTACCACCGGAGTCTTCGGCCGTACGACGACCTCAGGTCCCTGCCCGCCGAAGCTTGGACCTCATGGAGAGCCGCAGCAAAACCCCCGCTCCCGCCGTGACCACCGCCGTCGCCCCAACGGCACGACCGTCTCCGGCACGACCGTCTCCGGTGCGCCCCGTGTGGCGTGGGGCGTTGCGCGGAGTACGTCCCACCGAGCGGCTCTGCCATGTGACGGGCGCCGTGCTGGTGCTCTCCGGGCTGGCGCATCTGGTCGTCTTCGCCGTGGACGGCGGCCCCTGGGACGGGCCCGTCTCCTGGCGCAAGCCCGTCACGTTCGGGCTCTCCTTCGGGCTGACGCTGATCGCGATCACGTGGGTCACGTCGTATCTGCGGGTCGGAACGCGTCTGCGCTCGGCGCTGCTCGTCGTGTTCGCCGCCGACTGTGTCGTGGAGGTGGGCGGGATCACCCTTCAGGCGTGGCGCCGGGTGCCCTCGCACCTCAACATGGAGACCGGCTTCGACACGGCGGTGTCGATGACGCTCGCGGTGGGCGGCGGGGTTCTCGTGGTGCTGCTCACCGTGTTCGCGGTGGCCTCCTTCCGGGACCGGTCCACGGGCCCTCTGGGGATGCCGCTCGCGCTGCGCTCCGGGTTCGCGATCCTCCTCGTCGCGCTGGCGTCGGGCGCCGCGATGATCGCGCGCGGGGTCGTCCTCACCCGCACCGGTCACCAGGAGGCGGCGTACCACTCGACGGCCCCGCTCAAGCCGCTGCACGGAGTGAGCCTGCACGCCGTGCTGGTCCTGCCCGCGCTGGCCTGGCTGCTGTCACACACGCCATGGAGCGACCGGACACGGCAGCGGGTCATCCACGCGGCGGTCGGCTGCTACGCGGCGGCGGTCCTGGGCGCCGGAGTGTGGGCGGCCGTCACCTGGTGAACCTCATCGGCCTCATCGGCCGAGCAGCTCTCGCACACGGGCGCGGAAGGAGGGCGACCTCCTGGTCCGGTGGCCGTGCACCCGGGGGTCGTCCGTGACGTCGTACCGCTTCACATAGGCCCCCAGGAAGGCCTGGAGGGTGGCGACCGCGGGGATGGCGATCAGGGCGCCGACGGCCCCGAGGAGGGCGGTGCCCGCGATGACCGAGCCGAAGGCGACCGCGGGGTGGATGTCCACGGTCTTGGCCGTCAGCTTGGGCTGCAGTACGTAGTTCTCGAACTGCTGGTAGACCACGACGAAGATCAGCACCCACAGCGCGTACCAGGGGTCGATGGTGAAGGCGATCAGCATCGGCAGGGCGCCGGCGAGATACGTACCGATGGTGGGGATGAACTGCGAGACCAGACCCACCCAGACGGCGAGCACGGGCGCGTAGGGCACACCCAGGGCCTGCAGCAGGATGTAGTGCGCGATGCCGGAGATCAGCGCCATCAGACCGCGCGAGTACAGATAGCCGCCGGTCTTGTCGACGGCTATCTCCCACGCGCGCAGCACCTCGGCCTGTCGCGCGGGCGGCAGTACGGAGCACAACGCGCGCCGCAGCCGGGGCCCGTCGGCCGCGAAGTAGAACGAGAACAGCGTGATCGTCAGCAGCTTGAAGAGACCGCCGAGCACCTGCGCGGACACGTCCAGGACGCCGGTCGCGCTGTTCTGCACGTACTTCCGCAGCCAGTCGGAGTGCACCAGGCTGTCCTGGACGTCCACCCGTCTCACGTGGGTGTGGAAGCTCGAGTTGATCCAGTTGATCACCGAGTCCAGGTACTCGGGGAAGCCCTCGATCATCTTGATGATCTGACCCGCGAGCATCGAGCCGAGCAGCGTGACGAATCCGGCCGTCGCGATCAGCAGACCGAAGAAGACGAGGAAGGTGGCCAGCCCCCGGCGCATACCGTACGAGGCCATCCAGCTCACCGCGGGCTCGATGGCGAGCGCCAGGAAGAACGCGATCAGAATGTTGATCAACAGCCCGATGAGCTGGTGGAACGCCCAACTGCCCAGTTGGAACAGGGCGACGAGGGTGAGCGCGAGCACCATCGCGCGCGGCAGCCAGCGCGGCATGCGCGCGCCCTGCCCGGGGGCGTCCCCGCCCGGGGGCAAAGTGGGCGGCGTCGTGCCGAAGGGGGATGTCTGCTGGTCGACCTGCGCGGTCTCGTCTGTCGGGGCCACGGGGCAAGTGTCGCCGACTCCACCGACAATCTGTGCCCGGCTCCGGATCTTCGGGGTCCGTCAGCGGTTTTCGTACGGAACGTTCATGGTCGCGCACACCACGCGCCACACGTCCTTGGCCTCCCAGCCGGCGTTCAGCGCCTCGTGCACGGTCCGTCCGCCGAGCTCCGTCATCACATGATCGCGCGCGAAGGTGTCGGCGTACACCTCACCGAAGTGATCCGCCATCCGCTGCCAGAAGACCGTCAACCGCATGACTCCAGTATCCCGCCCCTGAGAGTGGGCCCGGGCCGGGACCCCTTGCCGAGACCGCTTTCCGTCCTACGGTCTGAGACATGGCCGAATCAGGAGCATCCCCACTCCCCCCGACGCCCCCGGCGCACACCCCGCTCTCGCGCGCCGAGCACTTCATCTGGCTCACCGCACGCGTGCTGGAGCAGCGCCGTTTCGCGTACCACTTCCTGAACAGCGACGTCGGCGCCGCCGACGCGGTGGAGACCGCGCTGGCCGCCTACCGCAACGACGACGAGGGATACGGTCACGCGCTCGAACCCGATCTCCGCGGCCCGGTCAGCCAGCCGCTGCACACCGGGCACGCGCTGCGCGTCCTCGACTCGATCGGGCGGTGCGGCGGACAGCGCGTGGAGCGCGTGTGCCGCTACTTGACCTCGGTGTCGACGACGGACGGCGCGCTGCCGGCGATCCATCCCAGTCAGCGTGGCTATCCGCACGCTCCTTTCGTGCCCGTCGTCGACGACCCGCCGAGTGAACTCCTCGCCACCGGGCCCGTGGTGGCCCTGCTGCACCGCAACGAGGTGTGGCACGCCTGGCTGTTCCGGGCCACCGACTTCTGCTGGCGGGCGGTCGAGTCCCTGGACAAGTCCCATCCGTACGAGATCGAGGCGGCCGTGGCCTTCCTGGACTCCGCCCCCGACCGCCCCCGTGCGGAGGCCGCCGCCGACCGACTGGGCCGCCTGGTGCGCGAGCACCGGCTCGCGGCACTTGACCCGGCGCGCCTGGAGGCGTTTCCGGTGGCGCCCGGATACGCGCCGGACGAGCACCACTTCCCGCACGACTACGCGAAGGTCCCGGGGTCGCTCGCGCGCGCATGGTTCACCGACGAGGAGATGGCGCGCTCGCTCGACTTCCTGGCGGGCGAGCAGCGTGAGGACGGCGGCTGGCCGATCCGCTGGCGCCAGTGGGCACCGGGTGTCGCCCTGGAGTGCCGCCCCATGGTGACGATCGAGGCCCTGCGCACCCTACGGGCGTACGGACGACCCATCGGTTGAGCACCCCCGACGGTTCCCGGCCCGCACACACGTGTGCGGGCCGTCCGCGTACCGGGCGTCAGCCCGTCAGCGCCCTCACTCCCGCCGTCACGACCACGGCCGCGCCGACCACGAGCAGGAAGGGGGCGCGCAGGAGCAGGGCGACGGCGGCCGCGGCGAGTCCTGCGACCTTCGCGTCCACGACCAGGACGCGCCCGTCGGCGAAGGTCTGCTGAGCCGTGAGCGCGGCCAGGAGGGCGACGGGCAGCAGAGCGGCGAGGCGCTTGACGAGCGGCCGCTCCAGGACGCCGACGGGGACCAGCAGGCCGATGAGCTTGACGGCGTAGCAGCCGACGGCGGTCGCCCCGATCGCGATCCAGATGTTCAACGGTCGTCCCTTGGTGCGTCGTTGTCGGCCTTCATACGACCGGCGGACTTCGGAGCGCGTCGCCCCTCTATGTAGAGGGCGGCGGGAGCCGCCAGCGCCGCCACCAGGACGGGGACTCCGGCGGGCAGCACCGGCAGCAGACCGAGCCCCAGAAGAACGGCGGCACCGGCGACCGCGCGCTCCGTGGTGGTCTTCAGCATCGGTGCGAGCAGCGCGAGGAAGACGGCGGGCCCGGCGGCGTCCAGCCCCCACGCGTCGGTGTCCCCGATGGCCTCGGCCCCGACGGCGCCCAGCAGCGTGGTGAGGTTCCACAGCACGTACAGGGTGAGCCCGGTGACGGTGAAGCCGATCCGGACACTGCGGCGGGTGGGCTGGGCGAGCGCGACGGCCGTGGTCTCGTCGATGACCCACTGCGCGGCGAACGGACGTACCGCGCGCGGGAGGGCCAGTAGTTGTGACAGCCGCAGTCCGTAGAACGCGTTGCGCACCCCGAGGAAGAACGCGCCCGCGGCCGCCGTGAGCGGGTTGCCGCCGCCTGCGAGCGCGCCCACGAGCGCGAACTGCGAGGCACCGGTGAACACCAGGAGGCTGAGCGCGCAGGTCTGCAGCACGGTGAGCCCGCTGCCGGCCGAGGTCACTCCGAAGGCGAAACCGGACAGTCCGACGGCGACCCCGACTCCCAGGGCGTCCCGGACGACGGCCGCGTCGGGTTTTCCGCCGCCTTCTTCACTGCGTATGTCTGCGAGAGCTGTCTGTTCTGCCACACCCCGGACGGTAGGTACGGCCGCCCGTCGACGTCTTGTACGTTCTTGCGCTCGCGCTGGTAGGCGCCCGGAGGCACGCCCACGATCCGGGTGAAGTGACGGTTGAGATGGGGCTGGTCGGTGAAGCCGACGGCGACGGCCGCCTCGGCGGGCGCGGAACCGGCGTCCAGGAGGTGGCGTGCCCGGCGTACCCGGGCGTCGGTCAGCCAGGTGTGGGGAGGCATGCCGTAGGTCTCGCGGAACGCGCGCAGCAGGGCGAACGGACTGGTGCCGAGGTCGGCGGCGAGCCGTTCCAGGGTCGGAGGCTCGGCCATCCGCTCCTCCAGCACGGCACGCGCGCGTGCGGCGACACGGGCGCCCGCGGTGTGCACACCCCGCTGCGGCAGCGGACCGCCGTTCAGGCGCAGCAGCCGGGTCACCGCGACCCGTAGCAGCGTGTCGGCCGCGAGCGCGTTGCCCTCCTCCGCGGCCCGAAGCACTTCGTGAACCAGACCCGCCGCGTACGGATCGTCGAGCACCGGGCTGACGAATCCGGGGGTTCCACGAATCGTGGTGGTCTCCGCGGCGATCTCCGCCACCAGCTCGGGCGAGGGGTACACCGCCCCGTACCGCCAGCCCTCGGGAACACCCGCCCGGCCCGTGTGCGGGGTGTCGGGGTTGACCAGCGCGAGCGCGCCCGGACCCGCGTACTGGTCGGCGCCACCGTGGTGGAAGACCTCGACACCGTCGGAGATGGCGGCGATCACGAAGTTCTCGTGGGTGTGCCGCACAAATATCTTCTCGACGAACCGCGCCCGCAGCAGATCGACACCCGGCAGCTCCGCGTACCGCCAGTGCCGCGCCCGCTCCTGCCCCGAACCTGCCACGCCCCTATTCTCCGACACTCCCTCGGGGAGGGGCCGCGGGAGGCACCCCCACCAGCCCGCGGCCGCGCACTCGCGGAAGGGGACGGGTCGGGGGTGTCCGCCCGCAGCGGCTGGCGCGTCAACGCCGCCAAGTCGGTAATCAACCGATTCCGCGCCTGACCGAGGACGGATACCCCCGGCCCGGCCCCGACCCACCACCAGCCGAAGGCGCATCGGCCACCAGCGGACGCGTTCCCGCAGGTCAGAGCGATTGTCAGTGGCCGGGTGCAGGATGGACGCATGGTCAGCTCCGCACACCGAGCCCTGGACGGCTTCTCACCCGCGACCCGCGGCTGGTTCACGGGGGCCTTCTCCGCGCCCACCGCGGCCCAGGCCGGCGCGTGGAAGGCCATCGGCGAGGGCTCGGACGTGCTGGTGGTCGCCCCGACCGGCTCCGGCAAGACCCTGGCCGCGTTCCTCGCCGCGCTCGACCAGCTGGCCTCGACCCCGCCCCCGGCCGACCCCAGGAAGCGCTGCCGGGTGCTGTACGTATCACCGCTCAAGGCCCTCGCGGTGGACGTGGAGCGGAATCTGCGCAGCCCGCTGACCGGCATCCGGCAGGAGTCGGTGCGCCTCGGGCTGCCCGAGCCCGAGGTGAAGGTCGGCATCCGCTCCGGCGACACCCCCGCCGCCGAGCGCCGCGCGCTGGCCACCCGCCCGCCGGACATCCTGATCACAACCCCCGAGTCGCTGTTCCTGATGCTGACGTCGGCGACGCGCGACGCGCTGACCGGTATCGAGACGGTGATCCTGGACGAGGTGCACGCGGTCGCGGGCACCAAGCGCGGCGCCCATCTCGCGCTCACCCTGGAGCGCCTCGACGAGCTGCTGCCCAGGCCGGCGCGCCGCATCGGCCTCTCCGCGACGGTGCGTCCGGTGGACGAGGTGGCGCGCTATCTCTCTCCCCGCCGCAAGGTGGAGATCGTCCAACCGCCGTCGGGCAAGGAATTCGACCTCTCCGTGGTCGTCCCGGTCGAGGACCTGGGCGAGCTGGGCGGCTCCCCGGTCGCCGACGGCGGCGAGGGCGCGGAGAAGCCCTCCATCTGGCCTCATGTCGAGGAGCGGATCGCCGACCTCATCGAGTCCCACCGCTCCACGATCGTGTTCGCCAACTCCCGCCGCCTGGCGGAGCGCCTGTGCAACCGGCTGAACGAGATCGCGTACGAGCGGGCAACAGGCGAACCTCTGGCGGAGGCGCACGCCCCGGCCCAGCTGATGGGGGGCTCCGGCGCGGCCCAGGGGGCACCGCCCGTCATCGCGCGGGCCCACCACGGCTCGGTCTCCAAGGAGCAGCGGGCCCTGGTCGAGGAGGACCTGAAGGCGGGGCGCCTGCCCGCCGTGGTCGCCACCTCCAGCCTCGAACTCGGCATCGACATGGGCGCGGTCGACCTTGTCGTCCAGGTCGAGTCACCGCCCTCCGTGGCCTCCGGCCTCCAGCGCGTGGGCCGCGCGGGCCACCAGGTCGGCGCGGTGTCCACCGGCGTCGTCTTCCCCAAGTACCGCGGCGACCTGGTCCAGGCGGCGGTGGTCACCGAGCGGATGCGCACCGGCTCCATCGAGTCCCTGCGGGTGCCCGCCAACCCCTTGGACGTACTGGCGCAGCAGCTCGTCGCCATGACCGCACTCGACACCTGGCAGGTCGACGACCTGCTCGCCACGGTCCGCCGGGCGGCGCCCTTCGCCTCGCTGCCCGAGTCGGCGTTCACGGCCGTGCTCGACATGCTCGCGGGCCGCTATCCGTCCGACGCCTTCGCGGAGCTCAGGCCCCGCGTGGTGTGGGACCGCGTCGCGGGTACGATCACGGGCCGTCCCGGCGCTCAGCGCCTCGCCGTCACCTCCGGCGGGACCATCCCCGACCGCGGGCTGTTCGGGGTCTTCCTCGCGGGATCCGACCCCAAGAAGGGCGGTGGCCGGGTCGGTGAGCTCGACGAGGAGATGGTCTACGAGTCCCGCGTCGGGGACGTCTTCACGCTCGGCACGAGTTCCTGGCGCATCGAGGACATCACCCGCGACCGCGTCCTGGTCTCACCCGCCCCCGGTGTCCCGGGCCGGCTCCCCTTCTGGAAGGGCGACCAGCTCGGCCGCCCTCTCGAGCTCGGCCGGGCGGTCGGCGCGTTCCTCCGCGAGGTGGGCTCGCTCCCCAAGGACGACGCCCGCCTGCGGCTGCTGGCCGCGGGACTGGACGCCTGGGCCGCCGACAACGTGCTGTCGTACCTCACCGAACAGCGCGAGGCGTGCGGGCACGTCCCGGACGACCGCACGATCGTCGTCGAGCGGTTCCGTGACGAGCTGGGCGACTGGCGGGTGGTCGTGCACTCCCCCTTCGGCGCCCAGGTGCACGCCCCCTGGGCCCTCGCGCTGGGCGCCCGGCTCTCCGAGCGCTACGGCATGGACGCCCAGGTCATGCACGCCGACGACGGCATCGTGCTGCGCCTGCCCGACGCCGACGTGATGGGCCTGGACCTGCTCGACCAGGAGCCCATGAAGCTGGGCACGGAGTACGACACGGAGCAGGCACCCGTCGGCGCGGCGGACGTCGCCTTCGACAAGGGCGAGGTCGACCAGATCGTCACCGACCAGGTGGGCGGCTCGGCACTGTTCGCGGCCCGGTTCCGCGAGTGCGCGGCCCGCGCGCTGCTGCTGCCGCGCCGCAGCCCGGGAAAGCGCACCCCGCTGTGGCAGCAGCGGCAGCGCGCCGCCCAACTGCTCCAGGTGGCCAGCGAGTTCGGATCGTTCCCGATCGTCCTGGAGGCAGTCCGCGAATGCCTCCAGGACGTCTTCGACGTCCCCGGGCTCACCGAGCTGATGGGCGACATCGAGTCCCGCAAGGTGCGGCTCGTCGAGGTCACCACGCCCGAGCCCTCCCCCTTCGCCCGCTCCCTCCTGTTCGGATACGTCGCCCAGTTCCTGTACGAGGGCGACTCCCCGCTCGCCGAGCGGCGCGCCGCCGCCCTGTCCCTGGACTCCCGCCTGCTGGCCGAGCTCCTGGGCCAGGCCGAGCTGCGCGAGCTGCTCGACGCCGAGGTCCTGGCCGAGCTGGAGCGGGAGCTCCAGTGGCTCACCGAGGACCGCCGGGTCAAGGACGCCGAAGGCGTCGCCGACCTGCTGCGCCTGCTGGGCCCGCTCACGGATGCCGACCTGGCCGAGCGCGGCGCCGAGCCGCAGTGGGCCAAGGAGCTGGCCTCCGCCCGCCGCGCCATCAAGGTCCGTATCGCCGGCGCCGACCACTGGGCGGCCATCGAGGACGCCGGCCGCCTGCGGGACGCTTTGGGCACGGCGCTGCCCGTCGGGGTCCCCGAGGCCTTCACGGAGCCGGTCAAGGACCCGCTCGGCGACCTCCTCGCGCGCTACGCACGCACCCACGGCCCGTTCACCTCCACCACCGCCGCGGCCCGCTTCGGTCTCGGCACGGCCGTCACGGACGGAGCGCTGCAACGCCTCGCGGCGAACGGCCGCGTCGTGCAGGGGGAGTTCCACCCGGCGGGCATCGGCCAGGAGTGGTGCGACGCGGCTGTGCTGCGCAGACTGCGGCGCCGTTCGCTCGCGGCCCTGCGCCACGAGTTGGAGCCGGTGCCGCCCGCCGCGCTCGCACAGTTCCTGCCGCAGTGGCAGCACGTCGACAGCGGGCACGGGCTGCGCGGCATCGACGGACTGGTGCGCGCCATCGAGCAGTTGCAGGGCGCCTCGGTGCCCGCCTCCGCCCTGGAGAAGCTGGTCCTGCCCTCCCGCGTCTCCGGTTACGCCCCCGCGCTGCTCGACGAACTCACGGCCGCCGGAGAGGTGGTCTGGGCCGGGGCCGGGGCGCTGCCGGGCAAGGACGGCTGGGTATCGCTCTATCTCGCGGACGCGGCCCCGCTGCTCCTTTCGGACCCGCACCCCCTGGAGCTGACCGCCCTGCACCAGTCGGTGCTGGACGCCCTCTCCGGGGGCTATGGCCTGTTCTTCCGCCAGATCGCCGACCAGGTCCGCGCCACCACCCACCCCGACGCCACCGATCCCCAACTCGCCGACACGATCTGGGACCTGGCCTG
Organism: Streptomyces sp. GbtcB7; assembly: GCF_019091445.1. Lineage (NCBI taxonomy): Bacteria > Bacillati > Actinomycetota > Actinomycetes > Kitasatosporales > Streptomycetaceae > Streptomyces > Streptomyces sp. GbtcB7. The sequence continues at coordinate 559,851 of NZ_JAGXJM010000002.1, forward strand.
GTCCGGTCGGCTCACGAACGACACGCTCGCACCGATGCGCGCGCTCCTGGGTTCGGGTCGCACCGCCGGGTCCACGGCGCACCGCGCCAAACGCACGGTGCCGCGCGGCCGCTACGGCTCCCTGACCGGCGCCGCACGCCCCCAGTCCCGTACGGGCCCGCCGACGGTGGCCGGCCGCTGGTCGCTGCTGCCCGCCCGGGAGCCCGACGCCACCGTGCGCGCCCACGCCCTGGCCCGCACACTGCTAGACCGGCACGGCGTGGTGACCCGGGGCGCCGTCGCCGCGGAAGGGGTCGAGGGCGGCTTCTCCGCCGTGTACCGCATCCTGTCCGCATTCGAGGACAGCGGCCAGGCCCGCCGGGGTTACGTGGTGGAAGGACTGGGTGCCGCCCAGTTCGCGATGGACGGAGCGGTGGACCGCCTGCGCGCGGCGGCGAACGCACGGGACCGGGGTGAATCCCTGACCGCCCAGGACCCCCGGGACAGCTTCCCGGGGGACACCTTCCCGGCGCCGACCGGTTTCCCGGACACCCCCGGCCGCCCCCACACCAACGGCTTCCCCGACGGCCGCGACCCCGCGCACACCAACGGATTCCCCGACGGCCACGACGACCCCGCGCACAACCACGCCTTGCCCGACGACCTCGATCTCGACGCGACAAGCCCCCTGGGTTTCCCCGAGACCGAGGACTCCGCCTTCGCCGACGACCACGGCTTCGCGAGCGACCCCGCGCTCTCCCCCAACCGGTTCCGTGCCCGTTCCTCGTCCCGGGCCACCTCCCAGGCCGTGGTCCTGGCCGCCGCCGACCCCGCGAACGCGTACGGCGCGGCCCTCTCCTGGCCCGAGCCCCCCACCGGCGCCGGGCACAAGCCGGGCCGTAAGGCGGGCTCCCTGGTCGTGCTCGTCGACGGCGAGCTGACGCTGTACATGGAGCGCGGCGGCAAGACCCTGCTGGCCTGGCCCTCGGACCCGGACGGCTCGGTCATGGAGGACGCCCGTCTGCGTGCCGCCGCCGAAGCCCTCGCCGCGGCCGCCCGCGCGGGCTCCCTCGGCACGGTCACTGTGGAGCGCGTCAACGGCGCCTTCGCCCTGACATCCCCGTTCGGCACCCTCCTGGAAGGCGCCGGTTTCATCGCGACCCCCCGCGGCCTGCGCCTGCGCGCCTGAGCACCCCACCCACACGCACCCCACGTACCCGCACCCCACCCCGCCGCACCCCACCCCCACTCGTGCCACCCTGGAACCCATGCCCGAAGGAGACACCGTCTGGCAAGCCGCGAGGCGACTGCACACCGCCCTCGCGGGCAAGGTGCTGACCCGCTCCGACCTGCGGGTGCCCAAGTACGCCACCGCCGACCTCACCGGCCGCACCGTCCTGGATGTCACCCCGCGCGGCAAGCACCTCCTCACCCGGATCGAGGGCGGCCTGACCCTGCACTCGCATCTGCGCATGGACGGCTCCTGGAAGGTGTACGCGAACGGCCGGCGCTGGAGCGGCGGCCCCGCCCACCAGATCCGGGCGATCCTCGGCACCGCGGACCGTACGGCCGTCGGCTACCGGCTCCCCGTCCTGGAGTTGCTCCGCACCGCGGACGAGAACCGCGCCGTCGGCCACCTCGGCCCCGACCTCCTCGGCCCGGACTGGAACCCCGACAGCGCCTTGGAGAACCTCCTCCAAGACCCCGCCCGCTCCCTCGGCGAGGCCCTCCTCGACCAGCGCAACCTCGCTGGGATCGGCAATGTCTACAAGAGCGAGCTGTGCTTCCTTCTCAGGGTCACCCCCTGGCTGCCCATCGGTGAGCTTCCCGCCGACCGCGCCACCCAGCTCCCGGCCCTGGCCAAGAAGCTCCTGGAGACCAACCGCGACCGCCCGACCCGCATCACCACCGGCCGCCGCGACCAGAACCTCTTCGTGTACGGCCGCGCACCCCGCCCCTGTCTGCGCTGTGGCACCTCGATCCGCCGGGCCGACCAGGGCGACGGCTCCCGAGAGCGCCCCACGTACTGGTGCCCGACATGCCAGACGGGCCCGACTCCGACCCCGGGCCGTATCCCGCCCTCCGGGCGTCGGCCCCTCCCGTAGAACTCCCCGCCGTACAACTCCTCGCCCTACAACTCCTTGCCGTACGACTAATTGACGGGCCGTCAGAAACCCTCGTACCGTCCCTTCATGCCCGTCAAGGCGTACGACCTCACCGGACGCACCGCATTCGTCACCGGCGCCGCCAGCGGGATCGGCCGCGCGTCAGCCGTCCTGCTGGCGGAGGCGGGGGCCACCGTCCACTGCGCGGACCGGGACCCGCAGGGCCTGCACGAGACGGCGACCCTCATCAAGGCCCAGGGCGGTACGGCCCACACACATCCGCTCGACGTCAGCGACCGTGCGCAGCTCCGACAGGCCGTCGCGTCCTGCGAACGGCTCGACGTCATGGCGGCGGTCGCCGGGATCATGCACAGCAGCCCGGTCCTGGAGACCCGCGACGAGGACCTGGACCGCGTGCTGGGCGTCAACTTCAAGGGCGTGCTGTACGCCTGCCAGGAGGCCGCCCGCCTCATGATCGCGAAGAGCGTCCGCGGGAGCATCATCACGATGGCGTCCGGCGCCATCGACACCGGCGGCCCCGGCCTGCTCTGCTACGGCGCGTCGAAGGCGGCCGTCGTGCAGCTGACGAAGACCCTGGCGACCGAGATCGGTCCGCACGGCATCCGTGTCAACGCGGTCGCGCCCGGCTGGACACGTACCCCGATGACCGACCGTCACGGGGACGCCCAGGCGCGCACGGAAGCGGTCATGGCCCGGCTGTCGCCGCTCGGTCGGGTCGGCGAACCCGAGGACATCGCCCACGCCGTGCTGCACCTGGCCTCCGACGCCTCGGCGTTCACGACGGGCCAGATCCTACGCCCGAACGGCGGCGTAGCGATGCCGTGGTAGCCCCCAGCAGCACCCCCACGCCGCCCCCAGCAACCCCAGCAGCACCCCCACGCCCCCGCCCCCGGGCATCCGCCCTGCGGCATCTCCCCCCTGCACCCGCCCCCGCTGAGCCCAGCCCCCTCCCGCGCCGAGCCCCAGGCACCACGCGCCCCCAAACGCGCCGTACCCGTCCCCCACCCCCTCCACCGAACGCCCCGCCCCTATGAAGCCCCCGGCTCGCGCCCCCCACGCGTCCCACGCCGTAGCCACCCCTCCCCCCGCCCGTGCGCCCCGGCGCCGGCGCGCACGACCCCCTCCTTCGGCACACAGTGCACCGGCAGCAGGCTCAACCCCCATCCCCCGGCCGCGACCGCCCCTTCCAGCGCCCCGGCATCGGGCGCCAGCGCGAGCCGGAGGACACCCCACCACCACAGCGCACCGAGCCCCAGCGCAGCCCCCCAGCGCGCTATCCGCCCTGCCATGGTGTCCACCTCCAGCCCGAAGCTAGACCCGCGCTCTCACCCACCGGCAGGGCGCACCAACGGCACAGAGGCGCACCCGAGGCACATCCGAAGCCGGCCATGGCGCCCGGCGGCCCCCACGGGGCGCCCGGCGGTCACCACCGTGAGCCGCCCGCCTCCGGGCGTCACCCGTTCTCCGCCTGGAACATCCAGTGATGCTTCTCGAGGTCGGCGGTGATCTGGATGAAGATGTCCTGGCTCACCGGATCGGCTTCGCCCGTCGCGTCCACCCGCACCCGCATCCGGCTGATCACCGCGCTCAGCGCGTCCACGAGCTCCCCCACGGCGTCCGTGTCCTTGATCCAGCCCTCGGGCGTCACACCGATGCCGCTGGTGGTGGCCACGGTCGCGGCCCGTCCGTCGGGCGGGACTCCGAGCGTCGCGGCGCGCTCCGCCACCGCGTCGGAGTGCAGCCGTGCGGTGTCCACGACCTCGTCGAGCTGAAGGTGGATGGAGCGGAAACGCGGTCCGACCACGTTCCAGTGGACCTGCTTCGCCACCAAGGAGAGATCCACCAGGTCGACCAGCGCTCCCTGGAGGGCGCCGGACACGGTCTTAAGATCCGCGTCGGACAACGGGCTCTTCACGACGTACATCGGGATTCTCCGATCCACTCGGCCTCATCAACAACGGCCTCATCCATCACGACCTCATCAACCATGGCATATACGCACAATTCGGGTCACCTGGAGCGAGTGGACCCGGAGACAGCGAAAGCCCCGGCCGAAACCGCTCCAGGTTTCCCCTGGAGCAGCCCCGGCCGGGGCTTTCACAAGCGTGCTCAGCTCATGAGCGTGAACTCGTGAGCGTCAGGCGGCGACGACGTCGACCGCCTCGGCTGGCGCCTTGATGGTGACCCGTTCCGGTGGTACGCCGGTGACCGATACGGAATTCAGCATCGGACGGCGCACCGGTGTGGGCACCGGCTCGGTGGCCGCTGCAGACTGGGCCAGCTCGGCGAGAGCGAGCTCGTCGCTCACTTCCCGCATGAGCTCGGACATCCGTACGTCCAGCGCGTCGCAGATGGCGGAGAGCAGCTCGGAGGATGCCTCCTTCTGCCCCCGCTCCACCTCGGAGAGATAGCCGAGTGAAACTCGGGCGGACGAGGAGACTTCGCGCAGAGTACGGCCCTGGCGCTGGCGCTGCCGACGCAGCACGTCACCAAGCAGGCGACGGAGCAGAATCATCGGTGGCTCCCTCCTCGGACCGCGTAGCCGCATCCTTCACGCCCCACCGTACCGCCTTGCGCCGCGGCCGTGCGGGGAGCGATGTCGTGTTCACTCAGGGCTGCAAACATCAAAACCCCCCGTTCTGTTCCGTATCCTGTGCCCGCTCATTCCCGGTCTGTTCGCCCGCCAGCTCCTTCAGGAGCAGTGCGAGTACGCTCCGTACACTCTCCATACGGATTTCCGCCCGGTCGCCGTTCAACCGCAGCGGTATCACTTTCCCGCCGCCGGCAGCATGAAAAGATGCTCGGGACGGCCCGTCGACGGCCACGAAAACCGTCCCGACCGGCTGCCCGTCCTGCGGCTCGGGGCCTGCGACACCGGTGGTCGCGATCCCCCAGTCCGCGCCGAGCGCCTTGCGCACCCCGGCCGCCATCTGGGCCGCGACCTGCGGATCCACCGCACCACGCTCGGCCAACAGAGTGGCGTCGACACCCAGCAGTTCATGCTTGAGTTCGGTGGCGTACGCCGTCACGGAGCCCCGGAAGGCCTGGGAGGCCCCGGGCGTCGCGGTGATCTCCGCCGCCACCAGACCACCGGTCAGCGACTCGGCGACGGCGAGCGACTCGCCCCTCACCGTGAGTAGTCGCAGCACTTCGGCGGCCGTAGAACTCACCGTTCTGCCTCCTCGGCCGCCGCCTGCCGCTCGGCGATCCCGCTCCTGCGCAGCACAACGGCCTGTCTTACGTAGTCGAGCCCGGTGACGACGGTCAGGACGACCGCCACGGCCATCACCCAGAACCTCAGGGTGGCCAGCGGCCCCGTCAGCGCCAGGACGTACATCCCGACCGCGGTGCCCTGCGCGAGGGTCTTCAGCTTGCCGCCACGGCTGGCCGGAATGACCCCGTAGCGGATCACCAGGAAACGCATCAGAGTGATCCCGAGCTCGCGCCCGAGGATCACTCCCGTCACCCACCACGGCAGATCACCGAGGTAGGACAGGCAGACCAGCGCCGCACCCATGATCGCCTTGTCGGCGATGGGGTCGGCGATCTTCCCGAAGTCGGTGACCAGGTCGTACGTACGCGCCAGGTGCCCGTCGAAGATGTCGGTGATCATGGCGACGGCGAAGGCCGCCCACGCCCATGCACGCCACGCGGGGTCGTACCCGCCGTCGGCCAGCATCAGCGCCACGAAGCCCGGCACCAGGACGAGCCGGATCATGGTCAGGATGTTCGCGATGTTCCAGAGGCTGGCCTGATTGACGGCCACAGCGCCCAGCTTCCCGCCCCGCGCCTGCTTGGAGCCCCCGGGAACGCCGGGAGCGCCCGCCGCGCCGTTCGCGCTGGAGGAGCCGCCCGCCGCGGACGCCGGGGCTCCGGTCATCTGGCCGCCTCCTCAGTACACGGGAGCGAGCCCAGGAGCGGCTCGGCCACCAGGTCGACACCTTCCGTACCGACCACCTTGGCCTCGACGATACGGCCCACCGTCAGACCTTCGCCGCTCGTGAACTGCACCTGACCGTCGGTCTCGGGCGCCTGGTGCGCGGCACGGCCGACCGCACCCCACTCCTCCCCGTCGACGGAGCCGACCGACTCGACGAGCACGTGGACGGTCTCACCGACGCGCTCCTCGGCGCGCTGCGCGACCAGCTCCTCGGCGAGCCGGGACACGCGCGCGAGGCGCTCGTCGACCACGTCCTGGTCGAGCTTGTTCTCGTACGTCGCCGCCTCCGTGCCGTCCTCGTCGGAGTACCCGAAGACGCCGATGGCGTCGAGGCGCGCACCCGTGAGGAAGCGCTCCAGCTCCGCGAGGTCGGCCTCGGTCTCGCCGGGGAAGCCCACGATGAAGTTGGACCGCACGCCGGCCTGCGGGGCCCTGGAGCGGATGGTGTCGAGCAACTCCAGGAAGCGGTCCGTGTCGCCGAAGCGCCGCATCGCGCGCAGCACGTCGGGCGCGGAGTGCTGGAAGGACAGGTCGAAGTAGGGCGCGATGTTCGGCGTGGAGGTCAGCACGTCGATGAGCCCGGGGCGCATCTCGGCGGGCTGGAGGTAGCTCACGCGCACGCGCTCGATGCCGTCGATCTCGGCGAGCTCGGGCAGCATGGTCTCCAGGAGGCGGATGTCGCCCAGGTCCTTGCCGTACGAGGTGTTGTTCTCGGAGACCAGCATGACCTCCTTGACGCCCTGCTCGGCCAGCCAGCGGGTCTCGTTCAGCACGTCGCTGGGGCGGCGCGAGATGAAGGAGCCGCGGAAGGACGGGATGGCGCAGAAGGAGCAGCGCCGGTCGCAGCCGGAGGCGAGCTTCACCGAGGCCACCGGGGAGCCGTCCAGGCGGCGGCGCAGCGGCGCACGCGGGCCGGAGACCGGGGCGACGCCCTCCGGGAGATCCGAGGGGGCGCCGTGGCCGGGAAGGGCCACCTCCTCGCCCGCGCTCTGCCGCTCGGCGGGGCTGATCGGCAGCAGCTTGCGCCGGTCGCGGGGGGTGTGGGAGGCGTGGATGCCGCCGTTCAGGATGGTCTGGAGGCGGTCCGAGATGTCCGCGTAGTCATCGAAGCCGAGCACGCCGTCGGCCTCGGGGAGGGCCTCGGCGAGCTCCTTGCCGTACCGCTCGGCCATGCAGCCCACCGCCACGACGGCCTGGGTTCTGCCGTGCCCCTTGAGGTCATTGGCTTCCAGGAGGGCGTCGACGGAGTCCTTCTTGGCGGCTTCGACGAAGCCACAGGTGTTGACGACGGCGACGTCCGCTTCTTCGGCGTCCTCCACGAGTTGCCAGCCGTCCGCCTCCAAGCGGCCTGCGAGCTCCTCCGAGTCCACCTCGTTACGGGCGCAGCCAAGGGTGACGAGTGCGACGGTACGGCGTTCAGGCATGGGCTCAAGACTACTTTGTCTCACTGACAGCCCACGTCGACGGGGTTGGCCGATCTTGGCCAACCCCGTACCCGCCTGTGCGCTGAGCCCTTTGTGCGCCCGCTTCGCGAGCCCGTGGTGCGACCCTCACGGCCGTCCGAAGTCATCCGACGACGGGGTCGCCCTTCGTGTACGTCAGTCGCTCGACCTGGCCGGGCTGGAACTGGTCGTCGATCTTCTTGCCGTTCACGTACAGCTTGATGGCACCCGCGTCTCCGAGGACCAGGTCGATCTTCGTCTTGTCCTGGAAGGTCTTGGACTCGCCCTGCTTGAGCAGACCATCGAAGAGGAGCCGGCCGTTGTGGTCCTTGGCGGAGATCCAGCTGCGCCCGTCGGGGGCGCTCACCTGGACGGTCACCTTGTCCTGCGGGGCCGCCGCGATGGCGCTGTCGGTGGGATCGGGCTTCGGGTCGGCGGGCTTGCTGATCTTGGGGCTGGCCGAGGTGGTGGACGTACTGGCGGTCGGTGTGGAGCCCTCGGCGACCGACGACTTCGCGTCGCTCCCACCGCTGCCCTTGACCACGGTGAACCCGACGAAGCCGATCACGGCGACGATCGCCGCGACCATGGCGGCGGTCCAGTTCGGCCCGCGGCGCTCGGGACGGATACGTTCCGCCTCGAACAGCGGGGCGGCGGGGGTCGGCGCGGGTCGCCCGCCGTGTTCGGCGTCGTAGCGGGCGAGCAGCGGGGCCGGATCGAGGCGCACGGCCCGGGCCAGCGTCCGGATGTGGCCGCGCGCGTACACATCACCGCCGCAGGGGGCGAAGTCGTCCTGCTCGATCGCGTGCACGATGGCGATACGGACCCGGGTGGCGTTGCTGACGTCGTCAACGGTCAGTCCTGCCTCGATGCGGGCCTGCCGCAGGGCATGACCGACCGAGAGGCCTTCTTCGCGGTGCTCTTCGAACGGGCGCTCGTCTTCGGGGGAGTTGCCGTCAGGGAAGTTGCCGATGGACACGGGGGCGCCTTTCGAGCGTGTAGCCACCTGTGCTGGAGGTTCAGTTTAGGGGGGGTACGAAAGGGTGGGGCAACCGGGCGGTGCGACTTTGTACGCCATCAGAATGGCCGGTCATCCTGATGTTGGGACAGGGACCTGTCCCCTCGCTCAACTTGACGTACGACGAAGGGAAACGGTTGCCCGTCTTTCCCTTACGGGTGAGTCACGTTCGAATATCCACGTGTCACGGAGCGAACCGTCCGCGCCATGACCGAGCCGCCGAGATCTCACCCGTACGGTGACCGAGCTGTCCCGTTTTCCTCCGCCAAAAGCTCTACGCTTCAGCTTCCCCACGAATCACGGCGAGCACTCCATCCAGCTCGTCGGCCTTCACAAGAACATCACGCGCCTTGGAGCCCTCGCTGGGCCCGACGATGCCGCGGGACTCCATGAGGTCCATCAGCCGCCCTGCCTTGGCGAAGCCGACCCGCAGCTTGCGCTGGAGCATCGAGGTGGACCCGAACTGCGAGGTGACGACCAGTTCGGCGGCGGCGCACAGCAGGTCGAGGTCGTCGCCGATGTCCTCGTCGATCTCCTTCTTCTGCTTGGTGCCAACGGTGACGTCGTCCCGGAAGACCGGCGCCATCTGGTCCTTGCAGTGCTGCACGATGGCCGCGACCTCGTCCTCGGTGACGAAGGCACCCTGCATACGGGTGGGCTTGTTGGCCCCCATCGGCAGGAAGAGCCCGTCACCCTTGCCGATCAGCTTCTCGGCACCCGGCTGGTCGAGGATGACGCGCGAGTCCGCCAGTGACGACGTGGCGAAGGCGAGCCGGGACGGCACGTTCGCCTTGATCAGACCGGTGACGACGTCCACGGACGGCCGCTGGGTGGCGAGCACCAGGTGAATGCCGGCCGCACGAGCGAGCTGCGTGATGCGCACGATCGCGTCCTCGACGTCGCGCGGGGCGACCATCATCAGGTCGGCGAGCTCGTCGACGATCACCAGCAGATACGGGTACGGCGTCAACTCGCGCTCGCTGCCCTCGGGCAGCTTCACCTTGCCGTTCCTGATGGCCTCGTTGAAGTCGTCGATGTGCCGGTAGCCGAACGCCGCGAGGTCGTCGTAGCGCAGATCCATCTCCCGTACGACCCACTGCAGCGCCTCGGCGGCCCGCTTCGGGTTGGTGATGATCGGCGTGATCAGGTGCGGGATGCCCTCGTACGCGGTCAGCTCGACCCGCTTGGGGTCGACGAGGACCATCCGGACGTCCTCGGGGGTCGCCCGGACCATGACGGACGTAATCAGGCAGTTAATGCACGAGGATTTACCGGAACCAGTGGCTCCGGCGACGAGCACGTGCGGCATCTTCGCCAGGTTGGCCATCACATAGCCGCCCTCGACGTCCTTGCCGAGCGCGACCAGCATCGGGTGGTCGTCCTCGGCCGCGTCCGCGAGGCGCAGCACGTCACCGAGGTTGACCATCTCGCGGTCGGTGTTGGGGATCTCGATGCCGACCGCCGACTTGCCGGGGATCGGACTGATGATCCGCACGTCGGGGCTTGCGACGGCGTACGCGATGTTCTTGGTGAGCGCCGTGATCCGCTCGACCTTCACGGCGGGGCCGAGCTCGACCTCGTAGCGCGTGACCGTCGGACCACGCGTGAAGCCGGTGACGGCGGCGTCGACCTTGAACTCCATGAAGACGTTCTGGAGCGAGGCGACCACGGCGTCATTGGCGGCGCTGCGCGTCTTGCCGGGCCCGCCGCGCTCCAGGAGGTCGAGCGACGGCAGGGAGTAGGTGATGTCGCCGGACAGTTGGAGCTGCTCCGCGCGCGGGGGCAGGTCGCGGGGCGCGTCGGGCGCGGACTTGGTGAGGTCGGGCACGACGGACTCGACGGCCAGGGCCTCCTGCTTGGGCCGCTTGGCGCCCGGGACGGCCTTGGCGCGCGCGGCCGGCACCGGGGTCGTCTCCTCGTAGCCGTCACGCTCCGCCGTGACGCCCTGCGTCAGATCGGCGACCAGCGGGGAGGGCGGCATCCCGTGCAGCACGGCGCCGTCGAGCGCGGCGGCGGCGGCCGCGGCGACATCCACCGCGTCCATGGGCCGGTTCATGTCGGGCTGCTGCACACCGGGCCGCCGGGGACGGCCGCGGCGCTTGGTGAGCGCCTCCTCCTCGGCGCTCTCCGCGTCGTATCCCTCAGGGGCGCGCGAACGCCGCCGGGAGCGGGCGGGAAGCGCCTCACGCCACTGCTCGTCGTAGCGCTCGTCGTCCTCGCCGAAGGCGTCCTCGTCGGGGTCGGCCTGGACGACGCCCAGCTTCTGCCCGAGCAGCCGCAGCCGCTGCGGGATCGCGTTGACGGGGGTCGCCGTGACGACCAGCAGGCCGAAGATCGTGAGCAGCACGAGCAGCGGCACCGCGAGGACGTCGCCCATCATGTACGTCAGCGGCGTCGACGCCCCCCAGCCGATGAGCCCGCCCGCGTCCCTTATCGCCTGCATGCCGTCGCTGCGCGCGGGCGCCCCGCAGGCGATGTGGACCTGGCCGAGCACGCCGATGACGAGCGCGGACAGGCCGATCACGATGCGCCCGTTGGCCTCCGGCTTCTCGGGGTGCAGGATGAAGCGGGCGGCGATGACCGCCAGCAGTATCGGCACCAGCAGGTCGAGGCGGCCGAAGGCACCCGTCACCAGCATCTCGACGAGGTCGCCGACGGGACCGTGCAGGTTGGACCACGTGCCCGCCGCGACGATCAGCGCGATCCCGATCAGCAGCAGCGCGAGTCCGTCCTTGCGATGCGCCGGGTCGAGCCCCTTCGCGCCCCGTCCTATCCCGCGGAACATCGCGCCGACGGCGTGCGCGAGGCCCAGCCACACGGCGCGTACGAGCTTGTACACGCCCGCGGTGGGGTTGGGCGCCGACGCGGGTGGGGCCTTCTTCGCCGCGACCTTCTTGGCGGGCGCCTTCTTGGCGGCTGCCTTTTTCGCGGGGGCCTTCTTCGCCGGAGCCTTCGTCGGAGCGGCCGCCTTCTTCGCGGGCGGCTTCTTGGCTGCGGACTGACGTGAGGCCATGAGTGTGAGGTTACCGGTGGAGACGACAGCGGACACGTGTGCCTACTGCTTCACCCGTTCGTGTCGCCCGCACCAGGGAACAGAACTGACGCGCGCTCACCGCGAACGGCGGACTCCTCGGAGGTCAGTTCTGCGACGGCACCGACGGTGCGCCGCTTCCCGTGCCCGGCTCCAACGCGTCCAGCGCCCGCCGCAGTCCCGTGAGTTTGCGTTCGAGATGGGCCGCGGTCGCCACCGCCGCCGCGTCCGCCGAGTCGTCGTCGAGCTGTTTGGACAGCGCCTCGGCCTGCTCCTCAACGGCCGCGAGCCGCGCGGAGAGTTCGGCGAGGAGACCGGCCGGCTCCTTGGCCGAGCCGAGCGCCGTCTTACCGCCGCCCTCCAGCTGCAGCCGCAGCAGCGCTGCCTGCTCGCGCAGTTGGCAGTTCTTCATGTAGAGCTCGACGAAGACCGAGACCTTCGCACGCAGCACCCATGGGTCGAACGGCTTGGAGATGTAGTCCACCGCACCCGCCGCGTACCCCCGGAAGGTGTGGTGCGGGCCGTGGTTGATCGCCGTGAGAAAGATGATCGGGATGTCCCGAGTCCGTTCACGCCGCTTGATGTGCGCCGCGGTTTCGAAACCGTCCATTCCAGGCATCTGGACGTCCAGCAGAATGACCGCGAAGTCGTCGGTCAGTAGCGCTTTGAGCGCTTCCTCTCCGGAGGATGCCCGTACCAGTGTCTGATCGAGCGCGGAGAGGATCGCCTCCAACGCCAGCAGATTCTCCGGCCGGTCATCGACCAGAAGGATCTTGGCCTTCTGCACCATGGCCCGCCCTCCTCGCCCCGGCAGTGCACCGGGCGCCGCCCCAGAGGACGACTCCCTTGCGCCGCCCGTCCTTGTGCCGGTCATGGTAGCCGCACCCCGCCTGTCGCCACACCCTGTCACCGCGATGTCACTGTGCACGTAGCAGAAACGTAGCGGGAGACCAGAAGGTTCCCCGAATCCCGCACTTCTACACGGCTTCGGCCACCGTCAGTTATACGACGTCGGGCGCCCCGCGCCGCCGACTCGGCGCGCACAGCCCGGCCTCCCGGCCGCCGACACCACCCGGCGACACCCATCCCGCTCACTCCTCGCGCATCCACTGCTCCATCACGGAGAGCAGATGGTCGGGATCGACCGGCTTGGTGACATAGTCGGACGCGCCGGACTCGATGGCCTTCTCCCGGTCGCCCTTCATCGCCTTCGCCGTGAGCGCGATGATCGGCAGCCCGGCGAACTGCGGCATCCGGCGAATCGCCGTCGTCGTGGCGTAGCCGTCCATCTCGGGCATCATGATGTCCATCAGGACGACCGTCACGTCGTCGTGCTGCTCCAGCACTTCGATGCCCTCACGGCCGTTCTCGGCGTACAGGACCGACAGGCCGTGCTGCTCCAGGACGCTGGTGAGCGCGAACACGTTGCGGATGTCGTCGTCGACGATCAGCACCTTCTCGCCCTCGAACCGGATGCCTCGGCGCGGCTGCGGCGCCGCCTCCTGCTGCCCCCCGGCCGCCCACTGCTCCTGAGAGCCACCCGCGGCCCCGTTCGGCCCCGGCAGCCCCGGGCGCTGCTCGGTCGCGGGCAGCGCCCTGCGGCGCCGCCTGAAGAGCGCGGCGGGCCCGTTCTGCGTCTCCTGGTACGACTTCACCTCGGCCGGCGTCTCGATGTCGACCCCGGACAGCTCCGCCTCCGAGGCGAGCAACTCCCCGGCCTCCAGGGCGGGCGCGAGCTGCCCGTAGCCCTGCGGGGGCAGTTCGCTCGGGTGCAGCGGCAAATACAGCGTGAACGTCGAACCGCGTCCCGGCTCGCTCTGGGCGTGGATCTCACCGCCCAGCAGACGCGCGATCTCCCGCGAGATGGACAGCCCCAGACCCGTACCGCCGTACTTCCTGCTCGTCGTACCGTCCGCCTGCTTGAAGGCCTCGAAAATCACCCGCATCTTGCTGGCGGCGATCCCGATGCCGGTGTCGGTCACCGAGAACGCGATCAGACCGGCGTCCGCGTCCCGCAGCGAACCCGCTTCCAGGAGCTGCTCCCGGATCGCCACCGGGACATCCGCGCCGGCGGGCCGGATCACCAATTCGACCGCTCCGGAGTCGGTGAACTTCACCGCGTTGGAGAGCAGGTTGCGCAGCACCTGAAGAAGGCGCTGCTCGTCGGTGTGCAGCGTGGCGGGCAGTTCCGGCGACACTCGGACGGAGAAGTCGAGGCCCTTCTCCGCGGTCAGCGGACGGAAAGTGGCCTCTACGTAGTCGACGAGTTGGACCAGCGCGATGCGGGTCGGCGACACGTCCATCTTGCCCGCCTCGACCTTCGACAGATCGAGGATGTCGTTGATCAGCTGGAGCAGGTCGGAACCCGCTCCGTGGATCGTTTCCGCGAACTCGACCTGCTTCGGCGTCAGGTTCGACTCGGCGTTGTCGGCGAGCAACTTCGCGAGGATCAGCAGGGAGTTGAGCGGCGTGCGCAGCTCGTGCGACATGTTCGCCAGGAACTCGCTCTTGTAGCGCATGGAGACCGCGAGTTGCTCGGCACGCTCCTCCAGGACCTGCCGCGCCTCCTCGATCTCGGTGTTCTTGACCTCGATGTCGCGGTTCTGCTGGGCCAGCAGCTCGGCCTTGTCCTCCAGTTCCGCGTTGGAGTCCTGAAGGGCCTTCTGCCGGTTCTCCAACTCCGCCGAGCGCTCCCGCAGCTGCTCGGTGAGCTCCTGCGACTGCTTGAGCAGCACCTCCGTCTTGGTGTTGACGGAGATGGTGTTGACGCTCGTCGCGATCATCTCGGCGATCTGGTTCAGGAAGTCCTTCTGGATCTGCGTGAACGGCGTGAAGGACGCCAGCTCGATCACACCCAGCACGGTCCCCTCGAAGAGCACCGGAAGCACGATCACCTGCGCCGGGGGCGCCTCGCCGAGCCCGGACGAGATCTTCAGGTAGCCGCTCGGCGCGTTCTCCACCAGGATCGTGCGCTTCTCCTGCGCGGCCGTCCCGATCAGCGCCTCACCGGGCCGGAACGACGTCGGCATGGAGCCCATCGAGTAGCCGTACGAACCGAGCATGCGCAGCTCGTACGCGTCCTCGTCGTTGCCCGCCTCCTTGCCGTCGACCAGTGGCATGGAGAGGAAGAACGCGCCGTGCTGCGCCGAGACCACCGGCGTCAGCTCACTCATGATCAGCGAGGCCACGTCGTCGAGGTCGCGGCGCCCCTGCATCAGGGCGGAGATACGGGCGAGGTTGCCCTTGAGCCAGTCCTGTTCCTTGTTGGCGATGGTGGTGTCGCGCAGGTTGGCGATCATCTTGTTGATGTAGTCCTGAAGTTCCTGGATCTCGCCCGAGGCGTCCACATCGATCTTCAGGTTCAGGTCGCCGCGGGTCACCGCGGTCGCCACGCGCGCGATGGCACGCACCTGCCGGGTCAGGTTCCCGGCCATCTCGTTCACCGACTCGGTGAGGTCGCGCCAGGTGCCGTCGACGTCACGCACGCGTGCCTGGCCGCCCAGTTGCCCCTCGGTACCCACCTCGCGGGCGACTCGGGTGACCTCCTCGGCGAAGGACGACAGCTGGTCGACCATCGTGTTGATGGTGGTCTTCAGCTCCAGGATCTCGCCGCGCGCGTCGATGTCGATCTTCTTGGTGAGGTCGCCCTTGGCGATGGCCGTGGTGACCATCGCGATGTTGCGCACCTGACCGGTCAGGTTGGACGCCATCCCGTTCACGGACTCGGTGAGGTCCTTCCACGTACCGGCCACACCCGGGACGTGCGCCTGCCCGCCGAGGATGCCGTCCGTGCCCACCTCGCGGGCCACCTTGGTGACCTGGTCGGCGAACGAACTCAGCGTCTTCACCATGGTGTTGAAGGTGTCGGCGAGCTGCGCGACCTCGCCGCGCGCCTCGATCGTCACCGTACGGGTCAGATCGCCGTTGGCGACGGCCGCGGCGACCTGGGAGATGTTGCGCACCTGCATGGTCAGGTTGTTGGCCATCAGGTTCACGTTGTTGCTGAGGTCCTTCCAGATGCCCGTGACACCGGGCACATGAGCCTGCCCGCCGAGGATGCCCTCGGTGCCCACCTCGCGGGCCACCCGGGTCACCTGCTCGGCGAAGGACGACAGCTGGTCCACCATCGTGTTCACGGTGGTGACGAGTTCGAGGATCTCACCCTTGGCGTCGACGGTGATCTTCTTCGACAGGTCGCCCATGGCGACCGCCGTCGTGACCTCGGCGATGTTGCGGACCTGGATGGTCAGGTTGTTCGCCATGAAGTTCACGGACTGCGTGAGGTCCTTCCAGGTGCCGGAGACACCCTGCACCTCGGCCTGACCGCCGAGCATGCCCTCCGTGCCCACTTCACGGGCCACCCGCGTCACCTGCTCGGCGAAGTTCGAGAGCTGGTCCACCATCGTGTTGAGGGTGTTCTTCAGCTCCAGGATCTCGCCACGCGCGTCCACGTCGATCTTCTGCGACAGGTCACCCCGCGCCACCGCGGTCGCGACCTGCGCGATGTTGCGCACCTGGGCGGTGAGGTTGCCCGCCATGCCGTTCACGGAGTCCGTCAGGTCGCGCCACACACCGGCGACGCCGGGCACCTGCGCCTGACCGCCGAGACGGCCCTCCGTACCCACCTCACGGGCCACCCGCGTCACCTGGTCCGCGAAGGCGGAGAGCTGGTCGACCATCGTGTTGATGGTGTTCTTCAGCTCCAGGATCTCGCCACGCGCGTCCACGTCGATCTTCTGCGACAGGTCACCCCGCGCCACCGCCGTGGTGACCTGGGCGATCTGCCGTACCTGCGAGGTCAGGTTCCCCGCCATGAAGTTGACGGAATCGGTGAGTTCCTTCCACGTACCGGACACGCCGTCCACGCGGGCCTGACCGCCGAGGCGGCCCTCCGTGCCCACGTCCCGGGCCATCCGCGTCACCTGGTCGGCGAACGAGGACAGCTGGTCCACCATCGTGTTCACGGTGTTCTTCAGCTGGAGCATCTCTCCGGAGACGTCGACCGTCACCTTCTGAGACAGGTCACCGTTCGCGACCGCCGTCGTCACCTGCGCGATGTTGCGGACCTGACCCGTCAGGTTCCGGAACGCCGTGTTGACGGAGTCGGTGAGGTCCTTCCACGTACCGGCCACACCCGGCACCTGCGCCTGGCCGCCCAGTTCACCCTCGACACCGACCTCGCGCGCCACGCGCGTGACCTCGACACCGAACGACGACAGCTGGTCGACCATCGTGTTGACGGTGTTCTTCAGCTCCAGCATCTCGCCGGCCACGTCGACGGTGACCTTCTGCGACAGATCACCGTTGGCGACCGCCGTCGTCACCGCGGCGATGTCCCGCACCTGGGTCGTGAGGTTCCGGAACACCGTGTTGACGGAGTCCGTCAGGTCCTTCCACGTCCCCGCCGCGCCCGGCACGTTCGCCTGACCGCCGAGCCGCCCCTCGCCACCGACCTCGTTGGCCACCCGCGTGACCTCGTCCGCGAACGTCCGCAGCGTCTCGGTCATCTGGTTGATCGTCTCGGCGAGCTGCGCGACCTCGCCGCGCGCGGAAACGGTCACCTTCTGCGACAGGTCACCGCTCGCGACCGCCGTCGTCACCTGCGCGATCCCGCGCACCTGGGCCGTGAGGTTACCGGCCATCAGGTTCACCGAATCGGTGAGGTCCTTCCACACCCCGGCCACACCGGGCACCTGCGCCTGGCCGCCGAGCTCGCCCTCGGTGCCCACCTCACGCGCGACTCGCGTCACCTCGGAGGAGAACGAGGACAGCTGATCCACCATCGTGTTGACGGTGTTCTTCAGCTCCAGCATCTCGCCGGCCACATGAACCGTGACCTTCCGGGACAAGTCGCCCTTCGCGACCGCCGTCGTCACGAGAGCGATGTCACGCACCTGAGCCGTCAGCCGGTACGCCATGGTGTTGACCGAATCCGTGAGGTCCTTCCACGAACCGGACATTCCGCGCACCCGGGCCTGCCCGCCCAGCTTGCCCTCGGTGCCCACCTCACTGGCCACCCGCGTGACCTCGTCGGTGAACGTCGACAGCTGGTCGACCAGGTTGTTGACCGTCCGTCCGACCTTCAGGAACTCCCCGCGCAGCGGATGCCCGTTGCCGTCCGCCGCCTGCGCCCGCAGTTCCATACGCGGCGACAGATCGCCCTCCGCCACCGCGGACAGCACCCGGCCGACCTCGGAGACCGGTCGTACGAGGTCGTCGACGAGCGCGTTCGACGCGTCGATCGCGGCACCCCAGGAACCCTCGCAGGCGCCCGACTCCAGCCGCTCCGTGAGCTTTCCCTCACGCCCGACCACCCGCCGCACCCGCGACAGCTCACCCGTCAGATGCAGATTCCGGTCCGCCACCTCATTGAAGACAGCCGCGATCTCCGACATCACGCCATCACCGGAGACCGTGAGGCGCTTGCGGAAATTGCCGTCCCGCATCGACACCAGAGCCGTCAGCAGCCTGTTCAGGGCAGCCGTATCCACCTCGGTGGTGCCATTGCGTGGTGTGCGCCGGTTGTTCAGGGACTGTCCGTCTTCTGCGCGCGTCCTACCGCCCCGCGTCGCTGCGCCAGACTCCACTGTGTCCCTCCCGCAAGGGTCGACCATTACTGCTCGGCGTACTCGGGTACTGCTTGCTCGGGTACCACTGCTCGTGCTCAGGTACTACTGCTCGGCGAACCGGCAGGCACTCGGCCTGTCCGACCTTCTCACTGGAGCTTGCCCAGTGTTTCACCCCGGCTGAACCAGGCCATAACAGTTCGGCAGCTTCGCACATCGTCCGCACACCGCCCGGAGGCGGGCACAGCCTCGTCAGGACGGACACACAGGCACCTGTCCGAACGGAAACTCTGCCCCTCTCCCGACGGAAACACCGGTGACCGGCATCCGCATGGACGGCGAAGGTAAGTAACCTTGCATGCGGCTGTCCAGCCACACCGGTTTGTCCGGCCTGGGCGGTGGCACAAGAACGAGCGGGCAGGCATCGGAGGGGCACCGCACCATGACCACCGGACTGCATCCTGGGGGACAGCCCCAGGATCCTCGGCCGACGGGGAACCAGGCACTGCCCCGGCAGGAGCGGGTCGGCCACGGGGCCCCGCACGCCGACAACCGGACAAGGAGTGCTGTGATCACCGCGCGCGCGGCCGCCAGTTTCGATCCCGTCGGGCGATCGGTCGCGACCGCCAGATCCTTCGTCCGCGACACCCTCCAGGGCTGGGGCTTCGCCGACATCGTCGACGACGCGGTGGTCCTGACCAGCGAACTCGTCACCAATGCTGTCGTGCATGCGGGCACCTCCGCGGATGTCCTGTGTCTGCGCAGCGACGAAGGCGTACGCATCGAGGTGGCAGACCGCTACCCGGAACGTGAAATTCCACTCCAGGCGACGGCTGTGAACATGGGCAGCCCCGACCGCGAGGGCGGGCGCGGACTCCAGTTGTGCGCCGCCCTGGCCGGCCGCTGGGGCGTCGACTACTCCCCCACGCACAAGCAGGTCTGGTTCCACCTCGACCTCCCCGATCGCCCGGTCGGCACCCGCAGCGCGGGCCCCTCCCTCCCCGCCCACCTCCTTCCGCTCGCCGACGGCCGCGTCCGCGTCGCGGTGATCCAGATCGACCGCGTCGGCGCCATCTCGGCCTGGAACGAGGACGCGGAGGACCTTTTCGGGTACGCCGCCGAGCAGGTCATCGGCAAGCCCCTCACCGACCTCGCGGCCTGGCCGCACACCCCGGGCACCAGCACCGGCATCGTCGAGGCCCTCCAACTCTCGCGCTGGGAGGGCAGCTACGGGCTCCGGGCCGCGAGCGGCCGCGTGACCCCGGTCTACGCCTCGCACCTCCGCGTCCGCGACACGGGCGGCGAACCCTCCACGGTCTGCCTTCTCGTACGCGACCACGAACGCGCCGTCCTGCAGACCCCGTTGCGGGCGTCGGCCACCGACACGACGACCAGCTCCGAGGGCCAGGCCACGGACCCCTTCGAGGTCTTCATCGGCTCCCCCGCCCCGGACGACCTGGACGGCCTCCTTCAGCGCACGGTGGAGCGCGCCCGCGACATGCTCGACGGCGACTCCGCCTTCCTGCTCCTCGCGACCGACGACGAGACGGAGTTGGAGGTACGAGCCTCGACGGGCCTGCCCTCCGCCCGCCAGCGCTTCGCCCGCGTCCCCGTCGAGGCGGGCCCCGGCCGCTACGGCTCGGCCCGTATGCCCGCCGTCCACGAGGACCTGACGGTCGTCCCCGGCGCCGTACCGCTGCTGGCCGGCACCGGCATGCGCTCGGTCGTCACGGTCCCGCTGAAGGTCGAGGGCCGCCTCACCGGCTCCCTCGGTGTCGCGGCCGAGGGACCCTCCCGCTACTCGAACGAGGAGGCCCTGCGCCTCCAGTTCGCCGCCGACCGCATCGCGCTCGCGGTGGAATCGGCCCGCCTGGGCGAGCTGGAACGCCTGCGCCGCGGCTCGCTGAGCTTCCTCGTCGAGGCCTCCGACCTCCTCGCCGGCACCCTGGACCGCGACCAGACCCTCGCCCTCATGGCCCAGATGACGGTCCCGACCCTCGCCACCTGGTGCGCGGTCTACACGATCGCCGACCAGGCCTCGGACCCGTACCTCTCGTACGTCCTGCACGAGGACGAGGAACGCATCGACGGTCTCAAGGCCCTGCTCTCGAAGATCGCCCCACCGGACCCGGTCCCCACCCCCGGCGCCCGCGTCTGGGCGGCCCCGGGCGAGGCGGCCCACCAGGCGGCCCTGCGCACCTCCATGCGCAGCCTGGGCCTCGGCGAGCCCGCCTCGGTCACCTCCGGCATCGGTACGACCCTGGCGACGGCCGCGGCGGTCGGCGGCGAGACCGTCGTCCTGCCCCTGGTCGCCCGCAACCGCGTCATCGGCATGCTGACGCTCGGCAAGCCCTCCGACGAACACTTCCGCCAGGAAATCCTGGAACTGGCCGAGGACCTGTCCCGCAGGGCCGCCCTGGCCCTCGACAACGCCCGCCTGTACTCGGAGCGCACGGCCATCAGCCAGTCCCTCCAGCGCAGCCTCCTGCCGCCCGACCTCCCGCACATCGACGGCGTCGAGGTCGAGGTCATCTACCGCGCGGCCGGCGAGGGCAACGAGGTCGGCGGCGACTTCTACGACCTCTTCCCGATCCGTGACGGCGTCTACGGCTTCGCCATCGGCGACGTCTGCGGTACGGGCCCGGAGGCGGCGGCGGTCACGGGCCTCGCCCGGCACGCCCTGCGCCTCCTGGCCCGCGAGGGCTTCGGCGGCCCCGCGGTCCTGGAGCGCCTGAACTCCGCGATCCTGGACGAGGGCGCCCGCAGCCGCTTCCTGACCCTGCTCTACGGCGAGTTGTGGCCCCAGGAGGACGGCAGCGCCATGCTGAAGGTGGTCTGCGCGGGCCACCCGCTCCCGCTCCGCCTGCGCCAGGACGGCACCGTAGAAGCCGCCGCCGAACCGCAGCCCCTCCTCGGTGTCATGGAAGACCTGGAGCTGTACGAGCAGACCATCACCCTCGACCCGGGCGACGTGCTGCTGTGTGTGACGGACGGCGTCACCGAACGCCGTGAGGGCACCCGCATGTTGGGCGACGACGGCCTCACGGACGTCCTCACCACGTGTACGGGCCTCACGGCGGGAGCGGTGGCCGCCCGCATCATGCGCGCGGTCGAGCGCTTCGCCTCCGACGCCCCGTCCGACGACATGGCGATTCTGGCGATGCGGGTGCCGGGCCTTCAGCGGGACTGAGGTCGCACTCGACTCCGGGACACTCCCGGACATGCGAAAGGCCCCCGCCCGTAAGGGCGGAGGCCTTTTCTGCTGGAGCCCCCCAACGGAATCGAACCGTTGACCTTCTCCTTACCATGGAGACGCTCTGCCGACTGAGCTAGGGGGGCCGGTCGCCTTTTCGAGGTTTCCCTCGCGGCAACGAAATAGATCATACCCCGAACACGAGCGTGCTCCCAACCAGTCCCGTCGGATCAGAAGGCGGGCTGCAGCAATCCCCCGAGCGCATTGCACGCGGAGACGATCCGCTGCATCTCCCGCTTCGTCAACGACGCGTCCACGGGCAGCGCGAGAGTCTCGTCGGCGGCGCGCTCCGTCTCCGGGAGGTGCACGTCCCGACGGAACCCGGGCAGCCGGTGCACGGGCGTCTTCACCGGCACCCGGCACTCAATTCCCTTGGCCCGTACGGCCCGTGCGAAGGCGTCCCGGTCCGGCCTGCCATTGCCGGGCACGCGCACGACGTACTGCTGGTACGTGTGCCCGTCACCGCCGTCCGGCGTGCGCACTCCGCTCAGCCGCCCGTCGAGATAGGCGGCCCGCTCCCTGCGCTGCGCGATCTCGTCGTACGGCGCCTCGGACTCGCCCAGTTCCAGCACCAGAAGCCCGTGTCGCTGCCCGACGTCCCGCAGCCGCGCCATGTCGGCCGACCGACCGAAGCGGTGTACGACGACGACAGCGGTCGACCTCGGGGTCACGGCCGCCTCGACAGCGTCGGCGTCAAGGCAGTACGTCACCGGGTCTATGTCGGCGAAGACGGCCGACGCACCGACCTGGGTCACGGCCTCCGCGACCTCGACGTTCCCGAACGCCGGCACGATGACCTCGTCGCCGACTCCGACGCCCGCGGCCCTGAGCATTGCAGCTGTACCCATGCCGCGGATGCTTGTCGCGCAAAGTGAACGCAAAGTGTCGGACAACAAAAAAGAGCTGGTCCCCGAACCGAAGTTCGGGGACCAGCTCTTTTAATATGAGTTCGGCGGCGTCCTACTCTCCCACAGGGTCCCCCCTGCAGTACCATCGGCGCTGTGAGGCTTAGCTTCCGGGTTCGGAATGTAACCGGGCGTTTCCCTCACGCTATGACCACCGAAACACTATGAAACTGTAACTACCGCACCACACCCAGTGGCCCTGGGAATGGGGTTGTTCGTGGTTTCAGAACCAACACAGTGGACGCGAGCAACTGAGGACAAGCCCTCGGCCTATTAGTACCGGTCACCTCCAGCGGTTACCCGCCTTCC